>DASRZA010000119.1:0-35201 GCA_035686845.1 Armatimonadota bacterium | reverse complement strand
GCCGCGAGGGAATTACGAGATCGGGTGTCCACCGAACGTGCGAAAGGACGGGGCGGGATGGGACCGCCTTCGTCCGGAGGACGGACGACCGAAGGCCCACCAGCCGGGTAATTCATCCCCTGACGCGAGGTACGAGGCGCGAGATGTCCATCGCTTTTGATTCATCCCTCATCCTTCACCCTTCATCCTTTAGCGGTCCCTCTTCCCGCCGGTCATTGGATGATGCAGCAGCCTTAGCGCGGCGCGCAGCGGTCCTCCTCTCATATGCCCCTCGGGCTGGTCTTCCTGCGGCGTCCGGGGCGCGGGCTCTACGGTAGGCCACGGCGCGGGCCGGGTCGTTGGCTGCGCCTTTGTTCCCGGCAGCCGGCCGGCGCGCACCTGGCACGTAAACGCCTTCGCCTCATGGATACTCACGTTCGGGTCGAGCACGAGCGAGGTGAGATCATTCGCCACGGCGCCCACCACCTCGCCCGAGTAGCCGAAGTGGAAGGGAATGCCTATCTGATGGATCACGCGGCCGTTCAGATCCAGCGGCCGAAGCCGATCCGTGACCATGGCGCGGCATTCTATCGCGGCCCGCGCCGTGCTCACCGTCATCCAGCCGCCATGCGTGATGCCGCGTTCAGTGGCAAGCTGAGGGCTGATCTCGGCGAACATTCCGGGCTGCAGCTCGCTGAGCCAGCTATTGAACCGGCTCATCGGCCCGCTGAGATAATGCTCGGTAAGCCGGAACGTCGTCCCCACAATAGGGAATTCCGGCGAGCAAGACGCCGCCAGCTCATTGAGCGGGCCGGGTCGAAACATCGTCGCCCGGTTCGTCTGCGTCTCGTACAGCGGGTTTTTTATAGGCGATTCTATCGGCTCATAATGGGTGGGCATCGGGGCGTCCTTCGTACCCGCGGGCGCGAAAAGCCAGCCTTTGCCGTCCGACTTCATGATAAACGGCGAGTCGCCTGAGATGGCCGCCATGCCTCTGGCGCCCTTTGGGGCACGGTAGCCTGGCGGCTTGTCCGGCTCAAAATCCGGCTCGTCGAGGCCCGACCATTTTTTGAGCTCTTCATCCCACCAGATCAGTTTCTTGCGCTCGGACCAGGGCCTACCTTCCGGATCGGCGGAAGCCCGGTTGTACATGATCCGCCGGTTATGCGGCCAGGCCCATCCCCAATCCGGGTTTAACGGGTTGGTATCACTGCGCTCACGGCTGCGCGCCCGGTTGCGGCCGGCCTCGGGAAAGACGCCGCAGTAGATCCAGGCGCCGCACGCGGTAGAACCATCATCCTTGATTTCTTGGTAGGACCCGAGTGGTACCGGTTTGCCGGTCTTCGGATCGGTTTCCGCGGTCTTGAAGCCATTGATCTCTCTCAGGATTTTCGACGCGTCCGGCTCGCCCACCACCTGGCTGTGAGTTCCATCCGGCAGCCTTGGCGTCTCGTCATAATCGTAGTTCCACGTCAGATTTAGCAGCGGCTGATCTCGCGGCTCGGTGGACCCCTCATACAGCTTCCTGAGCTTCTTGCCCAGGTTGTAGACAAACCAGAGATCAGACCGGCATTCGCCGGGAGGATCCAGCGCCTTATCGTGCCACTGGAGGAGGCGCTGCGTGTTGGTCATGGAGCCCTCCTTCTCGACAATGTTCGCGGCCGGGATGTAAAACAGCTCCGTTCCGACTTCAGCGGGTCCTGGTCCCTTTGGATCATCTTTCCAGAACGTGGCGGTCTCCGTCATGAACCAATCCATTACGACCAGCCATTTCAGAGACCGCAGGCCGGCGCGGTGAAGACCCGCGTTCGGCCCGCCACCAGCCGGGTTTTGCCCGAAGACGATATAGCCGTCCACTTCGCCCTTCGCCATCTTATCGAAATAGGCGAGATGGGAGTAATTATCGTCCTCTCGCGGAATCCATTTCCAGCAGAACTGGTTGTCCGCCGTCGCCGCCTCCCCGTACCACGCTTTCAAGAGGCTGACGATGTATTTCCGGAAGTTGGACCACCCTCCACTCACGCCTCCCTCTTCCTGAACATAGTCGTCGAGCTCCTCATTATGACGATAAATCGTCGGCTGCGGCAGGTAGCTGGGCAGCATGTCATAGAGGGTTGGGATATCGGTGGACCCCTGGATGCTCGCGTGACCGCGCATCGCCATGACGCCACCTCCCGGCCGGCCCGCGTTGCCAAGCAGTAGTTGAATGACCGACGCGGCAGAGATAATCTGCACGCCGGTGGTATGCTGCGTCCAGCCCACAGCGTAGACAAACGCGCTCGTCCGTTCGCGACCGGAGTTCTCGCAGAGCGTTTCAGCGACCTCTATCAACTCCTCCGGAGTACAGCCGCAAGTCTGAGCCACAATTTCAGGAGTGTAACGAGAATAGTGCCGCTTGAGGATGTTCAGGACGCAGCGTGGGTGCTGAAGGGATGGATCGGTCTTATGATCCGTCCGGGCAATGTGCGGGCCGCGGCCGGAACCCATCGACCCGTATGACGTGCGCTCTCGCTCCTCCGACATCTTTGACGCGTCCTCGGGAGTTTGCGGTCCGGTCTCCTGCGGCGCGATGTCCGGTTCGCCGGAATGATCGTCCTTTTCTCCCTCAAATTCGTAGTTCCAATGGCCGGTCACGGGATCATATTCGTGCGCTTCCAGATCAAACCCGCTGAAGAGCCCGTCGAGGTCCTCGGTGTCTCGGAACCGGTCATCGATAATCGTGGTGGCGTTGGTGTACGCCAGCACATATTCTTTGAACCAGCGATCATGCGTCAGGATATAATTGATAATCCCGCCCAAAAACGCGATATCGCTGCCGGCGCGGATCGCGATATGGGTGGTAGCCATGGCGGATGTGCGGGTGAATCGAGGATCAATGTGAATAAGCTTCGCCCCGCGCTCACGGGCCTTGAGCGGCCATCGAAACCCCACCGGATGGGCCTCTGCCATGTTCGAGCCCATGATGACAATACAGTCGCTATTTGCGAGATCCTGTTGATACGTCGTCGCCGCGCCTCTGCCAAACCGGGCGCCCAGACCGGGCACCGAAGCGCTGTGTCATATACGAGCCTGGTTCTCGATAGAGATCACCCCCAATCCGCCGCTGAACAGCTTCTTGATCAGGTAATTCTCCTCGTTATCGAGCACGGCGCCGCCAAGAGTGCCCATATTGTTCACGGCGTTCAACGTTTTGCCATTGGGCGCTGCTGCCTGAAACCCCTTATCCCGGGTCTCCTTCACCAGTTGCGCGATGCGGTCCATCGCCCACGACAGCGGCTTCGTTTCCCATTTATCGGAGTACGGGGCGCGATACTGGACGTGCTCAATCCGGTTCGGATTGACGGCCGTCTGAAACGTATTGGCGCCTTTCGGACAGAGCGTTCCCTCATTGATGGGGCTGTCGGGATTTCCCTCCAGATCGATGAGCTTGCCGCCTTTTGTATAGATATTGATTCCGCATCCCACCGCGCAGTAAGGGCAAACACCATGAGTCAGCGTCGCCCCTTCGGTGCGTGCCTTTTTCTTGAGGCTGCCGGGGCTGAAAGGCTGCGGTCCATGCTGGATGGTACCGGAAGCAGTTGGACGAACCCATCGAAGCTTAAACATCGGAATGCCTCCTCAAAAATGGGGTCAAGTCGGCCCGAGGGACGGGCTTATGCGATTCAAACCGCCTGCTTGCGCAGGCTGCGCTGCGCCAGTTATTAAAGTACGATGTGAAGACTGCGCCCTAAACAGTCTACCGCAATGGGCGCCGATTAAAGCGCTGATGACCTTTCATAACGCACCGATTATGGTACAATCACGGGTAGTCGGATGCAGTCCACTCGAATGGAAAACGGTATAAGGCAAAGACTATGACGATTACGTTAGAACTCAAGCCGGAAGTTGAAGCGAAGCTTCTCGCGGAAGCGGAGCGCCAGGGAAAGCCCCTGCCGATTTACCCCCTCTCACACGGCCCCTCCCATCGCTCATCATCACTGCGAGGCTGGCAGTTGGGGACGAGCAGGGAGCTGCAAGCGCCCAGGAATATCAGGATTGCGGCGACCAGGCCGGCCCGGCGCGCGCCCGCGGCCATCGACCGGCTGACGATTTTATGGATGTCCGCCTGGACTGCTTTCGGGAGCTTTTTGATTTGGCCGGTATTGAGCTCGCTGGCGTAAAGTCCCTGCTGCAGCGCCCGGTTCAGCGATGTTCGGACAGCCGGTGGAATGGTATGATTGTGGCTTAACTCCGCCCGCCCTGTCGCCGCCATGCCAGCGGCTAACATGGCGCCGAGGATCGCGAAACCGATGGCGGCGCCAACCCGTCGAACGGCGCTGTTGGCGCCCGAAGCGGCGCCGGAACGCTCCACCGGGATCTCCATCATGATGACGTTGGTCAATTGCGCGGTCGCCAGGCCAACTCCAACGCCATAACAGAGCAGCGGCGGCACAAATTGCATGGCCGGGGTATGGACTGTTATGATGCGGCTGAGCCAGAAATCGGCGGCGGTCGAGCAGATCATGCCCGCCGTCACCACCCACTTCGGTCCAATCCGGCTCGACAATTGGCCCGCCAGCGGCGCCGCCGCGAACACCGCCGCCGCGAACGGAAAGATCATGAGGCCGGTCGCCACCGCCGAGAACCCGCGGGCGCTCTGCAAGAAGAGTGAAAGCACGAAGATCATTCCCGACTGCCCGAACATGACAATGCATGCCGTGAGGAGCCCGAAACGAAACGTCTTAAACCGCAGCAGGCTTAAGTCGAAAAGGGGATCCCGGCGCCGGCGCAGCATCGCCGCCTCGAACAGCCCAAATCCAACGATCGAGGCAATCCCGATTCCGAACATCACCATGGAAAGGGGGATTTTTGCGAACGGCCAGGTGAAAATTCCCATGTGAAAGGTTCCGCGGGAGTGAAACCAGCCATAAACCTGGCCTTCGATGGCGCCAAAGACGATGGCCCCGAGACCAACGCCGCCTAACAGCGCCCCTGGAATATCCAGCGCCGTCTGATGCTCCTCATCCCGCGCTTCTTCGATAACCCTGAGCGCCATGATGATCACAGTAATTCCGATCGGGACGTTGATCAGGAACGCGTAGCGCCAGCTCGCATACGTGGTGAGGAATCCACCGAGCAGCGGCCCGGCGCCAATGGCCCCGCCCGAGACGCCGCCCCATATTCCAAAAGCGATACCCCTCGAGGGTCCGCTGAAGTTGGATGAGAGAATGGAAAGGGTCGCGGGCATCATAAGCGACGCGCCGACGCCCTGTATGGCGCGGCCGAGCAGAATCATACCTACACTGGGGGCAATTCCCACCATCATCGAACCGACCACAAAAATGCAGATCCCACTGATAAGTATTCGGCGCCGGCCGTACCGGTCCGCCAGTTTTCCGGCGGTAAGCAGCAGCGACGCAAAGACGAGCGCATAAAGATCCGTCACCCACTCGACGGCGCGCAGCGTAGCGCCGAAACGCTGCTGAATGGCCGGAATGGTGACGATAACAACGGTGGTGTCGATCACGACAATTGCCAGAGCCAGGCCGACCGTGGCGAGAATCAACCACTGCCGCCGGTCGAAACCGACCCGGCCATTCGGCGATTTTGCGCTCAAATCAATCCCTTTCAAAAACAACGCGGAAGACTGCAATCCGCGGCCCCTCCGTTCATGCCCGTGAGAATGGCGTCTCAAACGAAGACGAGCGGCCCGTTTTCCCCGCCGGCCCCGCTATACCGTTTTGCGATGGGTATATCAAAACTTTCGATGGATACATCAAATGGGAGGATGATGCGCCCCGCTCGCCGAAAGCAGGTAATATTCAACCATTCGAACGTCTCGAAGATCGACACCACGCAAAGAAAAGGTCCGATGCGGCTTCTCCTATTCTCCTCCGAGTTTCCACCGGGTCCGGGTGGGATCGGCACGCAGGCTTTCGAGCTGGCGCGCAACCTGCAGCAGCTGGGGTGGGAAGTCGCTGTCATCGCGCCGCAGGATTATTCGTCGGAGGAGGAGGTTCGCGCCTTCAATGAGCGCCAGCCATTTCCCGTTCTTCGCTGGCGTTCTCTGCGATGGCCAGTTCTAACACCCATTTATCGCCCTCTAATGGCCGCGGTCCAGGTCCTTTACCGGCGGCCGGACGTGATTCTCGCGACCGGTGATCGCATCGTCTACTTCGCCGCGGTCGTTTGCAGCCTGTTTCGCATTCCGTGGGTCGCGGTCGTGCATGGACGGATGCCCGCGTGGTGGGAGCGCGCGCTGCGCCGGTGGGCGTTCGAGCGGGCGGATAAAGTGGTCAGCGTGAGCCAATACACGCTCGAAGAGATGCGGCAATCGGGAATCCGGCCGCGGGCGGTAATCATCCCAAACGGCGCCGATCCCACAATGTTTATTGTGCTCCCCCAGAGCGAAATCTCCCGGGCGCGAACGAGCCTGGGTCTGCCGGACGAACGGCTAATCCTGACCGTTGGGAAAATTTCGCCGCGGAAGGGGCAGGACGTGATTATCCGGGCGCTGCCGCTTATTCTGGAGAAGGCGCCGGACGTTCACTATATAATGATTGGACTGCCGCAGTCAAAGGATGAATTCGCCGCGCTCGCCGTCGAGCTCGGCGTCGCCGACCGGGTCCATTTCCTCGGGCGGGTGGATTCAGATGAGGTGGTTCGACAGATGAACGCCTGCGACCTGTTTGCGATGACAAGCACCTACCGGGACAACGAGTACGAGGGGTACGGCATCGCGGTGATTGAAGCGGCGCTCTGCGGTAAAACAGCGGTGGTCTCGGGTGGATCCGGCCTTCAGGAGGCGGTGGTAGAGGGAGTAACCGGCCTGGTGGTTCCGGTGGAAGACTCCGCGGCGACAGCAGAGGCCATCGTCACACTGCTCAACGATGAGCCGCGCCGCCGCGAAATGGAAGCGGAGGCGCGCCGGCGGGCGCTCGCGGAGGGAACGTGGCGGCATCGCGCAGAACAGTACGACGCCGTGCTCCGATCTGTCCTTCGTCCACAGCCGCCCAGAACGACCGGTGAACAGAGTTAAGGGGACAACAAGATGAGCGAGTATGACTTTCCCACGAATGACCTGGCGCAATATGTGAACCTCCTCCAGGGATCCGGTTCTCACTTCCGTTTCTCGCGGGGCAACTGCTTTCCGCTGGTTAGCCGACCGTTTGGGATGACACACTGGGCGCCGCAGACGGATGAGAGCAACTGGCTCTTCAGTCCGCACTCGCGTCAACTACAGGGAATAAGGGCGACGCATCAGCCGAGCCCATGGATCGGCGACTATGGCCATTTCGTTGTCATGGCGCAGACGGGCCGGCCGCTGCTGAGCGCTGGAAACCGGTCGTCCGCCTTTCGCCCGGAAGAGATGAATGCCCGGCCCTATTATCTTTCCGTCTTGCTGCGGCGGTACTCCACCCGGATGGAGATGACTCCCACGGAACGGTGCAGCGTCTTCCGGTTTAGCTTCCCCGCCGGCGAAATGGGCCGGGTCATCTTTGACTCGTTTGAAGGCGCGTCGCAAATCACCGTCGACCCGGACCGCCGGATGATTAGCGGTTTCACGCGCGCCAATTCAGGCGGCGCGCCGGAAAACTTTGCCTCTTATTTTGCCGCGGTCTTCGACCGGCCTTTTGAACGAGCTGCGCCCACGCAGAGTAATCGCATCAAGGAGGGGGAAAGCCGGTTGGACGGTAACCGCCTCGGCGCTATCGCCGAATTTGAACCCGGCGGCGATTCCATTGAAATGAAGGTCGGGACTTCATTTATCAGCGTAGAACAGGCCATTCGAAACCTGGAGCGTGAAATTGGCGCCCGGAGCTTCGACGAAGTTCGCGACGAGGGCGAAGAAACCTGGAACCGGGCGCTGGCGAAGATCGCGGTGGCCGGCGGCACGGGCGACCAGCGCCGCACGTTCTACAGCTGCCTCTATCGCGCGCATCTCTTCCCCCGGATCTGGTATGAGTTTGACGCCAACGAACATCCGGTTCATTTCAGCCCCTACGATGGAAAGCTCCACGACGGCGTGCTGTACACCGACAACGGCTTCTGGGACACCTACCGGACCGTCTATCCACTGCTTTCGATTCTGCTGCCCGATCGCCTGGGCGAGATTGTGCAGGGATGGACGCAGGCCGCCAGAGAAGGCGGATGGTTTCCGCAGTGGGCAAGCCCCGGCTACCGGGCCTGCATGGTTGGTACGCATATCGACGCCGTTATCGCCGACGCCTGCGTGAAAGGTATCGGGGGATTTGATCGCGAAGCGGCTTACGCGGGCATGATCAAGCACGCGAGCCTCCCCGGTGACGCGGCCGGGAGCTATGGCCGGCTTGGAATTGAGCACTATTTGGAGCATGGTTTCGTTCCCGCGGATCAATTTGGCGGCGCCACCGCGCGGTCACTGGATTACGCGTACGATGACTTCTGTATCTCCCAGGTGGCGGACGCGCTGGGACGGCGTGACGATGGCGACCGCTTCCGGGAGCGAGCGCTGAACTATCGCCATTCGTATGACGCCGAAATCGGCTTCATGCGCGGGAAGAACGCCGATGGCTCGTGGCACGAACCCTGGGACGAATTCACCTGGGGCGGACCGTATGTGGAAGGCGGCGCGTGGCAGTCGACGTGGGCCGTGCCCCATGATCCGGCCGGTCTGATCGCGCTGATGGGTGGTCCCGACGCATTGACACAGAAGCTGGATCGGATGCTGGCGCAGGACCCGCGTTTCGAGGTCGGCACGTACGGCTTCGAGATCCACGAGATGACCGAAATGGCCGCGGTCCCCTTCGGCCAGTACGCCCACAGCAATCAGCCGGTCCACCACGTTCTCTACCTGTATACGGCCGCCGGCCAGCCGCACCGGACGCAATACTGGGTCAGGAAGGTAATGAATGAGCTTTACAGCCCCGACGGCTTTGCCGGAGACGAGGATAATGGTGAAATGTCCTGCTGGTACGTTCTGAACGCCCTCGGAATCTACCCGCTCTGTCCGGGCCATCCGTCCTACGTGTTCGGCTCTCCGCTGTTTCCCGCGGCCCGGGTCCAGCTCGCGCATGGTAAGGAACTGATCGTGGAGGCGTCGGATTATGGGCCGGGACGGATCTACGTTCAGCAGATCTCGCTGAATGAGAAACCACTCGATAAGCTCTGGATCTCCCATGAAGACCTCGTCCGGGGCGGCCGGCTGCAGTTCACGATGAGTGATGAGCCGGCGGTCAGGAACGGGTCTGAGCAGCCGGAAGCGCTGCCATTCTCACTCTCGCGCGATGGCTTTCGACCCGGCTGAATCAAGATGAATCGACCGCAATGGACGGCTGAGTTAGCTGTTACGGAGCCGGCGGCCGCGACGCTGATCGAGGGGCAGTTTTCCGAACTCTCCCCGGCACGCGTGGAACTGCTTGGCGCCGGGTGGGATAATACAGCGTTCCGGGTGAACGACGCCTTCGTTTTCCGGTTTCCACGGCGAGAGATCGCCGTTCCACTGCTGATCGCCGAAACGGCGCTGACACCAGCCCTATCGCCGCGGCTGCCGCTGCCGATTCCATCACCCCGCTTCATCGGCCGGCCGGCGCACGATTATCCGTGGCCGTTCGCCGGCTACCCGCTGATCCCCGGCCGCGCGGCGTCCGGTTTGAGCGACCCGCAAAAAGTCAACAACGCGGCGCTTCTTGGCCGGTTTCTGGCCGCGCTGCACGCGATCCCACTCCGTGAGGCGATGGATCTCGGGGCGCGCCCGGACACCATGGGGCGGCTAGAGGTGGGACGGCGGACGGCGCGCGCAAAGGAAGAGCTTGAGCAGATCACGCGACTCGGGCTGATTGAGGATCCCTCCCCTTTTCTCGCCATTCTAGACCCGGCGCGGGAGTACGCCGCCCGATGCGACACGCTCACCCATGGCGATCTTTATCCCCAGCATCTTCTGTGCGATCATACCGGGCGCCTGAGCGGCGTGATCGACTGGGGCGATTCCCATATCGGCGACCCGGCGATCGACCTCGCCATCGCGCACACCTTCCTGCCGCCGCGCGCCCACGGCGCTTTCGCCGCGGCTTACGGCCCGATCGACGAGACAACATGGAGGATGGCGCGTCTGCGGGCGCTCTGGCATACCCTTATCGGAATTGTTTATGCGCACGACATCGGGGACACAACCCTGCTGCGGGAGTGCATGATAAGCCTGGAATATATCGAGCAGGGCCGGAATATCCGCTCGCTGCCACAGAGTGTCGCCGGATGAAGCGACACCAGGCGGGCCTCGGGTTCATCTTTGTCACGCTCTTTATCGACATTTTGGGCTTCGGGCTGATTGTTCCGATCCTGCCGCAGTTGATTGCGTCGCTGTCTCATGGAAACGTGGCGGCCGCAGCGCGTTATTATGGCTGGTTTCTCGCGGTCTATGGCGCCATGCAGTTTGTAGCGTCTCCGGTGCTTGGCAGCCTGAGCGATCAATGGGGACGCCGGCCCGTCCTGCTGCTTTCGCTGTTCACAACCGGCATCGATTATATCGTCATGGCGGTGGCGCCGACGGTGGGGTGGCTCTTCGTTGGGCGCACAATCTCGGGGATTACGGGGGCCAGCTTTACCGCCGCGAACGCTTATATCGCAGACGTGAGTCCGCCGGAGAAGCGCGCGCAGAATTTCGGGTTGGTTGGCGGAGCGTTTGCGCTGGGATTCATTCTGGGGCCGGCTATCGGCGGACTGCTGGGTGAAATTGGGCCTCGAGTTCCATTCATGGCCGCGGCAGGGCTGGCGCTGGTCAACTGGCTCTATGGATTCTTCGTACTGCCGGAGTCGCTGGCGGTTGAGAATCGCCGAGTATTCTCCTGGCGTCGATCCAGCCCGATCGCCTCGTTCGGAATCCTGGCGCGGTTTCCGATAGTGCTTGGTCTCACCGTAGCGACGGTGCTCTCCGGCCTGGGCCAGCAGGCGCTTCAGAGCACGTGGGTCCTCTATAACAGCTATCGCTTCCGCTGGACATCGGCTCAGAACGGACTTTCGCTGGCCGCAGTCGGCCTGCTGGCGGGAATCGTTCAAGCGGGACTGATGCGCACGCTCGTCGCCCGGTTTGGTGAAAAGCGGCTCGTACTGATCGGCCTCGGTTCCAGCGCCTCGAGCCTGGCGCTCTACGGGATGGCGACAGCCGGCTGGATGATGTATGCGATCTTGATAGTCGGGGCGATGGGGTTCGTGGGCGGGCCGGTAATCCAGGGGCTGATCTCAAAACAGTACGGCCCGGATGAGCAGGGCGCGGCGCAGGGCGCTCTTTCCGGCCTGGTGAGCCTGACGGGGATCGTAGGCCCACTGGTTTCCACGGCGCTGTTCGGTTACTTTGTGAGCAAGGCGGCGCCTGTCCGTGTGCCCGGCGCCGCATTCTTCTTCGGCGCCGTCCTCTCCTTCTCAGGCTTTGTAGCGGCCGCGATCGCGCTTCGCGCCCGGCCAATTAAAAGCTAAGAGACTGGCTTCGGGGACGAGACGTCGCTCGTCCCCGCGAGATCTTATTTCGCCTTCTTCATCTTCGCGATGTACTTGGCCGGACTCTTATCGAACGCCGGTTTGCACGGCTTGCAGCAGAAGTAATATCGCGTGCCTTTATAATCGCTGTAACCGGATGCGAACTTCGGAGATGGGATCGTGCTGCCCATCACCGGGCAGGTGAGCACCTCGCGGAGCTTCGCTGTCTTCACGGCCGGCTTCTTCATCACGTGGCTGGCCTTCTTGGTGGCATGATGCGCCGCCATTTTGGTCATGTGATGCGCCGCCATCTTCGTCATGTGATGCGCCGCCATCTTCGTATGATGGGCGACCGCGTGCTTCACGGTGTGATGGACGGGAGTGCTGCCGAAAGCAACGCTGGCGCTGAGAATCAGCATGGCAGCGGTACCCAAAACTCTGTTCATATAATCTCCTGGCGGGACAACGCGTCCCGGCGCGCCTGTCGTGGGCGCAGTGATTGAGTGGTTGAAAAACGGGTTGTAACGGAGCATTTTCGCCGCCGGGCGCCCGGCTGGCTCATCAATACGACCACGAACGGCGGATACCGGTTCCACGGCTTGAAATCAGAGAGGGGACGGTGTGCTGCAGGCAATGACACCGTTCCGCAGGCAGGGATGGCTGCGCCGCTGCGCTGTCGGGATGAAGTTAAGCGATACCCGCGGCGTCGCCACCGCTGCGATCCGTTTTCATACAAACGGATTGACGTAACGGACGCCTTCGATTTCGGCCGCGCCCGGCACGTCTTCCGTGTAAATGACTTTGACGTCATTTTCCCGGGCCGTGGCCCAGGAGCGCGTCCCAAAAAGACATCTTGTAAGCGATGACCGCATCCATTGCCAGGGAGGTGGCCTCACCTGTCAGGGGAAAAACCTCACCCGTGGCCTGCAAATCGGCCACGACTTCTCTCACGTGCTCGGGGGTGAGAGCCGGCGGCCGATCGGGGCGCAGCATGCGGGAACAGAACTCGTTGAGAACCTGCGCGGTGTAGGCAAGCCGTTGTGCGGTTTTCAGGTCTGAGAGAAGTCGCCGCGCGATCTCGTGCTTTTCTGGGTTCGTTGGATCGTGGGCGTAGACCACGATATTCGTGTCAACGAGGACCAGATCGCGAGCGCGCGTTTTCACCGGCGCCGTCTCGAGCGCTCATCAAGTTCGCGCATCCGCTCTTCATAAATCTCTTCGCGGTTGAACTTCGCGCCGCCGAAGTTGATGCCGGCCTTCATGCGGGCGAGGGCACGCTCACCAGCCACCTTCCGCTCCTCCGTTTCCTTCAAGCTGTCCACGTCAGGTAGAAACGTGACGCGCACCCTGGCCCGCGCGACCCCCGCAGGACGCTCCTCTAACTCGATCTTACCGTCTTCATATATTCCCTCGACGACGAAAGAATCCATCTCTTAAACCTCCCGTGCTTCTCTCCACTGTAAAACATTCACTCGGTCCGGTTGATGACCGCGTGGTGGTCCTTACAACCGTTTTGACGCTCCACTGCTCCGAGCCCGGATGTTATACCATGTTACCCGCTGCCTGTACAACTCCTGCCAGGCAACCCGGTTCTCCGCGTCACCATAGCTCGCCGCGTACGCCGCTGATTCCACGCTCACCGGGCCGGCGTTGGCCAGCAGGGTCTCTCTCCCCGCTGCGTCGTAGACGTGGCACACGGTCATCCCGTTCCCCGGGGACTCCTCCTGTTCCTGTTCTCTCACACCGGGTCGCCCATACTCGCGGGGAAGAGAATACAAAGGCCTATTTCACTCAAACGATCACCCCGGAGGGACACAATTCGACCGCAGAACCACGCGGGATAGGATGGGCCCTGACGATGCTTCATTGACGCTCGGTGGTTTGATGCGCGCTCGGTATCCAATCCGCGGGGGCGAACTCAACCGGTGACCGATGCTCAGATTTCGACACCGTCACTCACGAGTGTGGCGCCTCGATCAGCTCAGAAATCGACCGCGTCACCTTGCCGGTGGCGCCATCTACTATTTGTAGCTTATGCGTAATATGCTCGTCGATCACAAGGCTCTTCCCATCGATCCACGGAAATACCTCATCCGCCGCGCCAGGGTCTTCGGGGAGATGGAGCTGCGTCAAATCTCCTGACCAATTCACTGACTAGGCTTCTTCAGGCCTGGCGGCGCCAATTCTCTCTCGTATAAGCATCAGATGGTCAGATCCGCTGCGCTGCAATAATGTCAAGGTGTTGTGAGCCGGTCCCTGAATCGCTGGAGGTCGGAGCCGCCGCACAATCCATTCACGCCCGCCCACATTTTTCACTAAACTAACTTCCCTTACCTCTCAAAACCACCCCTCTCGCTGCTTACAATTAGGGAGCGCCGGCATACCGCGAAGCATTTCTCGCATTCTCCGCCTTCGCGCCGGCAGCCGCGCTTCACCCCGGAAGGACCGGACGTACAGAATCCTTTCACTTTCTGTTTTCTCTATCTTTTGCTTTCTCAGTGCCCTCTGTGCCTCGGCGGTGAAATAGAATCCGTCTCAAACCGTCTCATTTCGACATCCGCGAGCACGAAATCCGACGGCCGTTGGCCTCAATATCACGCGAAATGACGCCCATTTCAACACGGAATCGCCAGTTATCGGCTCAAAACTGTCGTGCTCCGTCTCAAAAACCGCTCCCCGGATGCGGCAATCGACCGCGCGCCAGGCCGATTTCGACAATTGCGTGGGGTTCCGCGGCGCCGGCCTTTCCTCATAACGGGGCATCGCCGTTCGCCGTCAAGAAGGGGTTGGCCCGAAACTCACGAATAGGAAACTGTGATCACCTCGCAGCCATCCCTGCGGCGCTGCCTCTGGCGCCCTCGCTACAGACCAAAGGAAACCCTTAACCCAATGCGACCAACCCATCATTTCGTCCGTCTCGGAGCGCTTTCGCTTTTTGCCTCTCTTCTGATGACCTCCGCGGCGTACAGCCAGGCTATTCCGATCTATCGTAATCCTCATGCGTCCCTCGAAGCGCGCGTCAACGATCTGTTTGGCCGGCTCACGGAAGATGAGAAACTCGGTTTCCTTACGGGCACCGGGTTTACCACGCAGCCCATCCCACGTCTTGGCGTTCCCGCCATGGGTATGGCCGACGCCGGGCAGGGCGTACGCGGCGGCGTCAACGGCACGCTGGGACCCGCGACCCTATTTCCCTCCGGCGTGACCATGGCCTCCAGTTGGGACACGGCCCTCATCAGCAAAATCGGTCAAGCCATTGGAGAAGAGGCGCTCAATAAGGGAGTTGGCGCCCATGTGGTGCTCGGCCCCGCCATCGACATCCACCGTTCACCCCTTGGCGGACGCAACGGTGAATATTTCAGTGAAGATCCCTATCTCGCCGCCCGGCTCACCGTGAACTATGTTAAGGGAATGCAGAGCACGGGATGCGCCGCGTGTGTCAAGCATTACGCCTGCAATAATGAAGAGGTGGATCGAGGCTTCGTCAATGTCCACGTAAGTGAACGGGCGCTGCGAGAGATCTACCTTCCTGCCTACAGGGCCGGGGTGAAGGAAGGACACGCCTGGACGATTATGGCGGCCTATAACAAACTCAGAGGTCATTATATAACCGCCAATCATTATCTTTTGACCGACGTTCTCAAGGACGATTGGGGATTCGACGGTATCGTCATGTCCGATTGGGGCGCGGTTCACGAAACAGCGGGCGCGCTCAACGCCGGGACGGATCTGGAAATGCCCGGCGGCGATCATTTCACGCGTCAAAAGATCGCGGCGGCGCTGGCGAGCGGCGCGACGACCCAGCACGCCATTGATGAAGCCGTGCGCCGGATCTTGCGCACTATCATTCGGGTGGGACTGCTCAACGGCGTCCATCATCCCGATCACAGCATCGTAAACTCGCCGGCGCATCAGCGTCTGGCCTACCAGGCGGCCGCCGGCGGCATCGTTTTGCTCAAAAATGAGGGTAACCTGCTGCCCCTCAACCGCCGCCATCTTCATTCTATTGCCGTTATTGGGCCGGCGGCGGTCGGCTTTCAGGCCGGCGCGGCCGGAAGCCCGGGTCTGACGCCATTCTTCACCGTGAATCCGCTCGACGGAATCAAAAAACGGGCCGGCGCCGGGATCACCATCAATTACGCGCCCGGTACCGACATCGCAAAGGTGGGAAGTCCGGTTCCCACGAGCGCGCTGTTCCACGGCGGCGGAGAGCACGGCTTGAGCGCCGAGTATTTTCCCAATCAGGATCTTCGCGGAACCCCTGCCCTCACACGCGTCGATCCTCAAATTGATTTCAACTGGGATCAGAAGGCGCCCGGCGCCGGCGTAGGCCGCACCTCGTTTTCTGTACGCTGGACCGGAACGATTGTGGCGCCAACCACCGGCCAATACAAACTGTTCATCACGTCCGATGACGGCTGCCGCCTCTTCCTGGATGGGAAGGCGCTCATTGATAGCTGGCATCCCAGGGCAGCCACGACGGACATCGCGACCGCGTATCTCACGGCGGGACGGCAGTACCCCATCCGGATCGAGTATTTTCAGGGAATCGGCGAGGCTACCATCCGGTTTGGATGGCTGCAGCCGGGGCAGAAGGAGTTTACAGACGCAATCGACGCGGCCAGGAAATCCGACGTGGCCGTCGTCTTTGTGACGACTTCCGGTACGGAAGGTGAGGGACAGGATCGACCATCCATGGCGCTGCCCGGCGCTCAGGATGACCTGATCCGGGCGGTGGCCGGCGCCAACAAGAAGACTATCGTCGTCCTGAACAACGGCACTCCCTGTCTTATGTCGGGCTGGCTGAACCGGATCCGCGGCCTCGTTGAAATGTGGTTTCCCGGCGAAGATGGGGGTGACGCCATCGCCGCGATTCTATTCGGTGACGTCAATCCCTCCGGCAAGCTTCCCGATACGCTGGCGGTGCGCCGTGAGGACTATCCCGATTACGGCAATTTTCCGGGAAAGAACGGCCAGGTCTATTACGCCGAAGGGATTTACGTCGGCTATCGCTATTTTGACAAAAAAGGCATCAAGCCCTATTATCCGTTCGGCTATGGTCTCTCGTACACGACGTTCCGGTATTCCAATCTGAGACTTTCACGGCCCACGATGAATCCCCGGGGAACGCTCACCGCCAGCCTCAACGTGACGAATACCGGTCATCGCGCGGGGGCTGAGGTGGTTGAGCTTTACATCCATGAACCGGCGCCACGGATTGACCGGCCGGTGCGTGAGCTAAAAGGGTTTACCAAGATCAACCTGGCGCCCGGCCAGACGAAGCGAGTCACCTTTGAGCTGGATCCGCAGGCGCTGGCCTATTGCGACGTTCCAGGAAAACAGTGGCGCGCCGACGCCGGCCCTTACGACGTTGAGATTGGCGCCTCGTCCCGGGACATCCGTCTCACCAAACAGTTCCGGCTGACCGGCCGGTATACCCGGCATATCCCGGGCATGGTTACCGGCCCGGTCGCCGAGAATAACACGGTCTTCGTCCAGGTGAACTGAACCCGTCGGGGGCGCCGAATCCTCTCCACCATCGCGCTATTGTATTTCGACCGCGATTGTGGTATTATGAATACCACAAGAGAGGGGTGTACCGATGGACGAAACATTTGGGGCCTATATTAAGCGCCTCCGTTTGGAGCGCAATCTGAGTTTACGGGAATTCTGCCTGCGTATTAAGGCGGATCCGTCTAATTACAGCAAGCTGGAGCGCGGATTACACTACCCTCCGGAGGACGCGCGCCTTTCCATTTACGAAGAAGCGCTGGAACTTGAACCGGATGGCGCGGAGACTCGCGAGCTGCGGCGCCTCGCCGCGCTCGGGCGTGGAATGGTTCCACCTGGAGTGCTCTCAGATCAAGAGCTGGCATCGAAGCTGCCCCTGTTTTTCCGAACGCTCGAGGGCGAGCCGCTTAACGAAGAGAAGCTCGATGAGGTGATTGAAATGATACGGGCCGCATGGACACCGGAGACCTCGTATCTCGAAGGCTGAAACGTGAGGGATTGCTGGAGGGCTGAGGGCGTGACCGCTGTTCATCCGAAGGTTGCGCTGGGCAAGGTGACCCGGCGCCTGATTCCATTCCTCTTTATCCTCTACATCAGCGCCTACCTCGACCGGATCAACGTGGGGTTCGCGCAGCTTGAGATGAAGAGCGCTCTTCATTTCGGGGATGTCGTCTATGCGACCGGCGCCGGCATCTTTTTCGTTGGATACTTCCTCTTTGAGATCCCGAGCAACCTGATCCTGCACCGGATAGGGGCGCGGGTCTGGATCGCCCGCATCATGGTGACATGGGGCGTGATCTCCTGCTGCATGATGTTTGTGCGGACTCCGGCCAGTTTCTACGCGCTCCGCTTTTTACTCGGGTTAGCCGAAGCCGGTTTCTTCCCCGGCATGATCCTCTATCTCACCTACTGGTTCCCGGCGGAGGAGCGGGCGCGGGCGGTTTCCCGGTTTATGACGGCCACGCCGCTTGCCGGAGTTATCGGTGGTCCGCTGTCCGGCGCGTTGCTGAAGCTGCACGGCAGGAGCGGTCTCCAGGGTTGGCAGTGGCTGTTCCTGGTGGAGGGTATCCCCTCAATTATCCTGGGTTTTGTGACGCTGTTCTATCTGACTGACCGGCCTGAAAAAGCGCACTGGCTGCTGCCGGAGGAGCGTGAGTCGATCCTGAACGAGCTTCGCTCCGAGCAGGAGCGCCCGGTTTACACCCTCGGCCAGGCGCTCTCCAACCCGGCGGTGCTGCTGCTCACGGCGCTCTACTTCGCCATGCAGATCGGGTTCTACGGCTTCACGATGTGGCTGCCCCTCATTATCAAAGGCATGTCGGGGATGAGTGACCTGCTGGTGGGGATACTCTCCGCCGCGCCGTACATCCTTGCCGCCATCGGCATGGTCGTCGTGGGAACGCATTCGGATCGCACGGGCGAACGCCGGATGCACGTTGCCCTCTCGTGCGTGACAGCCGCCGCCGGGTTGGGGATAAGCGCGGTGCTGCAAAACCCGTGGATCGCGCTCGCGTCCCTCTCCCTCGCCGCTCTGGGGTTGTGGGGAACGCTCGGGCCATTCTGGGCGATGCCCACGGCGTTCCTGAGCGGTACGGCGGCCGCTGGGGGCATCGCGCTCATCAATTCCGTGGGGAACCTTGGAGGCTTCGTCGGTCCGTATGCCATGGGCTGGCTTAAACAGACGACCGGCGGCTTTACCGTCGGCCTTTTCACCCTCGCCGGTTCACTCCTGGTCGCCGCCCTCCTCGCCGTAAGCATACGGAAGCGCTCGGACGATGGAAATATGACGACCACGAGGCTTCGTTAGAGCCGAGGCGGCGCGGGTTTGTTCGGCGCCGCGAACGCGTGCGCTCCAGTGACTCGAACTCGCCGGCTGTACACTCGTCCGCCGCAGGTCGCGAAGAGGGTGTCGGAATTAACTCCGCCAAAAGCTAAGCCGGTGACTTCGCCGGACGGTACCGGGATGATGCAGTTGACGCGGCCGGCCTGGTCAGACACCTGGACGCCCATCCTCGTCGCAGCGTAGAGCCGGCCTTCTCGATCCACACAGAGGCCGGCGGCGCCGCTGTCATCGGCGGTATCGGGGACGTGAAGGTGGTAGTACTGCTGTCCGTACGCGAGCGTTCCATCCGGCTGGACCTGAAAACTATAGACCCAGTGCGACCGGGCGTCGGCGACGTAGAGCAGCGATTGATCCGGTGAGAGCGTGATTCCCCTGGCGAACTTGATGCCCGTGTCCAGGAACCGCTTCTTACCCCGGGGTAAAATCAACCAGATCCGGCTCGAATCCGCCGTCAGTCCGGGCGCGGTAACGTAAATATCGCCATTATGAGCAGCTACTAAATCGCGGCCTCGGATTCCGCGGGCGATCGCCCTGGCGTGCCCGGTCGCGTCGTACGCCATAATCTCTGATCCGGCGCAGACATAACGCCGGCCATCGGGACCGAACGCCTGTCCGCTCGCCACCCTTGCGCCAGGAGCGGCAGCGCTTACTGCGCCATCCGCGCCAATTTTATAGGTCTTGTTATCCGCGTTGAAGAAGATCTCGCCGGCGGCATCGGCCGCAGGATCCGACGCGCCGGCGTACGTTCCCCCAACCGGCTTCCACGCCTGCCCGGGAATCAGGATCTCCTGAAGTTGAGGAGACCCGGCGCCGGCGGTAACCGGAGCGGGCCAGTCTTTCCAGAGCCAGCGCATGGCGCCGGGAAAGACCTCCGTGGCCTGCCGACCATTGTGTCCGCTCGTTCCCCAAACATGGTTCACCTGGTATCCGGCGAAGGTCAGAGCGCGCTCCATCTCCTGGTTCGCCATCCACCAGTCGCCGCCATAGATATTCAGATCGGAGCTGCCATCCTGCAGAAAGACTCGTATCGGCTTCGGCTCGCACTTGCGAATCAACGTCGGATAGTTATTGCCGCCGCGCAGGCCGACATAAGTCCCAATGGCGCTGAAGACACGGCTGAAAGCATCGGGCCGCTCCCACGCCGCCGTAAACGCAGCGATGGCCCCGCTGCTGGAGCCGCCGATGCAGCGGTCATTGCCGCTGTGCGAGAGGTGGATCGGGCGGCCATCCGCGGTTGTCTTCTTCTCCACTTCGGGCAGTATCTCGTCCAGGATAAAGCGCGCGTAGTTGGCGCCCAGCCCATCATATTCGTAGCTTCTATTGAACCGATCCAGCGCGCCCGGAGCCAGCGCCCTAACCCGCCCGTGCATCACGAACACCCCGATGGTGATCGGCATCTCGCCACTCGCGATCAGCCTGTCGAACACCGCCGGAGCGTTGAACTGCACGCCATCCTGACCGACGTAGACGCAGGCAGGGCGGGCCGGGTCGTACTGCCGGGGCACGTAAACCCAATAATCCTGCGTTGTTCCCGGAAAGATCCGGCTCCGGTCAAAAACGTAATGTTGAACTTCCCCTTTTGGCACAGCGGCGGGCGGAGTTTGAGCCGAAGCGAAAGCGACCGAGAGGAACAGCGCGATGAGGATAGAGCCGAAGTATTTCGTAGGACTGAGGTTTTTCATACGACCTGCTTCTACGAAATGCCTGCTGGTTCCTGCTCGTCTGGCAGCGTCGAATTTCGATCGGCACTGCGCGAGCAGGAACCGGGGTCGATGTTGCTCTTCAGCGCGCCGCCTGTCGATCGATTACACTACTCCCAATAATCTCTACGATCATGTCGTGAGACATCTCTTCAACGGCCGCTTACACCGACATGATCATTACCACGTGCATTTTGCTCGCCGAGGAACTTCATCCCGAACCAAGGCGCTTCGATCCGCTCTGGAGAGCACTCGCGAAGTATTCCTGGGAAAGCGATCCGACCCTCCAGTCTTGACGGTCTCAGATCATTTCGCCTATGAAAGGGCCGGTCTTCAGGCTGCAGATTACTTTCTCTGGTCCCTGCAGCGTCTGTACGAGCATCGCGAAGACTGCTATCTAGAGCTCGTTTGGCCCCAATGCCGACTCATTCGGGATATGGATGATCCGGCCGCAGCGACAGGGACCTATTACGAACAAAAAAAGAGACGACTGACCTTAGCGGCTCTGAACTTGGAGGGGAGGCCGGGGATATAGGAGCCATCCACTGAACCGATAGCTCACACGGCATGAAGTCGATTTTCGTCCCCTAGCTTTGCTATTATAACCCATTTCGCTCGAATAAACTGCATCTGCGGGCCGTTCAATCAGACACGAGCCTCAGTCCCGCAAATGTTCGGAAGTCTATGGATCGTTCTCTCAGATGTCAGCCGGGTAATCCGATTGACGAACCGGGGTGTTTCGTAGCATTGTTGTGGTCTCCGCCTGAGCGCGGGGGGTCCGACAGCCATACCGGCCGC
The DNA here is from genome assembly GCA_035686845.1 of Armatimonadota bacterium. Classification (GTDB taxonomy): domain Bacteria; phylum Armatimonadota; class DASRZA01; order DASRZA01; family DASRZA01; genus DASRZA01. The sequence goes on along the minus strand of DASRZA010000119.1, from coordinate 13,940 downwards.
GGGCCAACGGACAACGAGTTTACCTCGCGCCGGCCCGCGGCACTCGGTGAAGATACTCGGGCGGAACCCGGTCGACGAGCCAGACACCATTCTCCGAGCGGTAGAACGTATGCCCATCGCGTCGCATCGCCGCCGCATCCACAACATAAACGACCGGCCGGCCGCGCCGGGCGCCTAACTTGAGGGCTGTCGCCTCGTCCGGGGAGAGATGGACGTGATGTCGCTCCATCTTCTTGAGGCCCTCCCGATCCACCGCCGCGGAGAATTTTTCGGGAGTTCCATGGTAGAGAACCGCCGGTGGTTCGCCAGGCTCAAGCTGCAAGTCTACCGGCGTGCTGTGTCCCTGGTTGGCGCGGATACGGGTCTCGCCCTCGTCAAGCGAGAACCGCTGCTTATCGTTGTTTTGCACGACTTCTTCAAGCTGCTCGCGGGTGAGCGGCATCCCGCTTCGATTACAGGCAGCGAGCAGTTCTTCTACAAACACCCATCCTCCGGGCTGGAGTTCCAAACCCAACGCCTCGGGTTCGTGGCGCAGGTATTTTGAAAGGAACTTGCTGATCTGAATCTGGTGCTGTTCATTCACGAGAAACCGCCCAGGTTAAGGCTTCCGATCCGGGCATAGCATTTCCGGCGACCGGAGCTCTACGGACGGGCCTCTTCGATGTCAGGCGGCTCAATGCGTCTTCGGCCGGGGGATAACCGGGCAAAAGGCGCAATGTTTCACGGTACTCGTTCAGGGCTGCTGTATCCTGTCCGTCCTGCGCCAACGCCTGCGCTCGATAATAATGAACGTAGCCGTCATCGGGCGTCAGTTTCAACACATGTTGATAGCCGGCTGCCGCCTCGGTGTAATGCCCCTGCCAGTAAAGGCCGTCAGCAAGACCGCACCAGCCGATCGAATCATCAGGATGGTGGAGTATTTGACCACGGTACTGCTTCACCATTCGCGAGAGCAGAGTCGCGGCCATATCTGGAAAGCCGTTGTACCGAAGAGTGCGAGCAATATAAATAGTCTCAGAAGCGTTTGCAAAATCGGCTGCCGCGGCGGCCCGGGCAACGCGATCTAACTTCTCCATATTGTCGAACCATTTCTCCTGGTAGAGCTGCATGCCCCACCAGTAGACTTCCGTATTATGGCTGTCAAACCGGATTGCCTTCCAGATCGCTCGATCCGCCAGAGCTTCATCTCCATCGAACGCCGCAGCGGTCGACAGGCGAAGCCACGCCTTACCGTACAACGGATCCAGCGTCACCGCGCGGTGACTCATCTTCACCCACTCCGGATAGGCGGTTTCGACATATTGCACCTGGGTGGAATCCATGCCCACGTAGGTGGCGCCGCCGCGAACGGTATCAGCCTGATTACCAATGGTCCATCCCAACGTCAGGCAGGCGTCCGGGTTGCGCGAATCGCAGCGGTACGCATGTTCGGCGGCAGTGCGCTCGTCGGTCGTCGGCGTGGAATCGCCGCCGCTCGCCCCCCGGCAATGCTGTACCTGGCAGATGCTGAGAAGGTAGTTGTTCGGATGCTTCGCCAGGGCCGCGGCGGCCACCGGCCACTGCTGATAGAACGACCCCGGCGCGTCTCGAGCCATCGTGGATAAAACCAGCGCATTATCCGGCGCCTGCTGGCAGAGGCGTTGTATAAACTTTGCTTCGTCGGTGGGTGTTTGAAACACGTACGAGGCGATGGCCGTGATACCAGCCAGCGGCGATTTCAGCGCCATCGCACGGATTGCAGTGAGGTCAGAGGGTCTCATCGTCATGTCGCCACCCCAGGCCACTCTGCCGATCAGCGCCAGGTCGGCGGGATCGAGGCTCACCATGTGAGGCGCTGGGGCGCTTCCGATGTGCATTCGCTGGCAAATCTGATGCGCCATCGCAGGCAGCCGGCTCGCAATCCCCTGCTCGGAGTTCGTCGTTGAGATCGGCGCGCCGATCTGTTTGTGCGTGGATAGATCATAGAGGCTATAGGTGAGGGTGCAGCGCGCCGCAGTTCCACTGATCGTTCCCACCGCCGCGTGGGTCGCCCCGTTCATAGACGGCAGTTTGAACGCTTCGCCGGCGGTCAGCGCGAGGTTCGTTTTGCCCAGTTCCCGGATAGCCCGGGACGTTGACTCGATCAGCGGTGTCCGGTCCAGATTGAACTGCCCTGCCGCCGCCAGATTGAGCCAACGGCCGCAGCCGGCGCCAAAGTTCGCGAGGTTCCTCGAGGAGGCCGCCGCCACCGGATCGCAAACAATAAGGCCGGGGCCGTTCGGAATGGGTGTCAGCCGATTGAGGGGAGTTGCCGAGGCCGAGTACAAAGCCGCCCACTGCGCCGGCGTGTTCGCAGCAGGAATGCCCGATGGATAACCGCCCGATGGATAGCCGCCCGATGGATAACCGCCGGAAACCGCGGCGGTGGGCGTCTGGACGCTCGGCGCCGGCTTTTTATGGCGAGTCATCATCCATCCAACGATGAGTATGGGCGCTAAGATCAGCGCGAGAATACCGGTTGATGGAGAGTCAAAGCGTCGCATGACCGAACCTCCTTGTGTTCCAGGTCATCTCAGAAAAGTGATCGTTAGCGACCAACCAGAGCGCCTGGAACGCCTGGTCCCATCGTCTTCGACAGCCGCACGCGTTTTCCTGCGTACAATTCGGGAGCCGACGCGAGGGAATCGGCGCGTTTCCGGCGACAGACAATATGGCTAATCCGGTGAGTCTCCGTAATGTCAAAGAGCGCGACGCTGCGCGTCGCATTGGGAATAACGTCAATGGTTTTGTGAAGTCCAGGTGATGATAACCATTTATGATCGAGGGTAAACCGAGATGGAACAGTACCGAACCGACCGTTTGATCTCGCCGGAAACCACGGCGCTAACGCTGACGCCTGCGTCAGGGCCGGAACTTAAGATAGCGCTGGGCGGTTGGCGGTCCGGCGCGGCGCTGTACGAGGACGACCGGCGGATACTCGACGTAGCGCGCAGCCCGGCCTTCATTTCAACGTGGCGCGTGCGGCAGGACGATATTCTGCGCGCCCGAATCATCGACCGGGGGCTTCGCACGTCCGGCGGGCGGCCATTCGGTCTCTTCGACAGCTTAAAGGATTCATGGGATGAGATCGCCATCGATGTGGGCATAAGCGCATCGCCGCGGCGGAGAGGAGTGATCCGGTGGTACCAGGCTCTCACCGAGCGCCGCGCCTATACGATTACCTGGCCGTTGGATGGCTGGGAAGTCAGGTTTTTTGCACCCGATTCGAAGATGATCGGGAAGGTTGCTCGCCTGCCGGACGGATATCTTGTAGAGGTCGATCCGGCGGCGGACCGTTTCCTGGTTCTGGGCTTCGCGCTCTTCGTGCTGCTCCAATACTATGAAGATGCGGTTCGTGTGCGAGATATCCGATTCCACAAGACCGTCATCGTAAACCCCATGCCTCCGTGGCGCCCACCGCGCCGTCATCGACGCCGTCGGGAACGCCGCCGCAAATGGATCGACGATCCACTCGGCGATAGGAGGAGTTTCGGCCGCGGCCGCTATGGATTCGACGACCCGTTAGAGCACCGCGAACGTACCGGCTTCGGCATGCCCGAGAGGGATGACGACCTGGTTGGCGTCCCGGCGCCCAAACCGACGCCGGTCGAGATCGACGACCCGGCGCCCGATTCAGGCCCGGTCCGCATCGACGATCCGGATCTACACGCGCGCGGCTGAAGGAGACGCCGAGGAACGGCCGGGCTGGGATTGCGGCCGCCATCTCGAAGGCGATCACGCTCCCGCGGCCGGGTGGAGGGTTTCGCCCAAGTCGCACAAGGGATTGTGCTCCTACGGGGGCGCCGCAGCGATTGTAGGAGCCGAATCTCTTCGGCGATTTACGCAGCGCCGATAACCCAGCCGGTTTCCGAACGGCTATGAACGGAAAATCGGAATTAGTCGAAGGATTGCACGTGCAGCGCCCGTCCGGCCGCCGCCTTTTACGGAGCCGCATCCGATAGCGACGCTGGCAGTTCATCCCACGTGCGCCCATCGAGGATGCGGCCGCCGGATTTCGGGAGGCGACCACCCCATTGCTTGTGGAAGAATGCAATCCTTTGCTCGCGGCAGCGATCCCGCAGCTCACGGACCCATCCGGGATCACAGGGGCGGCAGCGCGGTCCGCTCTCACCGCCGGTGATCACCCACTGGATTCCACTCAAATCGAGTCGGTCCAGCGGTCCGAGGAGAGGTTCCGCGCTGATGAATCTTATATCGGCGCTTACCTGACGCAGGTGGTCCGCCCGCCATGCATAGCGATTGAGCTCGATGGAGACACCCAGCCAGATGTGTGGTCGCAGAGGAAGACTCGGCGCGAGTTTTGCCAGTCGATGGCTGCGTTTGGTGAGCACCTGATAAACGTGCCAGTCCGCTGACGCCATCACGTCGAATACTTTCCGGATATACTCGTCAGGGATTTCCTGATGGAAAAGATCCGACATGGAGTTGACAAAGATCCGCTTTGGCTGCCGCCACGTGTGGGGCGCGGAGAGACGTTCAGGCCATAATTTCAAATCGAACCCTTGCTCGTACGGATGCCCGGAGACGCCGCGGAACCGCTCCGCGAACCGCATCGCATAACAGTGATCACATCCCGGGCTCACCTGAGTACAGCCCGTCACGGGATTCCATGTCGCGTCTGTCCATTCTATGGTCGACTTGTAACTCATCTGGCCTCCCTTGCACTCGCCCGATTAAGCCGGACATCCATTTTTCGAGTCCTCTGACTCGTCCATCGCAACTGCTTACATTATATCAAACATTCGTTTTATCTCCATTATGTCGCTCTCCCGTTGCGGAATTGCCCTACGGGGTTTAGGGGGATTGAGATGAACGCGTTCTCACCGCAGCGTCACTTTCCAGACGCCGCCGCCGAACGTGGTCATATAAATGAGGCTCGGATTGGTGGGATCGAAGGTGATGCGGTGCGGCGTCATGAATGGGATGGCCTTGAACTCTCGCCAGGTTTCGCCGGCGTCCTCGCTCACCCAGGCGCCCTCACCTTCCGTGGTCACAAAAACGATGTCGGGATTGAGCGGGTGTAAGATCGGCGCGAAGGCGTGGACGTAGGGATCGTTTGCGGAGGAGTGGACTTTCAGCGGCAGCCGGCGCCAGGTCTGCCCGCCATCGGTAGTTTTGTAAACACCCCCAATCTCGCCGTTCGGGGTGGGCATCTGGCAGAGGTAGATCACTTTCGGATCTCTCGGATCAATGGCGAAATCCATCATCCCGAATGGCTTGAGGCTCTCCGTGACACACTCCCAGGTATCCCCGCCATCGTGGCTGCGCCAGAGGCCGCCCGCCACGGGATAATGGTTGCCGTTCTGCCGCCGGGCCGCCACGGCGCAGTAGAGGGCGCCATCTGGTTGAAGCTGGAGCCGGTAGCTGTTAAGATTGCCCGGATAGCCGAGGCCCTCGGACTTCTTAACCCATGTCGCGCCGCCATCGTCGCTTCGATAGACGCCGCTTCCCCAGAACGGGGCCCAGAGGCGGCGCCGATCCGGCGGACTGTGCGGATCCAGCACGACGGAGACGGCCGGCGCGTCGGGGAGACCGGTTCCGGCCGCGCGCCAGGTTTTCATGCCATCGGTACTAACCACGATCCCGCCGAGATGGGCGCCGTGGGCCGCTCCCTCCTGCTGCGTCCAGTGCGGGATGTCGTGCTGATTCGACGCGGCCGCCCAGACCCGCCCTTTAACATGCGGGTCGATCGCAAGCTGATAGAAGGTGTTGTCCCATGGGGCGCCTTTCGCGCTCCACTGCCAGTCTTTGCCGCCATCCGTGCTGCGAGCGAAGCCGATATCGGTGTAACAGATGGCGTGGAGGGATGGATCATGCGGATCGATGTAATAATTCCAGTTTGTCGTCACTTCCAATCCGATGGAACGCCATCGCTGACCCGGTCCCTCGGGACCCTGCCCCGGCGCCTGCGCTGTGTAGATCTGCCGCCACTGCTTTCCGGCGTCGGTGGTGGAAAAGACGCCGACGTTGGTATAGAGGGCAGCGTCCGGATCGGATCGGGAGACCGTAAACCCAATCGGAGGGCCGCCAAAGCCCCAGTTTAGATCCCATGTGATCCAGCCAAGCTGCACGTTCCGGTTTTTGAAGCGGGGATCGCCGGTAAAGACATACTGCCAGTGGCGGCCGCCATCGGCGGTTCGAAAGACGGTGAAATGATAGGGGGGCCAGTAACCGGTGCCGCTGGTTGTAGTGTAGACAACATCGGGGTTATTGGCGGCCATGTCGACAAAGTTATACTCAGCGATGTCTCCAATGCCGTATTCGTCCTTTTTTCCGAGCGCGGTGTTGATTCCCTCGCCCATGGCGCTCTCCCAGGTGCGGGCGCCGTCGGTCGACCGATAGACGCCTCCCTCGAAACGGCCGTTCACCGCACGACTTGGAATGGTGACGTAAAGGGCCACACGGCCGGTTTTCACGCTGGCGCCGGCGGTAAACGCGCGAATTCCGCGCCATGGAAGGCCGACGCCCGATTCGACCCACGTATCGCCGCCATCGTCCGAACGATAGACTCCGCCGGGGATTGCGGCAAAGCATCGCCGGCCGGCGGAAGATGTAGTTGGGTCGATGAACAGCCCGATCACGCTGCCCGTAATTCCATTCGCTTTCGTCCACGTCTTGCCCGCGTCTCTGGATCGGAAGAGTCCATTCTCCGTCCCGATCAGGATATGGGATGTCGCCCCGGGATCAATCACCATTGCGGTGACCGCCGCGGCGCCCCAGGGCGGTTCGGTTACGAACGGCGTCCACGAAACGCCGCGGTCGCGCGAAATCTGCAGCCCATTCCGGGGCCCGTACTGGAAAACAACAGCCGGATCAACCGGATGGAAGAAGACTCGGGCCGACGGAGATCCCTGAATCTGCCTTCCGTCCTCCATGCTCCATGATTGCCCGCCATTATCGCTGCGATAGAAACCGCTCATGTCGCAGGAGACGAAGAGCAGCCGCGGGTCATGCGGCGATATGGCCGGGTTAAAGAGCGCGCCGGCGCCTCCGATTCCGACCGGCTCGGCTTTCACCGGCGTAAGCGGCACGGTGGAGGACGCGGGCGCAGGGGCCAATTGAACGAGCGCCGCCGCGCAGGCTAATAGTAAGGCCAGATTTCTGACTTTCATAAAAGCGTCTCCGCAAAACCGTTGGGGAATCCTGAGCATAAAGTGATCGCTTTCAATGCGTTTCCACACGCAGCGTCACCGCCCGAATCGCTGAGCGAGGGCCTTCTTCATAATAAACACAGAGAATCCGGCCATCATGGATCTCGACCATGCTGGGATATGCGCCGATAACGGTGTCGATGGAAACCGGGCCATGCCAGGTACGGCCCTCATCCAGGCTGTAATGAAGCGCCGTGCCGGGCAGACGGTGCGCCAGCAGGAGCACCCCGTTTCGGGTCATCAGGAGATAGGGACAGTGGCCCGGAAAGCCGAGGTCATAGATAGGGCCCCAGGTCTTGCCTTCGTCGTGTGATAGAGCGCCGTACATCCCGTCTCGCATCACTGCCAGCAGCGTGCCATCTTTGCGCTCATAGATATCGGTTTCATCCACCGTTTTACCGGCGTCCAGGCCAATCGGATGCGGCGCGCTCCAGGTCTTGCCGCGGTCATCGGAGAGGCAAACGGCCGCGAACGCGCGCTTGCCGCCGTCCACGGTGTAGACGGGCATCAGAAGCCGGCCCGAACGAAGCCGGCGAATCGGAGTGGAGGTCGCGAATGAGGGGAGTACGATCTCGGGATCGCTCCACGAACGGCCATCATCTCGAGACTCAACCAGGCAGGTATCGCATTCGCCGTTGGGTCCATACATAAAGAAGTTGCAGAGAATCTTTCCATCCGGCAGGCAGCAGACTGAGGGATCGCGATCGTCGTTCGGCGTATCCACGACCGTTTCGGGCGCGCTCCACGTGGCGCCCTCGTCACCGGACCGGATTCCGCGGACCCGGCCGCCCCGGGGACACGCTGTGTCCGGGTGAGAGATATGGGCATAGCCGGCATAGAAGACGCAGAGGAGCGATCCGTCGCGCAGCCGGCAGATATCGGGAAACGCCTGGTAGCCGCCGGCGCCCGCGTCGGTAACGATGCGCCGCGGTGGACCTTCAACTTCGATCGTGACAGAGGTCGGTGGTGAACTCATGAAAATAATCGCGAATAAAAAGGGCAGTGCAGGCGTTCTCGTTTCGAAGCCGGCTGATTGGGCGCCGTGCCTCTCACACTCACGCGCTGATACGCGTATTCTCCTTCGCGCTTGCAAAGACCTCCCACGCGCACGAAAGACGAAGGACGGAGGACGGAGGAGAGAACCCGCGGCTCGCTACACAATAGCGGAGGCCTGCGCCACCATCAGTACCCCGGTAGCGCAGGCGTCTTCGCTCGTGTCCCGCGGCGGTATCCCAGTTTGCAGCGCCCTCGCCCCGGCGCCGATTCCCAGTTTCCTCGATTTCCCGATTTCCTCAGTTTGCCGCGCCCGCGCCCGTCATCCAGTATCCCAATTCCCTGGTTTCCTCAGTTTCCGGCGCCTTTTCCTCCGTCCTCCGTCCTTCGTCGTTCGGCGGTTCCTCGCAGGAGTAGGCGCATTCAGGCCGAATATCGGGATTTAAGGGAAATCACCAGCGGGAGCTAATTATGACAGTGAGAGAGCGGTTAATCCTGGCGCTGGATCGGCCAGATCGGGAATCGGCGCTGGCGTTGGCAAAGCGAGCCGGTTCATACATGGGCGCCTACAAGGTGGGACTGGAGCTCATTACGGCGATTGGACCGGGGATTCTGGAGGAACTTTCGCGGGATGGCGGCCGGGTATTCTTGGACGCCAAGTTTCACGACATTCCGAACACCGTGGCAGGCGCCTGTCGCGCCGCGGTAAAGCACGGGGTCTGGATGCTCAACGTGCATGCCAGTGGCGGTCGTGCTATGCTCATGGCGGCGGCCGAAGCTGTGCTGCAGGAGAGCACTGCGGCCGACACCCCACCCCCGATTCTACTGGCGGTCACGATTCTCACCAGCCTGGATCGGGATTTGTTGAATGAGACCCTCGGCGTAAAAGAAGCGCCCGGCTCACTCGCGCTCCGGATGTCGCGCCTTACACAGGATTGCGGATTGGATGGCGTGGTCGCCTCGGCGCAGGAAGCGGCCGCCATACGCGAGGCCTGCGGCGAAGATTTTGTTATCGTCACGCCCGGCGCCAGACGGGCCGGCAGTCCCAACCACGACCAGAAGCGCGTCATGACGCCGGCGAACGCCCTCGCCGCCGGCGCCGATTACCTGGTGATCGGTCGCGACGTTACAGCATCCCCCGATCCCGCCGCGGCGGCCCGGGATCTGCTGCAGGAGCTGCGGTAGATCCCGGACGGGGGACCTCGAAAGGATGAGGGATGAAGGATGAAGGATGAATCAAAGGCGCCGAGCATCTCGCGACCCGATGCAGAGGCGCAGGCCTGCGCCACTACGTACGTCCCGCGCCTCGCGACCCGCGCCTCACGTCCCGTCCTTCGTCCTTTCTCAGAAGTTCTCCTGGATGAACCAGTTGAACCGGTTATCAATCCCGGTGTCCTGGCCTTTCCACTGGGTGGTCCAGTAGAGGTAGTTAGCGCCAATCTCAAGATTGGCGGGAAGCTGCCACTGATTGTGCAGATAGATGGCGGAGTTGCGAGTTCGCCCGCCCATCGGCACGTCGGCGCCAACCGGATCGTCGAGGGTGTAACCCACGGCGACGCGATACTTTGGGGTGACGTGATAGCCTGGTTCGATCCAGCCGCCCCGGCTGCGGATTCCATCGCCCGTCGTCGCGTTGATACCCTGGCCGATTCCTCCGCGAAAATCGCTCAAGTTGGACCCCGTCCAAATTTCGCTCATAAGGTCCCACTTCCGCGTGGGCTGCCATTTCGCGTCAAGACCGGCGCTATAGCTGTTGAAACGGGTCTTGCCGGCGATCGCTTTAGTTGTCTTTTCCCAGGCGTAGTGGCCCCAGATTCCGGCATCAAGGTTAGACCGCTTCCAGCCAAACCGGGCCTGCACGTTGGGTAGTCCGCTGTTCTCGCCATCGCGGACACCGTTCGCGTCGAGGTCCTGCGCATCGACGGCGCCGGTCAGGCCAAGCGCCACTGCAGCGTTGAACGGGGTGGTCCGAGGCGCGTAGGTGTAGCGGATTTGCGGCCGGCGGTCGCCCAGGTTTCCCGCATTCCACATCAAAGTATCATCATTGGGAGAAGGAAACAGCGGTGAGATAAGATCCCACGTCTGGCCAAAGAGCCAGCTATTCGATCCCTTTTGCACCTGGATGTAAGCGTGGCGGATTCGGGGTAGCGGCCGGGATTCCGCGGTTAGACCACCACCGTTCTGAAAATCCACCTCGAACTTGCCCGTCACGCTTCCATTCTTAATCGCTCCCGGCGGCGCGGAGATATTCAAGCCGAGGCGTGAAAGACGAGGGTGCATTGTGAAGACGCTATTCCCGGCGCCACCCACGTTCGGATTGCTCGGCGAGAGCACATAAAAGGGTGTTTGCGCATTATTAGTGATGCTTGAGTCGTAGATGGCGTCAAGTCGAAGAAAGCCATAGAAGTTGAAGCGCGGTTTTGGCGACGGGGGCGCCGGTTGAGGGGTCGACGCCGGCATGGTTGCGTTTACGGGGACCGGCGCTGCGCCGGCGGCTGCGGCGGCCGGCTGCGGCGCGACGGGCGCCGTCCCTGGCGCGGTCTCCGCCGGGAACGCGGCGACCGGGGTCGCGGCCGGGTGACCTCCGATCTGCGCCTGCAGCCGTGCGATCTCATCCTGCTGCTCCAACGCCAACCGGCGCAGCTCCGCCACCTGCTCCTGCAGATCCCCGGCCGGGGCGTTTTCGGCGACCTCGTCGATAAGATGATACTTCAAGGTCCAGGTCGCATCCACCGGTTTTCCGTCCGCCTCGGCATAGGGATAAATGAAGTAATTGAGGGGCGCGCTCTTTTGAGGCGGCTGCAGCGTGATGTCCCGCCCGCGCGACATGGCGACCGCCGTTCGCTCCGTAATGAGGTCGCCGAAGAGATAGTTCTTCGCCGCTGGCAGTTTGGCATCGAGCCACCGGCGGCCATCGGCGGCGTCGATCGGAATCCAGCCGCGGGTGGGATCGTGAAACCAGACCCAGCAGTGGTACCCCGTGATGGTTCCATCTTTGGGGAGCGGATCACTGAACGGAATACCAGCAATCGGAAAGCCAAATTCCAAATAGGCCGGAATTCCAACGCTCCGGGCGAGGGCGATCAGATAGCTGTGCAGATCTGAGCAGTTCCCCAGCTTGTAATCGCAGACAAACGCCACGTCGCCGTCACCCAGCTTCGGAGATTCATGCTTGTAATCGTAATGCATCGTGGCAATCACGTTGTTAAAGAAGGCGTGAGCTTCGCTGATGGGAGTCCTGTGATCTCCCATCACGTCGCGGGCGATCTGTCCATATTTTCCCCCGACCGGAACCATCCGATCGGGCTTAAGCAGCGCGGCGAAATGTGCGCCGTCTACTTTTGTCCCAGCCAGTGGATCCGCCGTGGCATTACCGTCCTCTGCGGGTTTTGCGAGAACCTGAACCGGGTGTCGGGTGACGATGAAGCTTACGGTAATCGCCGTGTTGTTTTGGGGGCTGGTGGAGTGAACAAAGACCATACGATTGCCGAACCGCGGCTCACGAGTGATCCGGTACGGGATCCGGCTGTCAACGGTGAGGTCATCGACGTGCTGCCAGGGACTATTGGAGGGAATCGGAAGCCAGAGATTGAGCGCCTTAGCGCCGGAAGGAACTGCGGGTACGGTTGCGGTGTACGTGAAGCGGGTGGTCAACGTTCGAGCGGGCGGCGGATCGGCCGCAAAAGAGGCGCAGGGCGCCGCAAGTAGAAGAGCGCACGCGAGCGCCCTCCGCTGAAACAGGATCATCAAATTGCCTTTCAGTAAACGTGTGGACCGCGCCCGGCGGCCCCGGTGTTGTTCAGACTCAACCGCCTTTGTTCTTGCCCACGGCAGGAGGCGCAAGTCCCCTGCACGCCCCGGCGCGACTGAGCGCTGGGCCGCTGATAATATTCACGATGATCACCTCCTCTCATTTAGGAATCTGGGGGTTCGAAATTGACCTGGATCGGGCAAGGCATACCTCGCCCCTCCTATTACAAGATGCTCATTCAAGGATAGCATCCCATGAGACCGGCTCTCCACCGTATAGAGGACGGCGCCAGAGAAACGGTTTCATTTGCCAATGCAGAAGCGGCTGAAGATTTCGTGCAGGAGATCATCGCCGGCCGTCTCACCTGTAATCTGTCCCACAGCCTGCAGCGCTCCCCGGATATCCACTGAGATCAGATCGAGCGGCGCGGCTGAAAGCGCCGTGGCCCGCGCATGATCCAGGCTCTCAGCCGCCTGTTCCAACGCCAGGCCATGGCGCAGAGAGCCGGCGTCGAGCGAGTCCGCCGCAATGACCGCGCCATTGAAGAGAGTTTGCAAAATGGCAGCCTCGACCCGGTCAATGCCTTCGCCAGGCGCCGCCGCCGCGTTGACCACCGGCGGCGCCGTTGGCCAGGACGATCCCTCAACAAGTCGATCGCCGATACGAAGCCCCCGAGCTTCCCACGCGGCGTCCCAGCGGCCGGCAAGATCACATTTGTTCAGCACGATCACGGCGCGGGCGCCAAAAGTCTGCTGCAAGGCGAGCCAGTCGTCTTGCTGGATCTCTTCCGAGCGGTCGAGCGTCAGCAGCAGGATGTCGGCGGCTTCGATGGAGGATCGGGCGCGCTCCACGCCAATTCGCTCGATCGGATCTTCTGTCTCACGCAGTCCTGCGGTGTCCACGGCACGCACCGGCACACCGCCTATGGACAGCGGCTCTTCAATAAGATCACGGGTGGTGCCGGGCAGGGCGGTGACAATGGCGCGCTCTTCACGGAGCAGAGCATTGAGAAGGCTGGACTTTCCCACGTTGGGACGTCCCATTATCACCAGGCGGATCCCGTCGCGGTAGATCCGGCCGGCGCGAGTTTCGGCGCTGAGTTTGCGGCAAAGATCTGAAGCGGCCTCAATCTCGGAGGCGAGCGCCGCTCGGTCCGGATCCTCCACGTCATCCGGAAAGTCTACCGCGGCTTCCACCTGAGCGAGGACGCCCAGCGCCTTCGCCCGGATTTCCTGCACGCGGTTCGCCAGAGACCCCGTGAGCTGCCGGTGCGCAAGACGAAGACCGGCGCGTGTTTGCGCCTGGACGGTATCGATGACGGCCTCGGCTTGCGAAAGATCGAGCCGGCCGTTAAGGAACGCCCGCAGCGTGAATTCACCCGGCTGAGCCGGCCGGGCGCCACGACGAAGACACTGCTCCAGCGCAGTGCGTGAGGCCATGAAACCACCGTGGACGCTTATCTCCAAAATATCTTCGCCGGTATAGCTGCCGGGCGCTTGAAACCATGTCACCACTGCGCTGTCCACCGGCGCGCCGTCAGCGTCGAGCAGCTCGCAAAGATGCGCCCGACGAGGAGTAAATCGAGGAAGCGCACGGCCCGCTGTTCCCCGGAGAAACTCCCGCCCGATCCGGAGCGCTTCCGGCCCACTCATCCGCACCACGGCGATGGCCGCCTCACCGGGCGCGGTCGCCATGGCTGCAATGGTATCCGCAAAATAGGTCATAGGTATTAGGTATTAGGTATTGGGTATCCGGTGTTGGTTCGCGGGGTGTGTTCTTGTCCACGGGAGCCTGATACAGCGGGATCCACACGCACCCTATCAGTGTTACACCCTCCCACACACTCACACAGCCACACACTCACCCTCCCACACACTCACACAGCCACACACTCACCCTCCCACACACTCACCCTCCCACACACTCACCCTCCCACACACTCACCCTCCCACACGCTCACCCTCCCACACACTCACCCTCCCACACACTCACCCTCCCACACGCTC
>DASRZA010000118.1:0-3187 GCA_035686845.1 Armatimonadota bacterium | reverse complement strand
GCGTTCGAGGCGGCCGATCAGGTCCGGGAGATCGATGGCGCCTTCGCCAGGGAGAACCCGGTCGCTATTGCAGTTGCTATATTCGCCCGGTTTGTCGCGCATGTCATCAAAATGAACATGCTTGATCCAGGGAACGGTGCGCTCATTCAGGTGTTCCGGCTTGCTGACGGTCGTATAGTAATGGGCCGGATCGAATAAGATTCCCACGCGAGGATGATCGGCCGCTTCCGACACGACGACAGCGCTCTTGAAGCTCTTCACCAGGGGCGACCAGTTGAACTCCACCGCCAGGTCAACATTAAGATCCGTCATCCGCTCGGCCAGGCCGCGCATCGTTTGCCCTACGATGTCCAGCGCCTCAAGCGACGGACGCTCCGGTCCATCGGTGCCCACCACCAGCGTTCCGCCTCCGAGTTCGTGAATCAGCCTTGCGTTTTCGAGATGCAGCCGGTGGTTCGCCTCGTGCTTCTCCCCCACCGAGAAGCAGTCGATGCCAGCTTCGAATCCTCCAATGCAGTGGAGCTGTCGGCGGGCTAATAGCTGCCGGGCGTCGTCGACGGATCGCCCGTCGGCCAGCCATTTCTTAAGCAGTCCCATCTGGAACTCGACGTTCCGGAATCCGGCGCTTTCGTAGGCTTCAAGCGCCTCCTCAAGCGACGACTGCCGGCTAGAGACTGAATTGATGGCGAGGTGAGCGCGGTCCAAGATATGTCTCCTCTCAATGAGTGTGTCCTGCGGAATAACTACGCGGTGAGCAAGGTCGACGGATCAGCGTCCGCGGTGTCAGACCGCCGGCGCGACGAACCGCGCCTGGTCTGAATTACGAGCTTAGCATCTGGATCAGAGTTCGCGATGTCAGACCGCCGGCGCGACGGTGGAACCGAAGAGTCATCCACAGGCTTTGAAGTGATCAGGTACGCCTGGGGCATGAATATGGAGCCGAACTGACCACGAACGGTCAGATTATTGAATATGAGATTCTCAGCATGTTCCACGACGCTCACTCGATGCCAAACCTGCACGAATGGTTCATTGGGATCAAGGACTTCAACGCGCCCGAGCATCCGTAATTCGTGCATCTCAAGTTTCGATTGCAGCTTGCCCGTAAGGATCTTCCTCGCATCGCGCTTATTCTCACCAACCCAGGGCGCGGAAACGATCAGATCGAGTCGGTCCGGAGCGTCCTCACGAGCAATAGCGACGAAGAGCGCGAAACTGCCTTTCTCCGCGGATATCTCAATTTCGATCTCACGGAACTTCGCAATTAAGTCGTATGTGGTCCACAGAGGTACAGCGGTCGCTTTAGTCATAAATCACCTTTACCAGTATCCGAGCCGAGTCAATCATGGCGGATGCCTCAGCCTCTCCGACCGTATTAACGTTGTAACGCATCTCGGGGTTCCAGTCCTGGACACTGGTCCATTCATCCAGATAGCGGCCGAGGATCCTGGATTCAATCCCCGACAGGTGCAGCAGAATCTCCAGGTCATGCGTCCTGAACGAGTGGTAGGAGCCTGTGGAAAGGTAGTCCGGCCATTTCAGGGTGCGGCAAATCCGTGCCTTTAGAGAGAATTCGATAGCGTATCCGCACATATAAACCGCACTGTCGTACCGTCCACGCTGGCAGAGCAGCGCCGCATCCGCAAGTCGCGCGCGGGCGAGCGTTCTCAGATCGGTGGGCGTGATCATTCGATAATTTCGGCGATTTCGATGATACGCTGCATGACCTTCACATCCCACAGAGCGACTTCAGCCGGGCTGCGAAGGGGCGCCTCACCGGCGAGCGCCTGCACAAAACCGCGGGCCTGGCGGAAAAACGCCCAATCGACCGGGGCATGATAATTTGTCGTGGTATAGGCGCCATTCTGACGCCGCAGCAGGAGCACTTCGGCGGATCGCTGCCGGTTCATGGGAGTGGGAGTTCGAACATAGAGCTCCCCACCGGCGAACCGCAGGACGGTCGCTTCTCGCCATTCATGCGCGGCGCTGGACGCGCCCCGCACCGTCACCAGCACGCCGTCACACCGGAGCGCGGCGTTCATGGCGCGAGCGCTCTTAAACTGCGCAAACCGGGCCTCCATCTCCGCGCCCAGAAAATGATGGCAGAGATTGACGTTATGCGAGAAGATATTGAGCAAGTAACCGTAGGCGGAGCGCTGCTCAGGCGTGCGGCAGCCGTCGGGGTAGGTGGCGGCGTCGACAGCGGCTGCCGCCGGATCATCCACCCGGATTGGCGCCTCCAGGTTATGCGTCCAGTCGCCACCGTCGCAGAGCGCGTCCAGCGTGAGGAGCGGACCGAGCTCATCGCTCTGCCGGAAGTCGTCCGCCAGTTTTTTGGCGATTTCAACCCCGGTATCATACCGCTTCATAAAACCCACGGCATACAGCACACCCCGGCTCTTCGCCAGGGCGCTCAACTCTTCAGCTTCATCGACCCGGCCAAGCATCGGCTTTTCAGTGATAACCGATTTGCCTGCCTGCAGCACACGCTTCACCAGCGCGTAGTTATTGGGCCACTGCTGAATGCAGACCACTCCATCGACCGCCGGATCGGCGAGGAGCTCGTCGGCGCTCGCATAGACGCGGGGGACATGGTACCGTTCGGCGACGGCCGCCGCTAGCTTCGGCTTTAGGTCGGTGAGACCAACGATGTCGCATTCGCCCGCGTCCCGCAGCCGCGCATAATTGGAAAGATGGGCCAGCTGTCCCATCATTCCGGCGCCAATAAAAGCGATTCCAGGTGTTTTCATAAGTTAGTTTCGGTGCACTGAGAGTGGGCGAGCACGATGTTCGCGGTCAGGAACGGGTTCTCCAAGCCGGCCCCCGGTTCCTTCCGATTCTGCGCTTACGGGTGCAGGTCAGGATCTCGCTATCGCAGCTCGAGTGCGGCCTCGACCGGCGCCGATATCCTGGGCTCAGCGCCCGTCACTGAGCAGAACTGCACGCAGCGCCCCTCATTGAGCGTAATGCAGCTTCTGTCGGGTCAGAGCGTGTCGGGATCGATGCCAAGGTCCCGCAGCTTCGCCCACGCCCGCTCCCGGGCTTCGCGTTCCGTTTGCGCTTCCGCGCGCTGCGCTTCGGCTTCCTTCCTTGCGATCTCGGCTTCCGCGCGCTGCGCTTCCGTTTCTTTCCTCGAGGTCTCGGCTTCCGCGCGCTGCGCTTCGGCTTCCTTCCACGCGGTCTCGGC
>DASRZA010000117.1:0-3764 GCA_035686845.1 Armatimonadota bacterium | reverse complement strand
CGCGGCGCCGGGCGCGGCGCCGGTTAATCTTTCCGACACCGGCCGGGATGGGCCGGCGCTGAGCCTGCGCCCCTGGAACGGAGTGCAGCCCAATGGCGGGATCAGCCTGATGCTTGTCTCTCCTTTCGGGGCGCCGGCCGGCGCCCCGATCACGGTCTCCGGTCGTGTTCTCGACCACGGAGAGACTGCCCGGCCTGTCGGGGGGGTCCCGGTGGCCGTGTACGTACAAAACGAGACGACGGGCGCTGGAGTGGGCGGGTACGTGCCGCCGCTTGACGCTGCCGTTTCGAACAAAGACGGCTCGGTATCCCTCCTGGTTCCGGCAGCCGGCGCCTACCGCCTGGCTATTGGCTACGGCGACTGGCACGGAGTCTACTGGGAAGCGAGTCACACCATCAAGGTTCCACCGAAAGGTCTTGATGGGCAGGTCTTCGCGGTCTCGCGACGGCCGACGCTGCAGGTGCGGGTACTGTCCGCGGATGGCGGGCCGGTCGCGGGCAAACAGATGGATATAACCGCATCCGTAAGCATGCCAACGTCGGAAACCGGCTACTCCGGCGCCACGGTGACCGAGCCGAACGGGATCGCAAAGCTCCACGTCTTCGGTGAGGTGAACACCACCTCCGTCACCGGAGTAGACATTGCCATTCACGCCGGAGGCATTGGAGCCGCGCACATCCACTTGGACGCATGGCCGAGACAGGCTGTGGATGTGAAGCTTGCGACAGGCCGGCAGATCGAGGGGCGAGTTATCGGGCCGGCAGGCGGACCCGTGAATGGCGCCCGCGTTTTGGCGCAACTTCTTATTGACAACGGGCGATTCCCCAGCTTTGATAGCATGGGCAGCGCCAGCACCGGTGAGGATGGCGCTTTCACGCTGACAGGCCTTGCCCCAGGCTATTACGCCCTGACGGCGACGTCGGACAACTCCAGTTCCACAACGCTCATTGCGGACGCACAGAAAACGAACCCTCAACCCCTCCGGCTCCAGCTCAAAACAGGGCTGAGCATCACCGGACGGCTTCTCGATGCGGCCGGCTTTTCGGTCCCAAACACGCAAATCCAGGTCTTTCGCCTGAATGATCAATGGGCCTACCCGAACTTCAGCGTGATCAACACACACCGCATATTGACCGACGCCACCGGGAGGTTCCGGATAACTGGCCTCCGGCCCGGCTTCTACTATCTGGCCGCTCAGACTCGAGATCAACGTTTTGCCGGCGCCCATCTTGAGCTCGCAGAGGGAAAGCCGGTGGCGGTGACGCTGCGGTTCAGCGCAGGGGTGTCCGCGTCTGTACGGGTGATGGACACCGCTGGCAAGCCGGTAACCGGCGCTCAGGTGACAAGCTATCGGATGACTCCGGAAAATCAATCGGTGGGCTGGAGCGGCGGCCCCGTGCTCACCACCGGCGACGATGGCCGCTGCGTCCTTGAAAACGTGACACCCGGCCAATACCTGCTCGTTGCCACCGCGCCGGGAATGGGTCGGGCGCAGCGGCTGGCGCCCATCGACGCCCATAGTCCCGAGATCATCCTCACTCCGGGGGATCATCTGTGATGAGCGCTCGCGAACGGGTAATTCCGTGAAACTCTGTCGGTTTGTCGTACCCGCCTGCGCGTTCGGATTTGCGTCAGGTGGGATGGCTGCGAACCGCGGCGGGGTTCGAAATCCCAATCCGCACTACATTCCGGCGGCGAGGACAGATCCGGCCAACCCGCATTACAGCGACCCGGACTATACGCAGCCATTCTACAGAGTTATCATGAGCCTTCGGCGCAACACGACGAATGAAAATGATCGGGCCGCGACCGGGCCGCGACGCTCTCTGGCGCCGTACGGCGGCCCTATTTTCAGAAGAGAGTGCGCCAAAGAGGTGAAGCGCTTCTTCACGCTGCGCGACATGTAGAGCGACCTGCGAGGGCGTTCCGACGCGCGTATAGCCCGGGCCGGTAAATTCATCCATTAATTGATTGAATATCGCAATTTTGCTATAGTAAGGTGATTGGAGAGGGCATGGCTCGCTGTGAGGCGATCTTTTACCTGGAGGACGATGGCACGGTTCCGGCTCTCGAATGGCTTCGGGGAATGGCGAGGCGCGACTCGCGCGTTTTGCAGAAGCTACAGGCCCGTATAGAGCGCCTCGAGGAGATGGGACATGAGCTCCGTCGGCCCGAAGGGGACCTTCTGAGGGATGGAATCCACGAATTGCGCGCCCGCCTGGGCAGCACGAACTTCCGCTTACTTTACTTCTTCGATGGTCGAGAGATCGCCATCCTGGTGCACGGTTTGACCAAGGAGGCGGGGGTGCCAAATCCCGATATTGAGCGTGCGCTGGAACGTAAGCGGCGCTATGAACGGGATCCGTCCAATCACCGCTATGAACCAGAACAACCGGAGGAATCAGATGAAGAATAGAAACAATAGCGCCTTTGCCATACTGAACCACGAGTTTGGGAACGACCCGGACTACCAGGTGGGCCTGGTTGAGGAGCGCACCAAACTACAGACGGCGCGAGCCATTTACGATGCCCGCACGGCGGCCGGCCTGACACAACAGGAATTGGCCAGGCGCGTTGGCACGACTCAGAGTGTGATAGCCAGGTTGGAGGACGCCGACTACGATGGCCACACGCTCAAAATGCTCAACCGGATTGCGGCGGCCCTGAACCGGAAGGTGGAGGTACGTCTCGAACCGGACTCGGTGACTGTCCAGGCAGCGAGTTGAAGGCTTTCGTTCGATGCCCTACAGAACGGGGGCCGGTCACGACGTCAAGGGCCGGCCGCTGCCTGCCTCAGACCCATGCCGGCAGTCGCTCACGTTCGCCGCGCCATGCTTTCGGAATACCGGCCTCACCCGTGTACAGGGCCACGATCCCGCCCACGATGGCGCACGTAGTATCACGAACACCGAGTGCGCTGACCGTGAGCCAGGGCCGGCGCCTCCGTTCGCCAGTCGGCTCCCATGCGGATCCTTTGAAGGTAGTCGTGCATCGCAGGGCCATATCCGCGGCGGGGATCGCAGCGACCGGCAAAGTCCCCGGCCAGCCAGTCCGGGTCGATGCGCCCATGGCGCCGCAGGCAGTCGACAATGGAAAGCGCCGTGTTGGTGTCGTCGGTATAGGTCCAGGGGACATCCTCGCCGCCCGCCGGGGCATCACCCAGTCCACGCCCACGTACCACCACCGCTGCGTCACGAGCGTCGGGTTATGCGGCCGCGTTTCGGATAGTTTCCATGGCTGTTGACGGATCCGGATACGCGTGCTAGTCTGCCTCCCGGGAGGCACAGATGACGACAATAGAGGAACTCCAGTCGCGCGTCGAGGTCCTGGAGCAGCAGATGGCAAAGATGGCCCGGTTGGTAGAGGTGGGTGGAGGCCCGGCGGTGGGGAACACTTTCGATCAGTGGCTTGCGAGGCGCCAGCAGCAAACTCCAACGCAGGGCGATACCCAGGAGGTCCGCCGCGCTCTTGGCATCCCGCCAGAACTCCCGCACATAGGCGCCATAGCTGTCCAGGAATTGATGCTGGCAGAAGGCGTCGATCCCGAAGACCGGATTCTCAGTGGCGAGATCATCCGGGTTCGTGATGAAGCCCGGCCGTGACGCGGCTCTTCTCCGATGCGAGCGCGCAGCAAATCGCGACTTTCAATACGGAAACGACGTCTGAAGCGGAGCTCGAGGCCCTGGCGGCGTGAAGTTGAACGCGGCAGGCGCCAGTCACGCGCCAGTTCAAACGGGTGGGCGCTCGCTGTGCGTGGGCCGTCT
>DASRZA010000116.1:0-23000 GCA_035686845.1 Armatimonadota bacterium | reverse complement strand
CTGCATCTGTGGGAGCGACCTGGCGCATGGCGAAGATGGAACGGCCGTGGAGATCGTCGGGAAGCTGGCTCGGTGGCCCGGCGTGCAGCCGATACCGATGTCGGGCATCCCGTTTGGAGCTGCGTCGCCGGCGGGCGCGCTTTTCATGAGCCGGCGGATGTATGAGCGAGCCGGCGCGGAGCTGGCGAAGCCCGGCGAAGCGACCCGCGCCGACGACGAGCGGGCGCTTCACGACGCCGGCGGCCGGGTAATACGCATGGACCGGCTGCCGGTGTGGAGGACAGAGCACAAAGGGTGAAGGATGAGTCAAAAGCGCTCCTCGCGCCCGCTCCTCGCGCCCCGCGCCCGTCCTCCGTCCTCGGTCCTCCATCCGCGCCCGCGCCTCACGCCGACCAGCCGCCGTCCAGCACCAGGCACGTGCCGGTGATGAAAGCGGCTTCATCGGAGAGGAGATAGAGCGCGGCGGCTGCGACTTCTTCTGGAGTCCCAACGCGGTTCATGGGCTGCCGGGCGATGAACTGCCGCAGCGCCTCTTCGGGATCCGCCGCGCTGGCGACCCGGGCGCGCCACGAAGGGCTGTCAACGGTGCCGGGGCAGACGCAGTTTACCCGGATATGCTCGCCGGCGTAGTCTTTCGCCATGGCCCGGCTCAATCCGATAATTCCCGCTTTGGAGGCGCAGTATGCGGCCCGCGACGGAATACCCACCAGCCCGGCGACGCTGGCGGTATTCACAATCGCGCCGCCTCCGAAGCTCCGCAGAACAGGAATCGCCGCCTTGCAGCCGAGAAAGACGCTCTTAAGATTCACCGTGATCTGCCGGTCCCACTCCTCCTCAGAGGTCTCTTCGACGGTTCCTTGCGGCACGATACCGGCGTTGTTGAACAGCCCATTCAGCCGGCCAAACAGCTCTACCGCCTGCTGGATCATCCCCGACGTTCCGGCCGCGGTCGAGACATCAGCCTGCATCGAGCGCAGATGATCGCTTCTCGCGCGTTCCACGAGCCGGTCCAGCGCCGCCGCATCCCGGTCCACGGCGAGCAGACGAGCGCCCTCCTGCAAGAACCGGAGCGCGGCCGCCTCACCAATCCCCGCGCCCGCGCCCGTCACAATAATCGCCTTCCCATCCAATCGACCCATCCCTCACCTCCGGCGAAATAGAGTCACGGAGAACACGGAGAAAAGCAAAAAGCAATTAACCACGGGGGACACGGGGATCACGGGGAAAAGCGGAAAAGTGAGAGAGTAAGAAGCGTAAGAGAGCGGGACAGTGAGACGAAAGTCCTCGCGTTTTCTTAGAAGCCTTATCCTTATCTCAGTTTTCTCGTTCCCCTTTTCTCAGCATCCTCTGCGGCTCTGCGCTCTTTACTTTTCGCTTTTCTCTTCCCGTTTTCTCCCCGTGTTCCCCGTGGTTAATTGCCTTTTGCTTTTCTCTCTCTTGCTTTTCCCTGCGTGCTCCGCGTCTCCGTGGTGAAGAAAGCCTAAAGTGAGCAGAGATCCCCGGCAGGCACAGCGTCGTCCGCGCTGTTCCGGGATGCGGTCATCGCGAACACGCGAATCCGGTCGTTATCCGGCAGGGTGATGGCAGTGGCGCCATCGGGCAGATCGATACGGTATTTGAAGAGATAGCAGAAGATATTCGGCTCGTTCTCTGTGGGAGAATGCCGGTGCGTGCCAACCCATGCCAGGTTGTCTCGCTTGACGAACGCCGGCTTCAGGTTTTCCAACCCCTCAATCTTGCCGTCTTTTCCGAGCGTCACCACCTGAGTGCCGCCGTCCGGCTGGTCATAGGCCAGCCGGCTGTCCCACTGCCCGATCAGGCCGGTCCACTCCTGTACCTTGATCGGAATTGGATTCCCGGCGCTCCGCCCACCCTGAACCTTAAACGGCCCCTCCACGTCTCCGCCAACCGCGGCTGCCAGCAGGTAGAGCCGGTTGTGACGGCCATGCGGGATCGCGATAGTCTGACCCTTGCACGAGAGCGCGTTCTTCGACCCGGGGGCGCCGCTCCCCAGCTTAAAAACAATCCCGTCCGCGGTGAGCGAGTTTGGCAGCAGCTCGGCGGGATAAGTGCGGCCGGCGCCATCGAAGTCGCCATCGGCGCGTGCGCTATCAGTAGAGATCCCATCCAGGTCAAACGGGATTTCCACCGGCCTGCTTGTGGCGCCGCCAACTTTATGATCCGACCGGCGCAGCCGGATGGTGAAAGTGCGCGGTTGATACGGCGCCATGCTAACAGCCAGCCGGCCCCGCTCGGGGCGTGCTCTTGGCCCGCGCTCTTCGGACGCGTTGATCTCTTGGACCGAGGAAACCGGCGCTGCGAATTCAATCTCCACGTCGGCCGGCTGTCCCTGCAGCTCCTGCAGCCGGATCACCATTTCGCTGCTCTCCTCGGCCATTTTGAGGGCGCGGACGGCGACCTGATCTGTGGAAACCCGGAGAAATGAGAACGACCGCCCGAGCCGGCCGGGATGCGGCGCGCTCTGAAAAGCCACGAGCGGCTGATTCAATCGCGCCGCTCTGTGTGGAACCTCGCCCCGGCGCCAGTCACCCTGATGCGCGGCGATAGCGTAGACAAAGTGATGATGACCGATATCATTCGTCTCCTGATGTTTCCACGATCCGCCGCTGTCGGGAGTTCGGATCAGGGTGAGGCGCAGCGCGTTGTCCGACGGTTTGTCCCAGCCATACTTGCAGTCGTTCATGATCGCCATTCCGTGACTGCCCGACGCGTCGGTCAGGTCCGCCCACTGTTGAGCCGGGACTTCGTACAGATTGGCGTCCGCGTTCGGGCGCTCGATTACCCCAACGCCGAGGTCAAATGTGGCGACCGGGTTAGCGGCCGTCATTGGAAAGGCAGCCTTGACGAGAGTCCCTGGCGTCTTCCAATCGATATGCGTGTCCCATTCCACCCGGTCGCCGCCAGCCGTTAGCCGGATCTGCTGGACGAACGTGGAGCCATCCGCTTCCCGCGTCACCTCCAGAGCGACTCGAGCCGGCCCCTGCTCAGCGATCCGGACTTTTGGCCCCGCGACAACAGCCCGGGGCGGATTGCTGATGGTGGCCCACAGAATCTCCCACGCCGGATATCGGTGTGAATAGTCATGAAAGAGTTCCAGACGGGCCGGCGCTCGCAGAAGCTCAATCTGAGTCTCTTTATCGAAAATACTGGAGACGTTTCCATCGGCGTCCAACCGGACCCGGTACCGGTCATTCTCGAGACTGGTCTCGTTGATGCTGAGCCCGGTCTTCATGTCGCACGGCGTTTCGGACGGGCGCACGTCATACACTTTGAACGCAACAGATGGCAGCGTCGCAAAGATGAGCAGGCGCACGCTATTTCCATCGGTGGAGAGGGTCTGGCTGGGAACTTCCTCTCGCGTGGTGGTATCGAAAACCCGAACCGCCGCGGGCGCCCCTCCCGGAAAGACAACAGTAGCTTCGACCGGGTCACTTCGATCCCACGAAAGAGGATTGAAAACGACCAGCGGAATTCCCTCGGCGCTGGTATCCATGCCGGCGGCGACAGCGCCCCCGCCCGTGGAGAGCGCGCTCGCGAACTGGTTGAGGGCAATTAGCTCGTCGTTCCAGGAGAAGGTGTAGGCCTGCGGGATGCAGGTGCCGGTAAGATCGTCGTGCGCCTGGTGCCAGAGCACTCGAATCCAGGCCTCTCGCAGCTTTTCGCGCGGATAGGCGGGTCCACCAAGCCAGTCTGCGATGACGGCGGCTCGCTCGGCCGTGTCGGCCAGCAATTCATTCGCCCGGTTCCACTTCTTCATTGCCGCCTGCGACGTGTAGCAGCCGACGCCATGCGTCCGCATCACCAGTTCGCCTTTATAATGCGGCAGCGCCGCGATCTCTCGCGGCTTTAGATCCTTGGCCATCTGATCCGCCGCGGTATTGCGTACGCGAACCGGGCCGGAGTTATCGTGCATCGACTTCTCGGCCCACTCCACCGATGTTGGGTCCGGCGCGCCGCCCTGGTCGCCAACTCCAAAATAGCGTAGATCTACCTTCGTATCCCCGGCGTCGGAAAGATCGCTGTTCCATCGTGGGTCGGTCGCGATATCGGAACGGAGGCGTGAGGTGTAAGATCCACAGCGCAGCGCAGAGACCAGGAATGATCCATCCACCCCCTCCCACCGGCCGACCGCGAAGGGCGCCGGAATCCAGCTTCCCCACGACAGTTTCTGGGTGGAAAAAGCGTTCAGGCCGGAGTGACGGCCAATGGAAGGCAGCGCATAACCGAAGCCGAAACAGTCCGGCAGATAAACATCCCGGCTTACCGTGCCAAACTCCCGGCGAAAAAAGCCATTGCCGTAGAGCGCATGCCGGAAGAGAGACTCCGCCGAGGGAATGTTCACGTCCACCGCGTTGATCCAGGCGCCGGAGACTTTCCACCGCCCCTTCTTCACGTAATCCTGCAGCCTGGACCACTGGTCGGGATGGTACTCCTTGAAGAACATATAATGAATTACGCCTTCGTAGTTAAACTTGTAATCGGGGTACTTTTCGAAGAGCGCAAAGTTTCGGTACATCGTATTCGGCACACAGTCGCGGATGGTATGCTGTACCGTCCAGTTCCATTGGGTGTCGTTGTGGGCCGTGGCAATAAGATAGAGTGTGGGCTTGAGAGTTGGGAGAGCGCTTTCGGAACCGGTGGCGGCGAAAGCCGGGCCGTTCAGCGCGGCGCCGGCGGCCGCCAGGAGAAGACCCTGCGTAAACTCACGCCGGGAAAGAGTGGCGGGCGTTGGCGGAAAGGCATCGCTCGATCCCCTTCCGGTCATTGAATTCATATCGTCCGGTCTACCGGCGATTTCCAGGGATGAGGCCGCCGCCTCGTCCAAACTGTCATTTCGTTTCATCCGCTGCCTTTCGTAGAAAACTCCGGCCACTACCGGAAATACTATAATTGGAGAAGCGCCATATATGCGGCGTTACGCTTGAAGCGGACGGAGGGCGAAGGAAGGAAAAAAAGTCCTCGCGCCCCTCGCTGCACAGGCGCGGAGGCCTGCGCCACTACGCGCTTGGCGCCCCACGCCTCTAAC
The DNA here is from genome assembly GCA_035686845.1 of Armatimonadota bacterium. Taxonomy (GTDB): domain Bacteria; phylum Armatimonadota; class DASRZA01; order DASRZA01; family DASRZA01; genus DASRZA01. Next base: position 17,953 of record DASRZA010000116.1, on the reverse strand, counting down.
CTTTATCTTATGACTCATCAATACCAGTGCCATCTGCGAGTTCGGAGCTATGAGGTGGATAGCTTCGGGCACGTGAATAATGCCGCGTACCTCAACTACCTGGAGGCGGCGCGGGGGGATGCGCTGATTCAAGCCGGGCTGTCATTCCATCATTTTGAGGAGTGGAGCGCGTTTCCGGTAGTGCGCCGCGCCCGCCTCGATTTTCTGGCGCCGCTCTTCAGCGACGATGAAATCCGGATCGAAAGTGAGATGACGCCGCTGCGAAGGACCGGTTTTCATGCCCACCAGAAAATAATCCGTACCTCTACCGGAACGCTGGCGTTAGACGCCGAGTTGGAGCTCGTCTTCACCAGCCGCGCCGGCCGACCCATCGCGGTTCCTGAGCTCTTCAAAGAGCGTTTTCTATAGTTTTCCCTCATATCGTTCGATTTCACGCGGGAATCCTTATAGCGCTCCCGCGCCGATGCCCCCAAGCGAGGATCCGCCCTCACACGCGCTCTACGCGCAGGCGCCATGCTCCGGCTCGCTCACGATTCCCTAATATGTCTCGTGTAGCATAGGGTTCATACGGCGCCATGGAATAACCCGCGGCGCCAGAACGCAGCCGGGTGGGCGAACAGCCATCCCGGAGAAGGATAAGTCATGAGCAAGTCTATTGGCAGGGCGCGGGGCTTTACACTGATTGAGCTGCTGGTGGTTATAGCGATAATCGCTATCTTGGCCGCCATCTTGCTGCCGGTGTTCGCGCAGGCCCGCGAGAAGGCTCGCCAAACCGCCTGTGTGAGCAACATGAAGCAGTTGGGCCTGGCAATCATGCAGTATTCGCAGGATTATGACGAGCATAATCCCGGCCTTGATCCGTGGGGTCAGGGTCAGGGATGGGCCGGGGAGATCTTTCCGTATGTGAAGAGCGCGGGAGTTTACACGTGCCCGGACGATTCTACCAGTCCACTCGTAGCCACAAACGGTACAGTCATCGGTTATCCGGTGTCGTACGGGATGAACTCCAACGTCGGCGGATCACTGCTCGCTCAGCTTCAGGCGCCGTCGAATACGGTAATGCTCTTTGAAGTCTCAGGCGACCAGGCCTTGATTACCGATCCAAAAGAGGGCGCCGCGAACGGAACCCTGGCCGGGGGACCACCGCCGAGCGGGGAATATTCCGCAGGCGGTCGGGGGAACCCGGATAATAACGGTATGCCCGCGGGCGTGTGGGGCGGCGGAGGCGGTGGTAATCCACTGCTCTACGCGACAGGCGACATTGGCGGACTGGCGCTGCCCGGGCCGAACGGCGGACTGAGTATCGCCCGCCATAGCGGCAACACCGGCAGCAACTACCTGGCCGCCGATGGACATGTGAAGTTCTTGAGGCCAACGCAGGTCTCCGGCGGATACAACGCCGCAAGCCCTGATGACGCTCCCGGCGCAAGCACTGGCAACAACGCCGCCGGCACAGGTAACGGCAGTTACGCGCTTACGTTCAGCGACAACTGATCGTTCTCACGCCACACGCGCAGAGGACAAGCAAAAGACGGACCACGGAGTTGAGTCGATAGGGCGACTCAACTCCGTGGCGGCCCGGTTGAAACCGGTCTCTGCGTTCACAAAACAGTTCATGCGTACCGAGCCGAGGGTATAGCACAACGCGGTTCATTACCCTCGCCACGGGCCGTCACCCACTCACCCTCTCACCCACTCACCCTCTCACCCACTCACCCACTCACCCACTCACCCTCCTCCGTCCCCAAACTTGACTTTTATGTATAGTATCGGGCATACTAAGGGGAGGTTCGATTCGAAAGGGCAGGCTTCCCCATGAAATTCAGTGCGCAAGAAGAATATGGCCTCCGATGTCTCCTGCAGATTGCCAGGGAGCCGGCGGGAGAGTTGACGATCCCGGAGATCGCGGCGCGTGAGGCGCTCTCTACCTCCAACGTCGCCAAGCTGATGCGTGTGCTGCGGCAGGCGGGGATGGTGAAGAGCATGCGTGGGCAGAACGGCGGTTATCAGCTCGCCCGTCCTCCGGAACAGATTCAACTTTTCAATCTCCTGTCTGCGTTAGGCGGCCGGCTTTTCGGGAATGACTTTTGCGAACACCACACGGGGACTGAGGGAAGCTGTGTTCACGACGTGGATTGCTCGATGCGGTCGCTCTGGCTTGCGCTGGACACTGCAGTGGAACGTGCGCTCAAGGGGATAACCCTGAGAGATTTACTTTGCAGCGAGAGGGAGATGGGGCAGCGGGTCGGCGCCTATCTGGACGCCAGCTCCCTTGAGGTGTATTTACGGAGAACGTTATGACGACAGCGACAAACACCATTGAGGAACTCGCCAATCAGGAGTACCGGTACGGCTTTGTGACGGATATCGAAGCCGACACCGTTCCGCGGGGCCTCAGCGAGGAGACGATTCGCCAGATTTCGGCGAAGAAGGCCGAGCCGGCGTTCATGCTGGAATGGCGACTCAAGGCTTACCGGCACTGGCTGGATATGGTCGAGCCAACCTGGCAGAACGTCCATTATCCCCCGATCAACTATCAGGACATCGTCTACTACTCCGCGCCAAAGCCAAAAAAGCAGTTGAGCAGTCTTGATGAGGTCGATCCTGAGCTGCTGCGGACCTACGACAAACTTGGAATCCCGCTGCAAGAGCAGAAGTGGCTGGCGGGCGTCGCGGTAGACGCCGTCTTTGACAGCGTTTCTGTGGCCACCACTTTTAAGGCGAAGTTAGGCGAGCTTGGCATCATCTTCTGTTCATTTTCAGAGGCGGTCCATAATCATCCGGATCTCGTGAAGAAGTATTTAGGCTCAGTCGTGCCGTATACCGATAACTTCTTCGCCGCGCTCAACTCGGCGGTTTTCAGCGACGGATCGTTCTGCTACATTCCAAAAGGCGTTCGGTGTCCGATGGAGCTTTCGACGTACTTCCGGATCAACGCCGCAGACACCGGACAGTTCGAGCGGACGCTGATCGTCGCCGAAGAGGGAAGTACGGTGAGCTATTTGGAAGGCTGCACCGCGCCGATGCGGGATACCAACCAGCTTCACGCCGCTGTCGTTGAACTGGTGGCGCTGGATAACGCGCAGATCAAGTATTCCACCGTACAGAATTGGTACCCGGGGGATAAAGAGGGCCGGGGCGGCATTTATAACTTCGTCACCAAGCGCGGCAAGTGCCTGGGCACCAATTCCAAGATCTCCTGGACGCAGGTGGAGACCGGTTCGGCGATCACCTGGAAATACCCGGGCGTTATCCTGCAGGGCGATAATTCGGTGGGAGAGTTCTATTCGGTGGCGCTCACAAACAATCTTCAGCAGGCGGACACCGGCACGAAGATGATCCATATCGGGAAGAACACCCGGAGCACCATCGTTTCCAAGGGGATCTCCGCCGGACGCGGACAGAACACTTACCGGGGACTGGTGCGAATCCAGAAGGGCGCTGAGGGCGCTCGGAACCACTCCCAGTGTGATTCGCTGTTAATCGGCGACCGGTGCGGAGCACATACCTTCCCCTATATGGAGGTGAAGAATAGCTCGGCCCAGATCGAACATGAGGCGTCCACCTCAAAGATTGGCGAGGACCAGTTGTTCTACTGCCGGCAGCGCGGTATTTCTACGGAAGACGCCGTCTCCATGATTGTCAACGGCTTCTGCAAAGAGGTCTTCCGCGAACTTCCGATGGAGTTCGCCGTGGAAGCGCAGAAGCTGCTCAGCGTCAGCCTGGAAGGCAGCGTCGGGTAACGCGCGGGGACGGTGAGATAACCGGATGGTGAGTGTGTGAGTATGTAGGTGTGTGAGAAGGTGAGGCAGTGGGATCCTGAGCCAGTGGGATGGTGAGACCATAAGGGACCCGTACCTCGCGCCCCGCGCCTCGTACCCCGCGCCCAATACCCAATACCTATTCAACTTTTTTATGAGGAGTGCGAATGCTGGAGATTAAGAACTTGCGGGCCGGCGTGGACGGCAAGGAAATACTGAAGGGCCTGAATCTGAACGTCCAATCGGGTGAAGTTCATGCAATTATGGGACCCAACGGCTCGGGAAAGAGTACACTGGCACAGGTTCTGGCCGGTCGGGACGTTTATCACGTGACGGGTGGTGAAGTGCTTTACAATGGTAAGGACCTGCTGGAGATGGAGCCGGAGGAGCGGGCGGGTGAGGGGATCTTCCTCGCCTTTCAATACCCGGTCGAGATTCCGGGCGTGGGACAGATGTATTTTCTTCGAACCGCGCTCAACGCGGTGAGGAAGTACCGGGGCGCCGAGGAGATGGACGCGATGGATTTCCTCGCACTCGCCCGGGAGAAGTTGAAACTGGTGGAGATGGATCAGTCGCTGTTGACCCGGTCCGTTAACGAGGGTTTCTCCGGCGGCGAGAAAAAGCGGAATGAGATTTTCCAGATGGCGGTGCTGGAACCGAAGCTGGCAATCTTAGATGAAACCGACTCGGGCCTTGATATTGACGCTCTTCGAATCGTGGGGCACGGGGTGAACGCTCTCCGGAACAAGGACCGGGCGATTCTCGTGATTACGCACTATCCTCGGCTTCTGAATTATATTGCGCCCGATCGGGTACACGTGATGTCGGACGGTCAGATTGTTGGATCGGGCGATAGAGAGCTGGCGCACGAGCTCGAGGAAATGGGCTACGACTGGATTGACAATCCCACCACTGCCCCATCACACTTTGAGCTGGGAGTCTACGCGTGATTACCACCGCCAGCACGGGCACAGACAGCTATCTCACGGCTATCGGCGACCTGGAGTCACGGATGAACGGCCGCGCGCCGCTGCATGCGCTGCGCAGCGCCGCCCGTGAACGATTTGAGGACCTCGGCTTTCCGACAACTCGGAACGAAGAGTGGAAGTACACCAACGCTACGCCCATCGCCCGTACGAAGTTCGCGCTTGCCGCCGGGCCGGCTGATTCGGATCTGGCGCGTTCGGCGTTCGAGGCAGCCCGGGTACGGCTCTTTGGGGAGATGGATTCGCCGCTGCTGGTGTTCGTCAACGGGCATTACTCAGAGCCGCTTTCGACGCCCGGATCGCCGGAAGCCGGTTTTACCGTCGGCGGCTTATCGGCCGCGCTGGAGCGCGATCCGTCTTTCATTGAGGCTCGTATCGGGCGGCTCGCGACATCCGACGACCAGGGTTTTTCGGCGCTCAATACGGCGCTGTTTCAGGACGGCGCTTTCATTCACGTGGCGCGGGGGAGAGTGATCGAAGCCCCGGTTCGGATTCTCTATCTGTCTTTAGCATTGAGTGAGCCGACGATGTCGCACCCGCGCACACTCATCGTGGCGGATGAGCACAGCCAGTTGACAGTTGTGGAGAGCTATGCCGTTTTCGGGGATGGACCCTGCTTCACCAACGCCGTCACCGAAGTCTTTGTGGATGACGCCGCGGTCGTTGATCATTATAAGATTCAGCAAGACCAGGCTAGCTCGTACCATATCGCCAGTCTTTTGATACGCCAGGGGCAGAGCACGAATTTCTCGTCGCATTCCGTCGGAATGGGTGGCGCAATTGTGCGAAACGGTGTGCGGGCGCTGCTGGATGGCGAGGGAAGCGAGTCGCACTTGAACGGGCTGTACCTGGCGGGCGGACATCAGCACGTGGATAATCATACCGCCATCGATCACGCCCGGCCGAATTGCAACAGCCGTGAGATCTATCACGGGATTCTGGATGGGAGTTCTACGGGCGTCTTTAATGGCAAGATCTTTGTGCGGCAGGACGCGCAGAAGACGGATGCCCGGCAGACGAACCGGAACCTGCTCCTCTCGAACAGCGCCGTAATCGACACGAAGCCTCAGCTCGAGATTTTCGCTGATGACGTGAAATGCACGCACGGCGCTACCGTGGGGCAGTTGGATGAAGAGGCTATTTTCTACCTGCGCACAAGGGGAATCCCGAGAGCCGAGGCCGCGAGCCTGCTAACCTACGCGTTTGCGAGTGAAATTGTGGACCGGGTCCGGCCGAAGGCGATTCGGGAGAGACTCGGCGAGAGCGTACGAAGCTGGCTGGCCGGCGCTGAGGGAATGCAGGGGAAGAGAGAGTAGAGGAAGTCAGATGAGCGCCACAGGCACCATGAAGTCCAGCGTTTTGACCCTGGCCGCTGAGGAGGCCGGAGCGTTCGACGTGGATAAAGTCCGGCAGGATTTCCCGATCCTGGGCGAGACCATCCGGGGCAAGCCGCTGGTCTATCTGGATAATGCGGCGACTACGCAGAAACCGTGGCCCGTGATTAACGCGATGACCCGGTTCTATTGCGCGGACTGTTCCAATATCCACCGGGGAGTCCATCTACTTTCACAGCGCGCTACCGAGATGTATGAAGCTGCGCGGGAGAAGGCGCAGCGGTTCATCAACGCGGCGCACTCACGCGAGGTAATCTTTGTCCGTGGCGCCACCGAAGGAATCAACCTGGTAGCGCAGAGCTTCGGCCGCACGAACGTGAGTGCCGGCGACGAAGTCCTGATCACCGCGATGGAACATCATTCCAATATTGTGCCGTGGCAGATGCTCTGTGAAGAGAAGGGCGCCCGGCTGCGTGTGGCGCCAATCAACGATCGAGGGGAGCTGCTCCTCGACGAGTTCGAGGATCTCCTGACCCCCCGGACGCGCCTGGTGGCTCTAGCGCATATCTCAAACGTCTTAGGCACCATTAACCCGGTTCGCGAGGTTGTGGCGATGGCGCATCAGAAGGGAATTCCGGTGCTGGTGGATGGGGCGCAGGCGACGCCGCATCTTAAGATTGACGTGCAGGATCTGGATTGCGATTTCTACGTGCTATCCGGTCATAAAATGTACGGGCCGACCGGCGTGGGCATTCTGTATGGCAAGACCGCGCTCCTGAAGGCGATGCCGCCTTACCAGGGCGGCGGCGACATGATTCTCTCTGTCACGTTTGAGAAGACGAAATATAACGATCTGCCGTACAAGTTCGAAGCCGGCACGCCCAATATCGCGGCGGGAATTGGCCTGGGCGCCGCCATTGATTACCTCAACAGCGCTGGATTGGACCGGGTCGCGGCCTACGAACATGGACTGCTGTCTTATGGGACCGAGAAGCTCCTGGAAATCCCGGATCTCCGGATTATCGGGATGGCGCGGGAGAAGGCGAGCGTTCTTTCCTTCATGCTGGAAGGAGAAGCGCCGATCCATCCGCACGATATCGGGACCGTTTTAGACCAGGATGGGATCGCCATTCGGACAGGCCATCATTGCGCTCAGCCATTGATGCAGCGTCTCGGAATTCCGGCGACGGCGCGGGCATCCCTGGGAATGTACAACACCCGGCAGGAAATCGACGCTCTCGCGGAGGGATTAAAGAAGGTTAAGGAGATGTTCGCCTGATGTCGGATTTGAAAAGTCTTTACCACGAAATGATCGTGGACCACAGTCGGAAACCACGCAACTTCAAGCGGCTGGAGGGCGCGAACCGGGTCGCCGAAGGGCACAACCCCCTCTGCGGCGATAACGTCACCGTCTATCTCCAACTGGATGATAACGACGTGATCCAGGACATCAGCTTTGAAGGGTCCGGCTGCGCCATTTCCACGGCGGCCGCCTCGATGATGACGGGCGCGCTGAAGGGCAAGACCCGGGCCGAGGCCGAGGCGATCTTTGAGAAGTTCCACGAAATGGTGACCGGCGGCGGCGCCGACGTGGATGAGATGGGAAAGCTGGCCGTTTTTTCGGGTGTTTGCGAGTTCCCGGTGCGGGTGAAATGCGCCTCCCTGCCCTGGCATACCTTCCATGCGGCGCTTGACGCCGAGGATGAGCCGGTGTCGACTGAGTGAAAGTGAATGGGGACGTTGGGAGAGTAGGACGTTGAGTGTGTGAGTGTGTGTGATGGTGAGAGGGTGAGTGTGTGAGTGTGTGTGATGGTGAGAGCGTGGGACCGTGAGATGGTGAGACGGTAAGATATGGCGCCCACCACCCAACACCTAATACCTGTTTTTAGGGGTTTTGAAGTGCTGACACAATTATCCGACGCGATACGATTGAAGAGGGACTGCCCGGGGATCATGATTCCAGCCGGCACACCGGTAACGCTGCCTGCGGGCAGTTTTGTGACGCTCAAGCAGGCGCTCGGGGGCGATTACACCGTCCGGACGGACTGTGGTGATATTGTGCGAATCGCGGGCGCCGACGCCGACGCGATTGGCAAGGAGGCGCCCAGCATCGAAGCGCCGGCGCCGGGCGGCCCGTTCAATGAGAAGGCAATCTGGAACGAGCTTCGCAAGGTTTACGACCCGGAAATCCCGATCAATATCGTGGAGCTCGGGCTGGTGTACGGCTGCCGTGTGGCGCCCGGTACGGACGGGCGCCGGCGGGTGGAAATCACGATGACGCTGACCGCGCCCGGTTGCGGCATGGGCGAAGTACTGAAGCAAGACGTGGAGCGAAAAGTCGGGAGCCTGCCTGGCGTCGACGAAGTTGCCGTAGACCTGGTATTCGATCCACCCTGGAACCAGAGCCGCATGTCCGAAGCCGCCCGGCTGGAGCTCGGCCTGTTTTAGATTAATCGGAGCGACCGCCGGCTTCGTCAATGCCAGCTACCATCCGGCGAATCCTTCGAAATGTATCAACTGCCATTCGAACCCCGGATCCTTTGCGCCCCCGGGGTCGACACGAAGCGAAATCTCCCCTCCCGCGGGGTAGAACATATCCTCGAACTCCCAGCGGATGCGATAGCCCGGCGCCCGGTCGGAATGGGCTGCGATCTTAGACCATAACTCATTCCCCAACAACTGCCTGACCTCTTCTTGCATCGCCGCCGGCATCGCGGTCAGCGGCACTCCGTCTTTTCTCCGCATCCGGGCGCGAATGGCTTCCGGAGCGCCGTGGTATACGGTCAGGAAGTGTCGCAGGTCGTAGGCTGTGCGCATTGAATACATAAACGGCTTGAATCTCACGGGGCCATCCTCGTACGCCATGAGCGCGTCAAACTGTTCGTAGGTGAGCGACGCCAGCGCTGCTGCGTCTTCCAGAGTCAATCGATTGCCCGCGGCGAGCTGTGCGATCCAGCCTTCGGCCAGCGGCCACGGAATCTCGCTGCGAATGTCGTCGGGCCAGACGGTGCGACGCGCGAGAAGATAGTCGCCTTCTTCTCGGAAGACGGTATGATAGAGGCGCGCGGTTTCTTCAAGAGTCGCGCCGAGGGAGACGCGGGGGTGATCCTGGTCGAAAGCGTCACGACATCCGCAATTACATTCCGTTCGCCGTGTTTCCCAAGCCAGCGTAAGAACTCGCCCCGCAGCAGCGGGGCCGTTCTCGCCGCGACTGGAAACATGGCAAGAGCAGGACTGATTCTGATCGCGGGATTCGCCGTGCTATCGGGCGAATGCGTCGCTCCCAGAATCGCCGCAGGCGGCATAGGATGTGTCTGCATCCATTGAAGAACTGTCTTCTCCTGCCACTGTGCCAGCGTCCAGCCGTCACCGACGCTGCAGGTAAATCCCGATGACAAGAGCCTCGAACCGGGCAGCGAGGCCCGCGGCGAGAGCAGGTCGAGCCACACCATGTTACCGTCGCCCGTAATACCCGCCCGAATCGTGGCAGGGTCTTGAGTGAAATTGCCATCCTTCGTTCCCCTTGTGAAATCGTGCCGGATCGCGGCCCGCTGCGAAGCGGTGAGATTAGCCGGCGTGAGAACAATCGGGGGCTTCAGACGCAGCAGTTCATCGAAACTGATAGCCCCGCCTCCCGGGTCAATGGGCATGTGCTCGCCAACGAAACGTGCCAGAGCATCCAGTTCCTTTTCGGGAAGGGCGCCGATCAGATGAACAAGATCCGGATCCTCGATCTCCGGGGCGTTAGTTAATCCCTGGCCGGACGGCGCCTTACCTGGGTTTTGCGCGTGCGCCAGGATCTCGTGCAATCGCGCGCGATAAGCCTGGGTGAGCTTCGCTCTGGCCTCTCGCAACGCCTGGCTTCGGGCATTTGAAAGGGCATCCTCATATTTTCGGACAGTGCCGAGACGTTTGAGCTCGTACCAGGTTCTGGCGCCATGGGTGTGGGTCAACCAGTAGCTGCCAAACACCGCCCCGAGCCGATCCATAACCTCGATGAGGGGCCGCCCTGCCACGTCGATCAGCGCCTTTCGATCCCTGAGCGCGGGTTCCACTTTCAGCGTCAGACCGGACTCATCGGCAAGCCGCGCGGTTATGCGGCCAAGCGGCAGGTCATCAATGTGGAGCGAGATCGGCTGCTTCCAGTTGGCAGCGGCGGACGCCGGATGGGAACGCGCGGCCGCGCCCGAGGAGTGAGTATCCGCGGAGGCTCTTGTAATGGGAGAACTGGCGATGCTCAGGCCCACCACCATCACAACGCCAAATAACCACCTCGCGCCGATTCGAGAACTGCGCATAAGTCGCCTCCCAGGCATTTCTGATCTGGGCAAGTTCCCTATCAAGTTTCCGGAGAATGAGTCGTTTGACCCGCGTCGGCGCCGGATGCTTCAAAGCAGTGGTACCATCCGGAGTCTCCGGACAATCATGGTAGAATGGGATTGTACCATCGCGCAGTCGCTGATGCATGCGATGCCTCACGAGGGCGGAGGCCTCCGAGACTGAGACCTCCGGCGGCGCATCCGAGCTTATCTACCGAAGAAGTCCTTCTCAATGCCAGAACTGGAACTCCCCATCTACATGGATAATATGGCGACCACACCGGTTGATCCGCGCGTGCTGGATGCCTTGCTGCCCTATTACCAGGAGCGGTTCGGCAACGCCGCCAGCAGGGACCACGCCTTTGGACGGGAGGCGCGGGACGCGGTGGAGACGGCGCGGGCTCGGATTGCAAATTTGATTCGCTGCGATCCGGGTGAGATTGTCTTCACCAGCGGCGCCACCGAATCCGACAACCTGGCGCTCAAGGGCGTCATAGAGGTCGCCGGCCCCACAAAGAACCAGGTTATCACAGCGCCCACCGAGCATAAAGCGATCTTAGACTCGTGCAAATGGCTCAAATCTCGGGGCTGTGAGATTGTCTTTCTTCAGGTTGACCGGAATGGGTTGGTGGACCCGGAGGATCTGAGGAGAGCTATCACGGCACGGACGGCCGTGATCTCGATCATGCTCGTGAACAATGAGATTGGAGTTCTCCAGCCGATCAGGGAGCTGGCAAACATTGCACGGGAACACGACGTCCTGTTTCATACCGATGCGGCCCAGGCGGTAGGCAAGATAGAGATTGACACTCGTGAACCGGGCATCGACTTGATGTCGCTCACCGCTCACAAGATTTATGGCCCAAAAGGAATCGGAGCGCTCTATCTCCGCCGTGAGACGGCGCGCGGTCGGGTGGCGGAACAGATGCACGGCGGCGGGCATGAGGGTCAGATGCGATCGGGAACGCTGAACGTCGCCGGCTGCGTGGCGTTTGGAGAAGCGTGCCGGCTTGCCGGCGAGGAGATAAACGAGGAGCGGGCGCGCCTGGCTCGACTGCGCGACCGGCTCCAGACAGCGCTGCAGCGAGAGCTGCCAGCCGCGCATGTTAACGGTCATCCCTCCTCACGCGTACCCGGAAATCTGAACATGCGCTTCACCGGTGTGGATGGCGAGGCGCTGCTCACCGGCCTGCATGACGTGGCGCTTTCGCTCGGCGCGGCCTGCAATTCCGGCGCCATAGAACCCTCCTATGTATTGAAGGCGATTGGTCTGACCAACGACGACGCTCGCGGATCCGTCCGGTTCGGCCTGGGCCGGTTCAATACCGAAGCCGAGGTGGATTACACAGCCGGCCGGGTCATTGAAGAAGTGAAGCGCCTGCGAGAATTATCGCCCCGGTGGGATGACGCTGTGAAAGGCTAACTCGTGTCCCGGATCGTGCCGCCGAAGGAAACATTAACCGTCGAGTTCAAAAGCGACCGGGGCCCGCTATCTGACTCCGAACTGGTGGCCGCTATTGTCTGCCAGGCAAACTCCGAGGGTGGGGAATTATATATTGGGGTAGAGGATGATGGAACCATCACCGGGCTGCGACCACAGCACCGTGATCCAACGGGCGTGATGGCGCTCATCGGGAATCGTACCAGCCCCTCGGTTTCAACCCGAGCGGAACTGCTTGAGGCGGGTGAGTTGACTGTCCTTCGGATCCAGATTCCAAAGTCGGAGTCGATCGTCTCGACATCTGAGGGCCCTATTCAACGACGCAGGCTGCTCGGGAACGGCCGGCCTGCGTGCGTCCCCTTCTTCCCACACGAGTTTGCGCAGCGCCAATCCGATCTTCGCCGAGTCGATTACTCCATGCTTCCTGTGGTGGGAGCGTCTATTGACGATCTTGATCTGCTGGAGAGAGAGCGGCTTCGCCAGTTGGTGAACCGGTACGGCGGTGATAGCGCGCTTCTCGCGCTGAGCGACGAAGATCTGGACGGTGCACTCGGATTTACCACCCGGGAGGATGGCAAACGTGTCCCGACTATCGCGGGGTTACTGACAATTGGACGCGAGCGAGCTCTTCGGGCGCATCTACCCACCCACGAGATCGCTATTCAGGACCTATCGGGAACCCAGGTCCGCCTGAACGAGTTTACACGCCGGCCATTATTATGGGCCTTCGAGCGAATCTACGAGCAGCACTTTACGGCTCGAGTGGTCGAAGAAGAGGTGCAGGTTGGGATGTTCCGCGTGCCTGTGCCGAACTTTGATCGGCGATCCTTCCGCGAGGGAATGGTCAATGCCCTGATCCATCGCGACTACACCCGGCTGGGCGCCGTCCACATCCGATGGGAAACGGACGGCCTGATCATCAGCAATCAGGGCGGCTTTGTGGAGGGTGTGACCCTGGATCGGCTGCTGGTCACTGAACCACGGCCGCGGAATCCCCTGCTGGCGGACATCATGAAGCGGGTGGGATTGGCTGAGCGAACGGGACGCGGTGTCGACCTGATTTACAGCGGGCTTTTGCGCTATGGTCGACCCGAGCCGGATTACACCCGGAGCGATTCTCGCACAGTAATTCTACGCCTGCCCAGAGCCGACGCGGATTTACGGTTCCTGGAGTTCATTCTGGCGGAGGAGGCACGCGCAGGAACACCGATGCCCGTGGACAGTCTAATTGTGCTCAACCAACTCCGTAGTTCGCGCCTGGACCTCTCTGAGCTGTCACGGTCCGTCCAGCGTGACGAAGCAGCGACCCGCTCGTTGATCGGGCGTCTGATTGAGGCTGGACTGCTCCAGAGTCACGGTCCGGTAAGGAACCGGGAATACTCCCTCAGTCCGGCTGTCTACCGGCGGCTTGGACATGCCGCCGCGTCGGTCCACCAGTCAGTCTTTGACGATATCCAACAGGAGCAGATGGTTCTGAAATTTGTCGAACAGCACGCCCGAATTACACGTAAGGATGCCGCAGAGCTCTGTCGCCTCAGCACCGCTGACGCGAGCAGGCTGCTGCGCCGCCTTGTGCGGGAGGGGAGGCTATCCCCTCACGGCGCGGGGCGCGGGGCTTATTATGTACCGCCGCGGTAGCAGAAAACGCGCAAAGTAACGCGCAAAACGCGCTTGCGCGTTTAAGGAAACGCGCAAGCGCGTTTTGCGCCTTTACGTGCGTGTTTTTGTCACCAGCAGCCGGCAGGCGGCCCACATAGTTCAACTGCTGGTCCATGAAGGTCGATTGCGCGGTAGGACGTAAACGCGGCGCCCACCATTTCCAGGTTCATTTAAAAGTGGTGAGGCCGCTGCTAACCCATTCCCCGTATTCCAGAGCCTTCAGCGCGATTATCGGAGGCGCGTTGAGGCGCTCCAAATTATTAGAAGCGAGAACCGCGCTATGATGATGGAGAAGGCGAACAATCAGGTCGCAGCAATTCGTCCCATCGCGCCGCAGCCCTCTCTAATCGAGGTACTACAGCCCTGAGGACCGGTATGTGATTACTCTCATTGAGGCATTACACTTTGGCTGCCTTCGCTATGTCAGCCAGCCGCTGGCGCCCTTTCAGGTGCTGGTGGGTCCCAACGCGAGCGGAAAGTCCACTTTCCTCGACGTAGTGGCGTTTCTCGGCGATCTGGTCTCGAACGGAGTGGACGATGCGGTCAGCGCCCGCACTGCCAATTTCCGCGATCTCATCTGGGGAGGAGAAGGGACGGGGTTCGAGCTGGCCATCGAAGCGGTGGCGCCGGAGGAGCGCCGGAGGCAAACAGCGGACCCAACATTAGACACCGTTCGTTACGAGGTCACAATCTGGATTGACCCGGAGACAGGACAGAACGTTATCGCGGATGAGCGACTTTTGCGAAAACAACCGGCGCTGCCGCGAATTCCACTCCGATTCCCGGAGGACCTGGATCCTCCCTCAACCCTGCGCATCGCAAAAAGAAAAAAGAAGCAGCACGCTGTTCTAACGAAGACCCCGGGAGGAAAGGACAACTTTTATCCGGAGACCGATAAAGGCTGGTTCCCTTCGATGCGTTTTGGACCTCGTAAGTCCGCGCTTGAGAATCTGCCGGATGACGAGTCGATATTTCCGGTTGCAACCTGGTTCAAGGATCTGCTCACGACAGGCATCCAGCAGATGACACTGAACAGCGCGCTGATGCGAAGACCCAGCCCACCCGGTAACGGCCGCGGATTCCGCCCTGATGGCTCGAATCTGCCATGGGCTGTCGCGCGCCTGGCCGCCGAGCACCCGGAGAGGCTCAACCGATGGATCGGCCACATGCGGACCGCACTGCCCGATATTCAGCAGATCGACACGATTGAACGGCCCGAAGACCGTCACCGTTACCTGATTGTTCGTTACCGGAACGGCATGGCCTTACCGTCGTGGCGGGTCTCAGATGGGACCCTCCGGCTGCTTGCGTTGACGCTACCGGCCTATCTCACGGACACTGACGGGATTTACCTGGTTGAGGAGCCTGAGAACGGCATTCATCCTCAGGCCGTGGAGACCGTGTACCAGTCACTTTCGTCGGAATATGACGCGCAGGTGCTGCTCGCAACACACTCCCCCGTGATTCTGAGCAGCGCGCGGGCGCAGGATATCCTCTGCTTCGCCCGCACCGCGAGCGGCGCGTCCGCCATCGTTCGCGGCAGCGAGCATCCCGCCCTCGCTGATTGGAAGGGCGAGGTAAACCTCAGCTTCTATTCGCCGCGGGGGTCCTGGGATGAGGCGCCAGCCTAGTTCCCAAGATCTTGAAATTCGAGATTTGATTGTGCTGGTTGCCGACCATGACTGCCGGTTCACCGTTCAGGCGCTGCTCCGGCGCCATGCTGCTCTTGGCATCCGGGGGGTATCGTTTGTCGTCGAAAGCCATCCCGAAAAGGATCCCGGGTGCTTTAGAAGGTGCGACGATTTCCTCCGCGCAAGGCAGCGCCATTTCGCTCACTCGCTTGTAATGTTCGACCGAGAGGGATGCGGCCAGGACCGTCTCTTACCCGAAGACCTCGAGCGAGACGTGGTGTCGCGACTCGATCAATCCGGCTGGAGCGGTCGATGCGGCGCTGTCGCGCTGGAGCCGGAGCTTGAGTCGTGGGTTTGGAGCGCCTCCCCAAATGTTGACCGGGCGCTCGGGTGGCATGACCGGTCCCCGGACCTCCGCACCTGGCTTCGGAACCAGGGCTATCTTGCTCAGGCAAACACTAAGCCCGGACGTCCCAAGGAGGCATTGGAGGCAGCGCTGCGCCACGTTCGTACGCCCTGGTCGTCAGCTATTCACGCCCGGCTCGCAGAGACGTTTGGCCTTCGCCAATGCACGGATCAGGCAATCCTCAGATTCAGGCAAACGCTACGCGCATGGTTCCCCGCGTCAAGCAGTGCACCGGGTCCGCCATTAGATTCGTAGAGCCTGTCGTCAACGCCGGAAGTCTTACATCCTATAATATAGAAGCTACTCCATTGAAAGCGACCTGTCGTGGCAGCCTCGCGAGAGGGCGCATGCAGTAATCTCCATAGGTCGCCGGCCACTCCAGTCCATTGGGCGCCAGAGCACGGTGGGAGAAATGCTTACCAAATCTCAACCAACATACAATCCAACCATCCTTGATCATTATCAGAAGCCGCGCAACGTCGGCAGCCTGGACCTCACAGACGCCAACGTGGTCAGCGGTCTCGCGGAAGAGGAGGGCCGGTCCGACGTGGTGCGGCTCCATTTCAAGATCGACCCCGCGACCCGGCGCATTAACGATGTTCGGTTCAAGGCGTTTGGCTGCCCGACGGTTATCGCCGCGGCCAGTTTGACGACCGAATTGCTGAAGGGACGGACGCTGGAGGAAGCGGCCGGGATCAATTCCGGGATCATCGCCGGGGCTCTTTCGCTCCCGGATGACAGGCTGCACTCGGCGGAGCTGGTGGAACGAGCGATCCAATTGGCGGTGCGCGCCTACGAAAACCGATCCTCAGATGAGAAACCGGGTCTATAGTATAAAGAGTGTTTGAACGTGGGAGTGAACTGGAGTAAACGATGGTGACCAATATGACGGAGCTGACCCGGCCAACGTCGGACAAGCCGCTGGTTGAGCTGACGCCGGCGGCCGTAACCGAATTGAAGCGTCTGCTGAGCAAGCAGGATGACCCGGAGCTTGGCGTCCGGCTGGGGGTGCGTGGGGGCGGCTGCGCCGGCTACAGCTATGATCTTCGACTCGATAAGCCGCGCGAGGAGAAAGACCGCGTCTGGGAGATGGACGGCGTCAGGGTGATGGTCGACCGCAAGAGTCTGCTGTTTCTCGTGGGGACGCGGCTCGATTACAGCGATGATCTCCTGAATGGCGGCTTTAAGTACGATAACCCGAACGTCAGCAAGAGCTGCGGTTGCGGCACTTCGTTCAGCGTCTAGCTGCCGGGCATACGCGAGATTTTATGTCGACTTTAACATTACCGATCGTTGATTTACCCGTCGTAGGCGCCCCAAAAGGCGGGCAGCGCCTGTATCAGCCGCCGCTGCCGGATTGGTATCGGAATGCGACTGACGAAGAGCTGGCTGAGCGAATTGAAACCGCCAGGGCGGCTCTTGGCGATCGGGTGGTGATTCTTTGCCATCATTATCAGCAGGACTCGATTTTCCGGTACGCTGACTTCACGGGGGATTCATTCAAGCTGGCGCGATTGGCGCAGCAGCGGCCCGAGGCGAAGTATATTATCTTCTGCGGCGTCCATTTCATGGCGGAAAGCGCCGACGTGCTGAGTCAACCGGACCAGGTGGTGATTCTTCCGAATCTAACGGCCGGATGCTCAATGGCCGACATGGCGAATATCGACCAGGTGGAGCAGTGCTGGGAAGAACTGCAGGAAGCCGGCTGCGACAGCGTTATACCGATCACGTATATGAATTCGGCGGCGGATCTGAAGGCGTTTGTGGGCCGCAATGGCGGCGCCGTCTGCACTTCTTCGAATGCCGCTCGCATCCTCGAATGGGCATTTGAGCGCGGCCGGCAGGTTCTTTTCTTTCCCGATCAACATCTCGGCCGCAACACCGGTAAGGCGATGGGCGTGCCGCTCGATGAGATGGTGGTGTGGGATCCCGAAGAGGATTTTGGGGGAAACGACCCGGCGTCCCTGAATGAGAAGAAGATTATTCTCTGGAAGGGACACTGCTCGGTGCATGGACGTTTTTCTGTGGAACAGATCCAGCAGGCTCGTCGGGAATATCCTGGCATTCAGGTCATTGTGCATCCCGAATGCCCGATGGACGTGGTCGACGCCGCCGATCAATCCGGTTCAACTGAGTATATCCTGCAGGCGGTGAACCGGGGTAAGCCGGGCGACCGGTTCGCGATTGGCACGGAAATCAACATGGTCAACAGGCTCGCTGAGAACCATCCGGAGATGACGATTTTCTGCCTGGACCCGGTCGTTTGCCCCTGTTCCACAATGTACAGGATTCATCCGAGTTACCTCGCCTGGACGCTGGACAATCTGAGGGAAGGGCGAGTGGTTAATCCGATAGTGGTTCCGCAGGATATCGCCGCGGCGGCCCGGACGGCGCTGGATCGAATGCTGGCAAACGG
>DASRZA010000115.1:0-6197 GCA_035686845.1 Armatimonadota bacterium | reverse complement strand
GACGGAGGACGGGGGACGAAGGACGGAGGACGGAGGACGGGGGACGGGGGACGGGGGACGGGGCGCGACCACGCCAAGCCACTACCAGTAGCGCAGGCGTCCCTGCCTGTGCCTATCGACGCGCAGGCCCCGGGGCCAGCGTGACACGGCGCCTCGTTCCTCAGTTTCTCCCGCCCGGTGCGCCGCGACCGCATGGTCGCGGGCGACGCCGATTGCGCTGGCGTCCTCGATTGGCGACCGCGCCCTTGGCCGAGCGGAGCAGAACGGCGTTATCCCGTTGCCCTCCTAACGGGAGGGATCTAGAAGTCCGGCCGAAAATGAGATTTCTAACACTTTCCGGAGCCTTCGCTCGTCCGCTGCACTACTGTACATAGGACGTCTCTCCGCCCACGCCACTGCATATGGGAGTAGGCGGGATCGCCAGGAACGCTATATAGGACTTTTCGACCACGCTTCTAGCCCCGACCATTCACAAGAGACGCCACATTGCCGGGATTGTGCTCGCACGAACTCATGCGGCCAGCGAGCGACTGTAAGCAATCTGAGCACATGACGAATAGTGCGGGCTAGGGTCGCGATTGACGCAGGGCCTGCTCCTCCTTCTCAGCCCATTCGAGATGGCGGCGAAGTATGTCCTTCAGGTTTGCTTCGGTGTAGTATTCGCCCGGCGACATCCGGTTGCCGGCCCCCTGGACGACGTGCGGCATATCGTTCGGATATCCGAAGCTGGACCAGAAGTCGGTCAGCCGGATGAGGTCGTGAATCGGGTCGCCCGAAAGCTCCTGCAGAGTCTCCTTCAACAATAATAGTCGCCACGGACGCGCGCCGCGTGGCTCAGGGTCACTCCCTGCCAACGCCCGAAGTGCCCGGCGTATCTCATCTTCGTCATCCAGATCAGCCGCCGCGAGATCGAGTGTTTTTGAATAGTCCTCTGGTGGCGCGCGATCGAGTTGCTCCGCGGCGTATATGGTGGCCTCTCCGGAGGAAATCAACTTGCCGCGCTCGTCGACGCCCTCCCAGCCGACCAGCAGCGCCGCCCAGTCAATGGGCAGCCCACCCGCTTTGAGTTTGTCCAGGTATCTCATGGGTGGATCGGGGTGCCATTTACTGTGCGCCGCGCACGAACATGCGATGCGTGACACGGCCATCATCAACAATCCATTCGAACCGGCCGGGTACGCCGTTGTTACTGCCCTCGATTTGGTACAGCCGCGCGCCCCTATTCAGAGGGAATTCTGTCGCAGAATCTGCGAAGTTATCAACGATATCGGGAAACGTGCATGCCTTGGCTGCTCCTGTCGGCCAGCCCTTACCCCCCGCGACAAGGTCATCTTTAAGTGCGCTACCTACCCTGGGAAGGCCTTTTAAGGGGTTGGCATCTAACGGCGCCGCCGCGCCCCGACCGGCCCACGCTGCGGCGCCGCCTCCTACGACCCCGCCAGCCACTCCGGAGAACTCCAGTTCTCCCCAACTGAACTTCTTCCGCCATCCCAGCGCCAGTTCGGTTCCCTGGCTGCTGGCGTCTCCAACGACGCCTCCAACTGCGCCGCTGCTGACCCCGGCCCGGATAGAACTCACCCCGGCATCCGCCAGCGGTTCGGCGGTCGCTGCTGACTCCGTCACCGAACCGCATGATGGAAGGGGCCGGCGACGCCAGTCGGAGGCGCGATGCGGCTTAATCTTCACAGTTGGGCGGCTGCTCGGACATTTGTGATTTCCTGCGGGCTTAACGAAGTAAAATCCCAGCGACAAACATCATTCTGGGAGTCCACGCCAAACAGCATCCTGCCTGCCCGGTAATAGCCATTCGCGGGCCCGCCCTTCTCTATCGCAATGGATAAAAAGTCTCGACCAAGCACCACGCAGAATGGGAGCGCCTCCTCGCGGAAGCGCGCACCGTCATTGGACCGGTAAGGGTCCCAGTCCCAACCACTGACATCGCAGATAGGCACGCCCTGCGCAATGACAGGATGTCGCGAGTGTGAATCGTTGCTATGCACGATTTCGCGGCCCAAGGATGTGGCCACTACCTTGCAAATGGCGCCGGTGAGGGGGTGGAGCCCCACCTCCATAAGCTGATCGTGCGAGTTTCCGGCGATCCAATATAAGGGAACGTCGTCCGCGGTGTCGAAGCAGCGGAAGACCAGCGGCACGTAAGGGTCGAACTCAAAAGCGGTCTCACGCGCCGCGTGTACGCCCATGACGCTTAGCATAGGGTCTCCTATCCCGCCGCCCGAGCGTGGAATAAGACTGGGAGTTGGCCTTCAGCACGTGGACTTCCAAATCCAAGCTCCCAGCCACCCACACGCATGAGCCCGCCGTACCGAATCCCCTGGCGCTCGGCGGCGCTCACAGCTGCGCGAAGGCTGGAAAGTTGAACCTGCGTGGAAAGGTTGATCGATTCCGGCGATGCGCCCCTCCTCGCCATCGATCCGGCATATTCGGCTATGTGTTCGGTTGCGTTCCCATGAATCCAGAACTCGGCGCCACTCTCGGTGGTCAGTCGCAATGAGCGGGGCAGAACCGTCCCGGGGTAGTTTTCGCTCGTCGGCTGTATGTGATCCCAGACGGTCCCGCTACCGACCGCCGCGCCACGACCGGCCCACCAACCGGCGCCGCCCCCTACAACGCCCCCAACTCCCCCGGAGATAGCCAGTTCGCCCCAACTGAACTTCTTCCGCCATCCCAGCGCCAGCTCGGTTCCTTGGCTGCTCGCGTCACCAACGACGCCCCCGACCGCGCCACCGCCTACACCGGCCCAGACGGCGCTCGCCCCGGCATCCGCCAGCAGCCCGGCCGCTGCTCCGCCCGCCAGTCCTCCCGTCAGCCCGGCTATCCCTCCTATGAGGGCGCCTTTTCCTGCGCCCACCCAGATGTCGTGCGCGCTGCCGCCGTGCCACCAGGCCATCCCGGCCCCAATGGCCGCGCCTACCGCGGCGCCCACCGGTACGGTGACGAGGAAATAGCAACTGCCGTTAGGATCCACGCAATCGACCGGATCGCCACCGCAGTAAACGTATAAATTGACCCCGGCGAAAAAGCCGGTGGGGTCACGGCTGACAAAGCGGCCGAGCGAGGGCGCATAATACCGAGCGCCCATCAGGATCAACCCGCTCTGAGTATCTGTATAGGCGCCGAAGCGGCCGCCCCACGCGAACGGCGTATCGGGCGCATATCCGTAAGTGCTGCCCCAGGCGGTATAAGCGCCCCGGCTCAGCCCGGTTCCATTCTGGTCGAGGAGCGCCCGGGTATTCCCGCTGCCATCAAACTCGTAGAACCGGCTCTGGGGCGTTCCGGTCATGTCCACGCGGTCGGAGATGAGGCCTTGCAGTCCCCAGGTATAGACTGTGATAACCTGTCCCGAGCCATTGATCTCGGCGATTGGAACGGTACCGTCGTACACGTAAAATGTCGTCGTGCCGTTGACGGTTTTGCTGACCCGTCTGCCAGCAAAGTCATAAGTGTAGCTGGCCGCGCCCAGGGTGGTCAGCCGGCCCCAACAGTCATAACCGATCGTGACGCCGCTCAGCCCGGTCAAATTCCCAGCGGCGTCATAGGATAACCCGGTCGCCGCCGGAAGTCCTCCCAGCCCCGAGTTCGCGGCCGTTACCTGGTCGTCAGCGTTATAGCTCCACCCACCGGTCTCGCCGTCCAGGTTGTTGGCGAGGTCATAGCCATAACTTCCGCTGTTACTGTAGTTATGCTGCGCATCGACCGTGTACTGCTCGGAATCGGAGGTCAGACGGCCCCGCGGATCATAACCATAGTTCTCACTTTCGGTTTCCCCGGCGCTGCCGCTCCCGGACTGCTGTGTCAACTGGCCCAAATAAGAATGCGTGAGGGTATAACTCCAGAAGTTAACGCCATTGATCGTCTGATAGATGTTTCGCAGATACGCGGGCGCCGTCGATGGATCGCCGCCCTGGCCCGATACGCCATAAATATATTGCGTCTGAAGCTGCGCGTTCGCCGCGGTCGTTACCGTCTGCGCAGACATTCGGCCGGCATGATCATAATTCCAGCCTGTGGTCTCCGAAAATGGGCTGGAGACGGAACTCAACCTGCCGTTCGCGTCATACGTATAGTTCCAGGTGTAGTTATTCGACCCCACGGTGAGCGTCATGCTCTTCCGTTTGCCATCCGGGAAGTAGGTGTAGGTGACGGTAGACTGGTTGCTGCCCCCCGGCAGGGCGTTGATTGTCGTCACCACGCTGCTCAGCCGCTTGAGCGTGGGGTCATAGTTGAAGGTTGTCCCGCCGGTCACGTCGCTGGCTGTCAGCGGTCGATTCGCCGCGTCGTAAGTGAAATGGACGTTCTGGGATGAGTAGTTGGGGAATTGGACGTCGGTGATCCGATTGGCGTTGTCGAGTGTGAAGTTCCGCAGGATGCCCCGCTCATCGGTCGCCGACGCCAATCTCCCGGCCGCATCATACGTAATGCCCGTATGATTCACGCCATCCGGCCAGGTCATGCCGGTCGGTTCATCGTTCTTCCCGTACGCCAGCGTTACGGTTGAGCCGTTACCGTCCAGCAATTTGGTGAGGTTCGAGTTTTTATCGTAGCGGAACTGCTCCAACGATCCCACGCTGTCCGAAACGGAATAGACGCGGCCGCGGGTATCCACTGAGAAGTTGATGCCGGCGAGTGTGGAGGCCCCATTCTCAAGGGTGTAACCGGTCGCAACGCTGTTGTTATACGTAGGGATCAGGCTGTTCCCGTTGGGAGACGTGATCTGCGTGGGCATCTGCGCCGCGTCATACGTGACGCTGGTACGCAGCGGGGATGTGGACGTCCCTGGATTGCCGGTATCGGGATAGACCGTGCTGGAAAGAGGATCACCCAGCGGGTCATACGAGTCCACGGTCGCTTCGTCCCCGAGAGGCGTGAGAATAGAGGTCAGATCCCCGGTCCCCGCGTCGTATCCGAACTGCGTCTCTTCGTTGGTTCCCGAAGCCGCGGTTCCCGCCGGAACCGTACTGTTGATCGGCTGTCCAAAGCTGTTGTAGTTGATCGTCGCCTGCGTCACACTCGCCGGGTCCAGAATACTTGTCAGGTCGCTTGCCGCGTTCCCGTTTTCCCCATAATGGAAGTTCCAGGTCAGATTCGTGGGATCGGTGACGCTCGTGAGCAGCCGGCTGTCGCTTGAGCTGTATCCCAGCGAAACCGAATGGCTCAGGGGATCGGTGGCGGACATCACTTCTCCGCTGCTGTTCAGGTTGGTGGTCCAACTGTGTCCCAGTGGATCGGTGGCTGTTACCTGTGAGGGATTGGTGATGTCCGGGCTGTAGGTCACGCTGCTGACGTTGGACCCGGTGGGCGCGCCGGCATAATCCGGTCCGGTGGTCTGGACGCTATTGATGGCGCCGCTGATGTCGTTGGAAAGGGCGAAGAGCTGGCTCGTCAGATTCCCCCGGGCGTCCGTGATCGTGTTGGTGCGGGACGCCGGAGACCACCCGTTATATCCGCTCTGCACCGGCCCATACGTGTAATTCTCTGTCCCCTGTATGGACCCGCCATTATCGGACGAGCTGGTGTCCCCGCTGGCGCCGTAGCTGGCGGAACTCATTCTCGGGGTTGGCAGCCCGAACGGATCGGGACTTAAGCTGTCGCTAACATAGCTAAAGCTGTCCTGCGCGAGTCCTTCGGTGGACTGAGTAACGGAGTCGCCGTTGGGTCCGCCATAGACCCAGCTGTCGGTGTGAACCGGGGTGTCGGATCCGCCGGCGTAGACGTTGACGGCGGTTAAATGGCCGCTGCTGTCCATGGTGGTGGTGGTGTGGGTGTTGACTCCTCCGACCGAGGGAGCGTCCACCGAGGCGAGATAACCTCCGGTCCCGGTGTAGAACAGCAGCTCCCGTCCCGATGAGCTGTCGGTACCGGTGACGTACGGGGAGCCGCCGTAGCTGAGCGTCTGCTGATTTCCGAAGATGTCCGCAATCGAGGTGAGCTGGGAGGTTCCGGGACTGCCCGCCATGGCGCTGAAGGTATAGGTGAAGAAGCCAAGATCCTTGAGATGGCCGGGAGGGCCGGCGTTCTGAAGCTGGTATCCCCCGCCCTGCAGCGAGACGAGCGTGGAATGGATGTCGCCAAACGGATGGAGGCTCCCATCAAACACCAACCGGTCACCATTCGCATCGGTGATGGCAAAGGCGGGGGTGAGATAATCGACGTCGGGAATGACGGAGTAGGGAGGACCG
>DASRZA010000114.1:0-6877 GCA_035686845.1 Armatimonadota bacterium | reverse complement strand
TCTGAAGAAGGCCGACTGCGGTATCGCCGTTTCGGGCGCCACGGACGCGGCCCGCGCGGCGGCTTCCATCGTGCTGACGACGCCCGGATTATCGGTGATCATTGACGCTGTCAAAGAGAGTCGCCGCATCTTTCAGCGTATGAACAGTTACGCGATTTACCGGATCGCCGAGACGCTGCGCGTGCTGTTGTTCATGACGCTGGCGATCCTGATCTTCAACTTCTATCCGTTGACAGCCGTGATGATCGTGATGCTGGCGCTCCTCAACGACGGCGCCATCCTGTCCATTGCCTACGACAATGTTCTTTATAAGGATCAGCCCGAGGCCTGGAACATGCGCCTCGTGTTGGGGATCGCTACCGTGCTGGGTGTCGTCGGTCCCGTAGCGTCGTTCGGCCTATTCTACATTGGCGACCACGTTTACCACCTCACTCGTCCGCATCTCCAGCCGCTGATGTATCTGATGCTTTCCGTTGCCGGACATCTAACGATCTTTCTCACCCGTACGCGCGGCCCGTTCTGGTCCATCAAACCCGCCCGCGTTCTGTGGATCGCTGTGCTCGGAACCCAGATCGTGGCAACACTGATCGCGGTCTACGGATTCCTGATGCCGCCCCTCGGCTGGAAGTGGGCCGGGTTCGTCTGGGTATATGCCCTGGTATGGGCGGTCTTCAGTGACCGTATTAAACTACTGGCGTATCGGATTCTGGATCCCCCCCAGGCCGCGGCGCCAAAGGATCTGACACCGCAGATCGCGCAGCGGGCTTACGAACTCTATGAGCAGGAAGGCCGTCATGATGGCCACGCGGTTCAGGAGTGGTTGGAGGCGGAGAAAGAGGTTAAGGATGAGGTTAAGAAAGAGGACGTCGCCAGGTGAACCGGCGCGCTGGTTTCAACCACTGCGGGCATGGGTAATACCCTGGAGTCAGGCCAGGCGGCGCAATGAGTCGCCTGGATCCTAATTCCCTGATGACCCCCGGGCCAGCTCGGACCCTCAAATTCCACGTAACCGGGTACGCGTATCCCACCTACGGCCCGAGTTAAGTCCGGGCCCACTGTTCCTGAGCTTACGAGTTCCTCTGGCTCCTCCTGGGTTCCCCCAGACGCCCAAGTTCCGGGTGAATCTTCGGGAACGCGGTCGCAGTTGGCCGAGCCCGCGGCGCGGGACAGATCATATCGAGGAAGGCAATACCCGTATGAAACGCATGTCTCAGAGCGGTATAAAGACGATCGTGGCGGCGGTCCTGGCTGCCGCTTCGCTCAGCGTCCAGGCGCCGGCAGCCTCCGCGCAGGGCCACTCCAACCAGCAGGCCCAGCATAATCGGAATAACCAACAGGCCCAGCGCAACTGGAATAACCAGCAGGCCCAGCATAATCGGAATGGCCAGCAGGCCCAGCGCAACCAGAATGACCAGCAGGCCCAGCATAATCGGAATAACCAGCGGGCCCAGCATAATCGGAATAACCAGCGGGCCCAGCATAATCGGAATAACCAGCAGGCCCGGCGCAACCAGAATGACCAGCGGTCGTATGTCTCCAATGGTGAAAAGTACTACTGGTACAACGGTCAGGCGTGGAAGTATAACCTTAACACCGGGCAGCGGCGCATGGTCTCAAATTCCGGCGCCAACGTCACCTTTCCCAGAAGCGACTACCAACACTACACCTACGAAGGTAACCACTACGTTAGGAACCGGATGACCGGCGCGCGCACAATGCTCCGTTAATGCAAGGATCGGCATGAGCGCGAACGCAGTTTACAGTTCTCCCCCACTATCGGGGCAAACCCCCGGACGGGTGGGCCAGAGAACTGTAAACCCGATTTGATTCGCTCCTTAAGAACGGAGCACTCAGCTGAACATGCTGCCGAAATTGGTGCCGGCTGTCATGAACTCGTACCTGGACGTTTTCGCGAATGTGACCCGGCCTTCCTGGTCGCCGTCCGCCAGAACATCCAGGTCTTTTCTTAGTAGAGCAATGTCCACTGCTTCCTCGGCGGCGTCCACAACGTTTGCCACAGAGATTTCCGCGTCGGAGGCATCAGCATTCACCCCCGTCGCAAGGTGGAACAAGATACCGCCTTCGGAATTCGCCAGATCGAACAGCGCACGCTATCACCGGTCATCAACGACACTACCACGGCGATAAGGTGTGTGCATTATCCGACAGCGATTCTGGGGCGGCTCTCCTCTCGGCCGATCCCATCACCGCGCTGTTGCGAGGAAGAGGAATTGCGGGTGATCGCCATCGAGCCGACCTTTGACAATCTGCTTGCCGAATCGTTCGATCAGAATCCGACCCAGCGCTATGGGGAACGTCGCCGTCATGCTGCCGATGCTTACGTCGCAGTAAATCATCGCCCGTCTCACAACCGGCCCGAGCCAGCGCAAGGTGTTGAGTGAGTAAGTGCAATGGATCGCCAAACCGACCCAACGCGCCATTAAGGCCCCACTCGATCATGCGCGGATTAACGATCGCCTGGCAAGTGTGCGCGGAGAACTCGAGACCAAGCCTGTTTCATTCGCAGACGAAGACCACGCGGTTCAGGACTGGCTCAATGCGGAGCGTGAAACCAACGCTATGTGGAAAGCATTAGCCGAGGCCCCGTGCGCCCATCATCTTCACACAGACGAGGAAACATGAATATGACTCCCACTCCCATCCAACGCCAAAGTATCCCCGCTTTGCCCGAGCGCCCGCGCGTCCACCCCGTTTCCGATCACATCCGCCGCTCCTATCCCGTCGGGCATCAGAGTTTCTCACGCGCATACCGCGGGGATGTTCTTACCCTGACCATCTCCATGGAAGAGCCTCTTGCGGAAAATGTACAGGCGAGCCTTGTGACGACGCTCAACTCAAGCAGCGGCAGCGAGTGGGATCAGGTCTCCTTCGTCCGCTCCGATGAGCGAACGCTCACGTGCCGCGTGACTCCCCAGCATCCGGGTCTCCACTCCTTCCGGGCCGAGTTCTCCCTGGATAGCGGCGCATCATGGCTGCGCGACACGGTCCCCGACGCCTGGATACTGATCGATCCACCGCAGGCGGACAGCTTACGTCTCTACACCCTTATTCCCACCGTCTCCGGAACGCTGGCCGATTGGAAAGCCGATCTGAGTCGCATCCGGGATATGGGCTTCAACGCCATTCATCTGCTCCCCATAACAACCCTGGGCCGATCAGAGAGCCCGTACGCGGCCAGGGACCTTTTTGATGTCGACCCGGGCTACCTGGCGCCGGGATCACAGCGAGATGGCCTGTCACAGCTAGAAGAGTTCATCCAGGAAGCCAGGAAGCTCAACATCCGTCTATGCTTCGACCTGGTTCTCAACCACGTGGGCGTAGAGAGCACGATGGCCGTGCGCGCGACAGATTGGATCGTCCCGGACCAGGATGAGAAGGATGGACTCCGGCGAGCGCGTTACTGGAGCGGACAGGGCTGGCGTACCTGGGACGATCTTGTCCTGATCAACTACGAGCACCCGTCAGAAGCGATCCGTTCGGAGATATGGGCGTATATGACCGATTACGCCTTGTTCTGGGCGAACTACGCCAGCGTTACCGGAGGGTTCGTGCGTTTTGACAATCTTCACAGCAGTGACCCTGATTTCATCCAGGCGCTCAGCGTCGAGCTGCACTCGAAATATCCCGAGGTGTGCGCCATCGCCGAGTACTTCACGGATGAAACCACACTGCTGCGCACCGGGCCGCAGTGGGGCTTAAACCTCATCCTGGCGACACCCTGGAATCACAAATATGCGCCGGATCTTCGCGAATACCTCATCAATACTCACCGCGTGGCCGAGCATGTACGATATTATATGCCGATCACGTCACACGATTCCGGAGCGCCCGCGCAGGAATTCGGTACGGCTGACTCGACGGTTCCTCGCTATGTCGCGGCCGCATTGCTGGGCACCGGGGCCACCGGGATCCCACAGGGGGTGGAGTTTGGGGAGCGCGAACGGATCGATTTTATCGGCAGAAAACCAAAGATGCAGTATCCGGCCGAGCCGAGATTCGAACGGTTTATCGGCAGAGTCAATGGTATCCTTGCGGATCATCCGGCCTTCCGACGCGGCGGGAACTGCCAGTTCGTCGATGGGGGACATCCTGCTATCATCGCCGCATTTCGTCGAGGCGCAGGGACGCAGGCGCTCGGATATCTCGTGGTCTGCAATTTCGACGTAGCCAATCCGCAGAGCATCACGGTGGATCTGTCGTCTTTTCTATCGACCAATGGGCCGCTCTCATGCACTGAGCTGCTAAGCGGCGAAGCGCGAATCTATCCGGGTACCCGGCTGGAACTTCGGCTGCCCGCCTGCACCGCTGAGGTGCTGATGTTTCCGAGAAGCAACGAAAGTCCAGCCTGACACACTGCCGAGGCGCCGACGGGGCCTGGGCCGGCGACATGCGACGCCTCGAACATTTTACTGCCGGGCTGCGAATAGCTCCCCTATTATCGGGAGTTAGGGGAATTCAGCGTCGCACGCAGGGGGTATCATCGGACCTTCCGGCGAAGGTGGCATTTGTGGAGGTTGTAAGGAAATGAATCCGAGGGTGATCATCGTGCCGGTTCTGGTAATGGCACTGCTGATCGGCGGCTACTTCATCGACCGGTCAAGGGCGCAGCGGGAAAGCCTTCTATCCGGCTATTTCGAGAGCCAACCGACGAGGGTCTCCTCGCGCCTGGGTGGACGCGTCGAAAGAATTCTCGTCAAAGAGGGCGACGTCGTGAAGGCAGGACAGACCTTGCTGGAGCTTGAAGCGAATAGCGCGAATGCCGGCTACCGGGGGCAGCTGCAGGCGGTGGAGCAAGCCAGGCAGCAATATCTTGAAACCGCTCGAGGGACCCGCCGCGAAGAAATCACCCGGCAAAATGAAGCGCTGCGCGCGGCCCAGGCAAACCTTGACCTGCTGATAAATGGGCCTTTACCGGAACAGATAGCGGCTTCCCGATTCCAGCTCGAACAGACCGGCGCACTCTATCAAAAAGCCCTGGCCGGTTCAAGGCCCGAGGAGATCGCTTCCGCGAAAGCCGCGGCCGCGCAGGCATTTGAGAAGTACCGGCAGGCGCAGCGCGGCCTCACGAACGAGGAGCGAGCTCAGCTCAAAGCGCGCCTCGACGGCGCCCTCGCGAACGAAGACTTCGCGAAAAAGCAGCTCGATCGCTCGACAAAGCTGTTCGACCAGGGCGCCATCGCGAAACAGGATCTGGATCGGGACAAGTCTGCCTACGATGGGGCGGTCGCGGCGCGCCGCGATGCGCAGCAGGCCTATCAGAGCGCCGAAGCCGGAACTCCTCCCGAGGAATTAGCCCAAGCTCGCGATGCCTACAAGCAGGCTGAGGCACAGTTGTCCCTCGTCCTTAACGGCAGCCGGAAGGAAGACATCGACGCGGCGCGCGACGCGATGCTGAGCGCCCGCGCGAATTTTCAACTCTTATTAAAGGGTTCGCGGCCCGAAGATATCCGGGCCGCCCGGGCGACGCGCGATGGAGCGAAGGCGCTTTTGATCGAGCTCCAGCGTGGAAACCGGCCCGAAGACATTGCTAAAGCCAGATCGGCCGTTCGTGAGGCTGCGCTGCAGGCCAGAAGCGCCTTAGATAACCTCAAGGAACGGATCGTCTGCGCGCCAAATCCTGGCATCGTCGAGCGCATCCTGGTCGCCGATGGCGATCTTGTCGCGGTCGGCGCGCCGGTAATCCAGGAGGATAACCCGGATGACATCTGGCTGCGCGTCTATCTCCCGGAAGCGCAGCTCGCTAAAGTCAGGGTTGACGACTCGGCGGAACTCGCCATCGACGGGATACCGGGAAACGTAAGAGGTGTCGTGGAGAGCATTGCGGCGCACGGCGAGTTCACCCCCGCGAATCTTCAATCACCCGACGAGCGGGCCAAGCAGGAGTTCGCAATCCGTATCCGGTTGGCGCAGCCGGACGCGCGCGTTAAAGCCGGTATGTACGCGACCGTCAGGAGTGTCGGACGATGGCCGTAGACAACGTCATTGAAGCGAGGGGGCTCACGCGGCGATTTGCCGACTTTACCGCTGTGGATCGCCTGGATCTCTCGGTGGCGAGAGGCAGTATCTTTGGCTTTCTTGGCCCCAATGGAAGCGGCAAAAGCACGTGCATCCGCATGCTCTGCGGTGTCCTTCAGCCAAGCGCCGGCCAGGCCATCGTGAACGGCTTCGACGTGGCCCAACATCCGGAGGACGTGAAGCGCTCCATCGGCTACATGAGCCAGTCGTTCAGCCTATACCGCGACCTGACGCCCCGTGAAAACCTGGAGTTCTTCGGCGGTATCTACGGACTCCGGCGGAGTCGGTTGAAAGAAAGGGTTGAGGCTGTTATCGAGCTTGTGGGCCTTCAGCAGTACAGAGACCAGCCGAGCGGAACGCTTTCGGGAGGCTGGAAGCAGCGGCTTGCCCTCGCGGCTGCGCTGATCCATGAGCCCCCTCTCGTCTTCCTCGACGAGCCAACCGCAGGTATCGATCCCGTTGCGCGCCGCTCGCTCTGGGATCTCCTCTTCGACCTCGCCGCGCAGGGCAGAACATTCTTCGTCACGACGCACTACATGGATGAGGCTGAGCGGTGCAGCCAGATCGCCTACATCTACATGGCGAGAATCATGGTTACGGGAACTCCGGGCGAGCTTAAGCGCCTTCCGGAGGTCACGCCAGCCGGTACGCGGCGCGTCTCTGTCGCAGCCGAGAGTCCGGCCCTTGCTCTTCGAGCTTTGAAAAGTCTGCCCTTCGTACTCGACGCGACCCTCGTCGAGGCGGAGATCCATCTGCTCATCGATGTGAACACACCTGATTCCGAAATCTCGCGGGCGATGACCGCCGCTCATTTAGAGACCGAAGGAATCAGGCCAATTGA
>DASRZA010000113.1:0-8203 GCA_035686845.1 Armatimonadota bacterium | reverse complement strand
AGCCAGATGTGCAGCTTCGCCGCTCTGTCTGCGGTCAGATGGCCCCGGTGCAGCTCGGTCTTCCAGACCGCGAGTTCCGCGGGAGTCACCCGGCGCGTGAGATGCGCCATTTCGTCGAGAAGGGTCACGGGCGTGGGGCGTGAGGCGCGAGGCGCCAAACGAACCGGGTAGCCGGCGTGGTGGCCGGACAGCGACGAAGGACGGAGGACGGCGAATTGACTCCTCTTCCCGTTTCGGGGAGAGGCCGGGAGAGGTCGGGGCGCGGACGGAGGACGAAGGACGGAGGACGGAGGAGGACGCACGCCGGGCGGTCGGAAAGGAAGCAGGGCGCGGGTACCGGGCGAGGACTCCCCCATTATTGGGGGTCGGGGGGCCTGCGGCCGGCGCGGCTATTGGGAGGATCAGAGCAGCAAATGCGGCGAAAATCGCGAAAACGGATGGATGGGCGTACGGTTTGCCCCTCGTTCGCTCAGGGGGGCCGGCCGTGCGCAGGCGCCGGCATGAAAGCTCGACGCCTCGTCGGACTTGAGGCGAATCTAACGCACGATTACGACGCGTTGGGGGGGGGTACGGAGGAGACACTATCATTGCGCTGCTCAGTCATTAGAACCTCCATCTCCGGGCGCATTCGCCTGGGTTTCGGACACGCATTCAAGAACACCGGGCCGGCAGTGAACTTCGCTTATCGTGAGGAGCGGTGTCGCAAACAGATCCGAGCGACTTTAAACGGGTCAAAAGAAAAAGTGGTAGACAATTTCCTTCCCTAAATATAAAGGGGAGGCCACTGCCGGCCCCGCCGGCCACTGCCGGCCCCGCCGGCCACTGCCGGCGTTAGGGACAGATCTGCAGTTGCCAACTCCGCGTTATACTGTATCGCGAAAGTGGGCGCGCTGACGGAACGGCGGCAGGCGCCTCAAACGCCGGGCCGGCGCCGCTGGTGGCGCTAAAACCGTACCCGCTTCAGAGGAGATCGAAAACCATGCCAGAGTATCCTCAATCCAAACATTTCAAGTACGTCATTGTTGGCGGCGGGATGACGGCTGCCGCAGCGGCGAGCGGCATTCGGAAGGTTGATTCGGAGGGGCCCATCTGCATCATCGGTGATGACCCTCACCCGCCCTATGATCGGCCGCCGCTTTCCAAGGGGCTCTGGAAAGATAAAAAGCTCGAGAGTATCTGGCGCGCGATCGACATGCCGGGTTTGGAACTGCGAACAGGTCGCCGGGCGCACTCGCTCGATACGCAAAAGAATTGTATCGTCGATCAGGATGGTCTGGAGCTTACGTTTGACAGGCTGCTGCTGGCGACGGGGGGAACGCCCCGGCGCCTGAAACCGGATGTCGAGGGCATTATCTATTATCGTACTCTCGACGACTATCAGTATCTGCGCAGCCTCACCGAAAAGCGCGATCATTTCTTCATCATCGGCGGAGGGTTTATCGGATCTGAGATCGCCGCGGCGCTGGCGATGAATGGTAAGCGAGTGACCATGGCCTTTCCGGAAGACGCCATCGGCGCCCGGGTCTATCCGGCTGACCTGGCGCAGTTCCTGAACGGGTTTTATCGTGAGAAAGGGGTTGAGGTGCTTCCGGGCGAGATGATCGCTTCCGCGGCAAAGACCGATAAGGGCTATTCGCTCGAGACCCGGAGCGGCAAGAAGATCGCGGCGGATGGGGTTGTCGCCGGGCTCGGGATCGTTCCGAACGTTGAGCTGGCCGATAAGGCCAATCTGGAGGTGGATAACGGTATCGTGGTCAATGAATTCCTGCGAACCCGATGCCCAAATATATACGCGGCGGGAGACGCAGCGAATTTTTATAACCAGGCGCTGAATCGTCGGATGCGGGTAGAGCATGAGGACAACGCCAATACGATGGGAGATGCGGCCGGGCGCGCGATGGCCGGAAATCCTCAACCGTATCACCACCTGCCGTTCTTCTATTCGGACCTATTCGATCTGGGTTATGAGGCGGTGGGCGAGCTGGATTCGCAGCTCGAGACATTCGCTGACTGGAAAGAGCCGAATCGGGAAGGCGTCATCTACTATTTGAGAGCCGGCCGTGTGCGAGGTGTGCTTCTCTGGAATGTCTGGGGCCAGGTGGACAAAGCCCGGGAGCTTATTGCTGAGCCCGGTCCGTTCCGCCCGGAAAACCTCAAGGGGCGGCTGCCGGCCGCCTGATCGGACGGGAGTAGGGGCGGGTTTCGAACCTGCCCCTACCTACTCCTTATAAGTCAGAATTCTTCCCCACACGTCTTTGACGCCCCACAGGCCCGATCGAAGGCATTCGAGCTGGACGATCTGGCTGTGGTCCACGAACAGGTTCACTTCAGGCCCATAGTTTTTCACGTACCAGGTGAAAACTTCGGGATCGGCGGCCTCAAACATCGTTTTTTCCAATCCGAGCCCCTGGACGATCTTCGCCGCAGCGTCGGTTCGCCAGTGGGTAACGCTCTCGGTGATGCCCTCTGATTCGATCATGATCATATAGGCGCCGGCATCAAGGAATCGCTTCGCCTGCCCGATGGCCCAATCCACGTCACGTGTTCCTTCAGCCTCCAGCTCAGCCGCCGAGGTGGCCCCGCCAGCGCCGAACTGTATTCCCACCTCCGGCTTGGCCTTGAGGCCGGCCTTCTGCGTCTTCTCAATGAGTCGCAGCCAGTCATCGGTCGAAATCGTGATAAAGCCGCAGGAGATTTCTACGATGTCGAACCCGTACTCCCGGCATTCTTTGAAATAATAATCTATCGCGTCGGCGCCTTGAGTCAGCACCCGTTCAATAAAACCTCCCGTGGACACGAGCACGTCGTGCCGGTGCGCTGTTTCGATAATGGCCCGCAGCACCGCCGGCGGCATGAGAGTGAAGGACCCGCCCGCGAACTTGAGGGAGTCGACGTAGGCGCCCATTGTCTCAAGAATGTCCTCCAGATACCGCGGGCCCATGGGCGTGTAATAGGGTCCGCGAATCTCGGTCACGCCGCGGGATCGCGGTTTCTCCTGCCGATCATTCGTCCGGAGGGATGAAAAAGCGCGTTCTGCCATGACTGTTATCCTTTTCCTGTTCTCGCGTCTCCTGTTGTCGCGTTTCCGGCTCTCGCCAGGATCGCCATTAAATCTGTCGTCGTGATGTCTTCAAGTTGATCCACAGCCGCTATGATCTCCTGGCTTAAGCTCTCCGCGGCAAACCCCTCCGTCAGCCGGCTGAACTTATCACAGGCGTGTTCCCACGATAATGGGCGGGTGGTAAAGCCAATGAAATCGGTCTTCTCAACGGTGAAGGCTCGGCCATCCCGCATCTGCACCGTAAGGCGGCACGGCATCTGTTCGGGGAAGCGGCGGCTCAGATCCTCGTCCGGAACCACCGTGACCTTGCGAAGCAGCGTCTGGACATCCTCCCGCACAATTCTTTCGGGAGCGTACTGCGCCGGAAGCACGCCGTCATCCAGCAGCGCAACCGCCAGCAGGTAGGGCAGGCTGTGGTCGGCTTCTTCTTTGCGGCGGATGGACTTTTTCTCTCCCTCTTCACCCCCACCGATGATGTTGTACGCCACGTCAAAGGTTTCCAGATGAATGGAATCCACGTCCCTGGCGTTAATATGATGCTTCTGCCGCAGCTCTAACAGGCCTTCTATCGCCGATTGTGAATGGACCTCAGCATTGAACCGTTTCACGATTGTGCGAGGGACGGCGTCTAATCCGACCTTTGACCAATCCAGCTCGAACGGACCGGAGATCGTTTCGATGAACCCCTTGTTCCCTTCGAATACCGCCGCCGGTCCGGTAATACCGTGTCGCGCCAGGAACGCGGCCTGGGTGGCTGCCGCTCCCACGCAGGGAAATGCGAGACCTTTCCAGTTCGAGAGTGAGCCGGTTCGGGTGACACGAAGCGCGTTGTTGGCCGTGCCGCTGATGGCGATGGCGTTCGCTGTCTGCGCGATGTCGAGTCCCGTTGCGCGGGAGACGCCGGCGGCGGCCGAATAGGCGCCCTGAACGGTATGGTCAAATCCACGCCCGCGGACCGGCGCCTTCTCTGAAAGAACGCACTGGACCTGGTACGCCACCGCAATAGCCGTCAGGAGATCCCGGCCGGCGGCGCGCGCGTATTCCGCGCCGGCGAGCGCTGCGCCGATATTGTCGCTCGGATGGCACGTTTCATGCTTTGCTAAAAAGCTGTCATTGAAATCCAGATAGCGTACCAGCGCCGCATTGTAGAAGGCTGCCCGGTCCGGCGCCGTCTTACCACCGCCAATGAGTGTGGCCAGGGGAGCGCCGCCGAGCTCCTCGGTATAGCTCCGCAGCGTTCCGATCGGGGCGCCATCCATTGCCCCGATTGCGCATGCCAGGGCATCCAGAATACGCACTTTCAGCGCCGCGAGGGCTTCTGCGGAGATATCCTCGTAAGACGCCTCCACAACAAATCGGGCAAGCTGTTCAACCTGGGTCATGATTCTTCACCTTCGCTCCACCCCCAACGACTATACCCAGAAAGAGTACGGCGTAAAGTTGAAGATGATTCCCACGATTGTCCAGCCACCGCCCACCACGGTTTCCCCCAGCATGAGGCCAAGGAAAAATGGGATGGCGCGCTGATATGAATTCCGGCCGCCCCAATGAAGCAGCGCCCATTTGATGATCCAGGCTACCAGCAGCGAGCACCAGAGAATGTTCATGGACCAACTGCTCGAGATGGCGTAACCAACCGGGTGGAATGGCCACCAGTAGAACCGGGCGCGCATGGCGAAGAGGAATAGCGCAAATAGAATCCCCGCTCCAATGGCGCCGGTCGCGTTGATATCCGGCGGTCGCGGTGTCTGGAGCCAGCTCTGAAGCCGGTTGTAAGGTTCCGGGCCGAAGGCCCAGATCACCGGGCCGGCGACCCGCCCGGTGGCCGCGCCATTCTGATACATCAGGTGCAGCATCGCCCAGAAGGAGCAGAGCGCTCCCCAGAAGGCGGCGAACATCATTGCAATCCCAAGCTGCGCGTAGCTCAGCCGGGTCCGCTCCGCAATCTTGAAGCCTTCGAGCTGATGAGGCATCGGGTGGCTGCGATAGGCCCGGTTGAACCAGTAGAGCATCGTCAGCCCGATCAGGTTGCGCGGTCCCAGTTGCTGCGTGCCGAACACTTCCGGCAGAATGGAATCCGGTCCGCCCATGTGCAGATCATGCGCCGGCGGTCCCAATTCCGCCCTGATCCGGGTAATGGTGATCGAGAGCGCGAAGAAGATGAAGAACACCGCAATGGAGAGTCCGATGGAGATTCCCATGGCGTGCCCAAAGCCTACGAGCGCCGCGAAACCCAGCGCCACTCCCAAAAACGCCGCCCGGTAACTCATTGGCTCTCGGGAGTCGTCGGCTTCGGAGGGAAGCCCTATCGCTTTCTGGAATGCGGCGATAAAGTGCCGCCGCCCGAGATAGATGGCAAAGAAGCAGATAGCCATGTATCCGCCGAAAGACTGCTCTACCTCAAACGGGAACCGGGGCAGCGCGTCCCATCCCATCGCGGCCGAAAATACTAACTGAGCTTTCCAGAAAACATAGAAGAACCAGCACGAAAAGAGCAGATCGAGTGGGATGAGCATCCCCAGGCCGATGGCAAACGGGTAAAAATGCAGCGGTGTCCACCCAATGGCGTTCCAGGGGTGCGTGGTAATCATTGGACCCAGATCGATTGTGTTGGTGGGGACCACGGGCAGCGATGGGATCAACTTCTGGAGGCCATTCAGCAAATCAATCGCGCCGGCCAGGCCAAATCCGAACCACATCGACTTATTGCGCCATAGCCGCAGGCTGTCATCGGTCATTTCCAACGGGAGATAGATGATCGGAAACGTGAGCTTCTCTGACTCGGTCCACTGTTTCCGCACGATCACGTTGATGCATAGCATCACAAAAAGCAGCGCGACGATGAACGCGGTCCACGCCAGCGCCGGCCCGGCCCAGGCCATAACATGCTGCCGGGTATAAAACGTGGTATTTCCGCCAAAGAAATCGTGCAGCGCGTCCTTGTTGGTGACGATCAGCCACTGGGGCAGCCGGTGCAGAAAAAGAGCGTCCCAGTTGTTAGAGGTGGACGCGTACTGGGCCGGATACGCCATCATTGAGATTAGAATCTGAATCTGGTCATGGCCGCAGAGCGCCGACGAAATCGAGAGCATCACGTAGACCGTGACCAGCTCCGTCTGCCGCAGCCGCCAGCGAGGATAGAAGCGGCGGAGAACCCCGTTTGCGGCGAGCACAAGCAGCAAACTGAAGACGACGTTGTAGAAGAGTGAGATGGTGGTCGAGAAGCCTACATATCGAACAATGTCGCTCTCGATGATCCAGAAACAGTTCAGCGGCGTCAGGATGACCGCCAGCAGGACTGCGCGCCAGGTAACCGGACGCCGCGGCCCGTCATCAGGATCGCCAGAGCTCAAGGGCGCCGGGTGATCGGACTCTGAAGTTGAAAACGGCGCCACGGGCTTCTCCAAGAATACTGCGGGGTTACCGTTTACTTCGGCGTCGAACGAGCGAGGTCCTGCGGGGCGAGCCGCAGAACAGCGAGAAAAACTGAGCGTGGGACGAAGAAGAGAGAGATTGTCCCTACTCGAATGCCGTCATCGTCCAACCAGTATGAGCGAACCGGGCGGCCCGCGCGTCCCATTGATCCTGTTCGAGCGCCGCTGCCGCGAGAGCGGCTTCCTCTTCGGAAGACGCCAGCCCAAACAGCGCAGCGCCACTGCCGCACAGCAGCGCCGCCGGCAGCCATTTTCGAAGCGCGGTGTGCGCCCGCCGGATGGTTGGGTTTTGATTCAGCGCGACCGGTTCAAAATCGTTGTACAGGGCAGAGGCGAGTTGTGAGAGATCGCGCCTCCGCACCGCGCTCAGCGCAGCCGCGGGATCGGGTCCGACCGGGCGTGCGTTGGCGTCGAGCGCTGCGTACGCCTCCCGCGTTGAAACGTTGGTATCCGGCTTCAGGATGACGATCCAGCCGTCGGATAGGGCGGGCAGCGGCGACAATCGATCGCCAATGCCTTCGGCGTACGCCGCGCCACCGGTCACGCAGAAGGGTACGTCCGCGCCGAGCTTCAATCCGATAGCAGCGAGTTCTTCCAGGCTCGCTCCGGCCTTCCAGAGCGCATTCAGACCGACCAGCGCCGACGCCGCGTCGGCGCTGCCACCCCCGAGACCCGCCTGCATCGGGATCCGCTTATTGATGACGATGCTTGCCGCCGGCGTAATCCCTCCGCGGCCGGCCAGCAGCTCCGCCGCCCGGTATACGATGTTTGCCCGACCCTCCGGGCAGCCCGGAGTTGCGCAGGATACGATGAGTGAGTCAGCCGGCCGGATTGTCAGCGTGTCCGCAAGCGACACGCTGTGGAAGATCGTCCGAAGATCGTGATAACCATCCGGACGCCGCGCGCCCACCGCCAGGTAGAGGTTTATCTTGGCCCGCGCCTCCATCTGAATGTGCAAAACTATCCCTGCTTCAGCGGCTCTAACTCGGCTGCCATCTCTGCTAATCGCCTCTCAAGCTCCAGGCGGCCCTTCGCTTCGGCTTCGGCTCGTGCGGCCAATTCCTCAGCTCGCGCATCGGCTTCGTTGGCTCGTGCGGCCAATTCCTCAGCTCGTGCATCGGCTTCGTTGGCTCGTGCAGCTTCTTTGGCGGCTTGTGCGGCCGCTCCGCGAGCTCGCGCGTCTGATTCCTCAGCTCGTGCAGTGACTTCCGCGTGGGTCAGCAGCATCCGTCCATCGTCGGTATAGATTCTCAAGAACCCCTCTTCGTCGAAGCCAAACCAGAGCTCAAGCTGCTCGCTCCGGACCCGGCCCTGCGCGTTCAGCGCAATTTGCCGGTATCTCCCGTTCACCATCCGCCAGAGGCGCAGATCTCGCTTCGGTGGATCGGCGTAGAGATACTCCGGAACCGCCAATGTCTTCTCGTAGACGTCTAGCTTCGGTCCGGTGTCCCTCTTGAATGTGGAACGCGATCCGAATTCGGCCACAAACAGTAGCGGTGCGTCGCTCCATGCCAGGTATACGTTCTCCTTCTGCTTCGGCGGGGGACAGTCAACGACGATAACATCAGGAGCGACGTACAGGCGGGTATTCCCTCGTTCCCAGTAAACGCACACGTCACCCGTGATCCAGAGATTGGGCCGCTCTGTCTGAATCGTGCTGAGGGAATAAACTTCACTCAGCATATGATCGGGGGTTAGGGGCACGTTG
>DASRZA010000112.1:0-11129 GCA_035686845.1 Armatimonadota bacterium | reverse complement strand
GCCATACCCGCGCTATTCTCGAGCGGCGGCGCGCCCTCTCTATCGCCATGATCCGGAAACTGCACGCTGCACTGGGGATCCCTCTCGAGGTCCTGATCCAGCCGTACCACCTGGTGAAACCGGCAGCTTGACGGCGCTGTTGACCGGTTTCAGGCCTCCGGCGCTCAGCGAGGTCGCTGCAGCGGCCTGTGTCACATAACCGCGTAACAAGCGGGTACTGCCCATGCGTCCTAATAGCGGCTGCCAGGCAGCGAAACGGCAGCGATTCCTTTCCCTTCTTCACCTCTCGCGCCGGAAAACAAGCATGAACTTTAAACTCCTCGCGATGGTCGCGGTCCTGAGTCTGCTAGGCGCCCGGGCCTCGGCCCAGCAAAATCTGCTGCCCCAGGGGACCTTCGATAATCCCGGCGTCAACACCGGGTGGGCAGAGGGATTCCAGATTCCGAACAACCAGGAATTCCGGGTTGTCACGGAGGGGGGCAAACACTGGCTGCGGCTCGAGAATCACGACGCCACCCGCCAGCTCGACTACGTGCACGCCTTCGTAAAGGTCACGCCACAGATCGCGTCGCTCACCGTATCCGTGCGCATGAAGGCGACGGATCTTAAACCGGGTACGGTAGGTTGGCACGACGCCCGGGTAGCGCTCAGTTTCGAAGGCGGCTCGTTCGGCTACCCACCAAAGGTTCCTGAGCTGAGGAGTGACTCCCCCGGGGTGACGCAATCGGTGGAGCTCCCGGTGCCAAAGGGGGCGACGCGCCTGAATATCCAGCCCGCGATGTTCTACTGCACCGGCGTGTTCGAGATCACCGACCTCACCGTGACGCCGAATCTTACGGCGCCGACCACTCCGGGCGACGCGGCGCCTCCCGCGGCGCTCGATTGGGATAAAGAAAACATAGAAACGGTGAACGCGATGAGATCGCAAGTTTCTCTTGATGGCGACTGGCGCTTCAATCCAACAGTGGAGGGAGCGACCGGCCCTCCGGAGACCGGCTGGGCCTATATTAAGGTACCCGGCGACTGGCAGGATCATCAGGGCAAGCCTTCGAGCTTCGTGGCACGCGGCACGGGTCCGGAGTGGGATCTATATGACGGTTCGTCGGTGTCCCGCGCCTGGTACGAGCGCCAGGTTCCGATTCCGGCGGAATGGCAGGGTCGCTTTATTAGCTTGCGGTTCGACCGCGTCTGCACGGACGCCATCGTCTACGTCAACGGCGTCGATTGCGGCAGAGTTCTCTGGCCGTGGGGATCGGTGGATATCACGAAGGCCGTAACGCCCGGCAAGACAGCGGATGTCCGGGTCCTGGTAGCGGCCATCGCCGACGCCGGACAGGTGGGCAGTTTCTGGCAGAATGCGCTCGCCAACGTCACATATTCTTCTGCCCGACTGGCCACCCGTGGTCTTACCGGCAGCGTCTTCTTAGAAAGCCGTTCGTCCGAAGCGCACGTGACGAACGTCTTCGTGCGCACTTCAACCCGGAAGAAGGAAATCTCTCTCGACGTGGAACTGACCGGCGTCACGCAGGCCGGCCTGGCCAGCTTCACCGCGGATATGCTGGACGAGAAGGGGGCGGTGGAAAAAACATTCACGGCGAGCGCTCCAGTGGACGCGACGGAAACGCAGACGGTCACACTCTCTTGGCCCTGGGCAAACCCGCGCCTGTGGGACGTAGGCCAGCCCAATCTTTATACCCTCCGGCTGAAGGTGATGGGCGCGGGCCTGGATGACTTGTTTAACCAGGAATTCGGTTTCCGAGAATTCTGGGTCGAGGGACGCAAGTTCTTCCTCAATGGAACCGAAATCCGCCTGCGCCAGGGCTGCTTCTACTATGGCCCGCGCCCGCAGGTGGGTGAAAACTACTGGGAGATGGGATCCAACACGGTGGATACCCGGGGTGATGACAGCGACGCGGGCGCCGAGCTCGATGACGCTGATCGCAAAGGATATCTGGCGGGGGTGTATATCCTCAACGCCAACCGGTTCGTGATGGGCCCGGGCGGCAAAATCACCTGGAGTCAGAACCGCCCGCGGGCGATGGAGCGCGCCGAAGTCTGGATGCGTCACTACCGCAATCACCCCTCGGCGGTAATCTGGATCGCCGGGTTCAATTTTTTCGGCAGCCCGGTCGACGAGGATCCGCGCCATCTTGGACGACATGGCTGGGATAAGTCCAACCAGCGCTGGCAGTCAATCTTAGCGGCCGGGAAAGACATGTTTGAAGGGCTGAAGAAGCTGGACCCCACCCGTGTCTATTACAGCCACGCGGGGGCTTACACGGGTGACATTTATACGATAAACTGCTACCTGGACATGCTGCCTCTTCAGGAGCGTGAGGACTGGCTGAGCGATTGGGCAAAAACCGGTGAGATGCCCATTTCCATGGTGGAGTTTGGGACGCCCGTGGACTGCTCGTTCCGGCGAGGACACGATGGATTTACCAGCAATATCACGAGCGAACCGCTCTTAACGGAATACGCGGCCATCTACTTCGGGACGGACGCGTATAGTTCGGAGGAGCCAAAGTACCGCCAGTTTCTTCACGACCTGTTCCGGAGCGGAATGCTCTACAACACCTCCGAGAACAAGCTGGATGAGTACGCTGACATGCACAAGATCCAGCAGCTCTACCGTACGAATACCTGGCGCAGTTGGCGCACCGCTGGCCTCACCGGCGGCATGCGCACCTGGTCGTGGATTCAGGATAAGCTCAAAGAGGACAACGGCCCAACCCTGGCATGGATCGCCGGGCAGCCGGGCGCCTACACCTCGAAAGACCATCACTTCTGGTCGGGCCAGAAGTTCGAAAAGCAGATCGTCCTCATCAACGATACGCGCCAGCCGCAGAAATTCACGGCGACGTGGAGCACGAAGGTCGGTGGGAGAGAAGTGGCCGGCGGCAAGCTGAATGGCAGGCTGGCCATTGCGGAGATCCGGAAGATGCCGATCCAGGTCACCGCGCCTCGCGAGACCACCAGCGCCAAAATCGACGGCCAGATCACGCTCACCGCGGCCATAGGGCAGGCTCGCCATCATGACACCTTCGAGTTCCGTGTGTTCGGCGCCGACCGTCCGTCGAAGGGCAGCATCGCGATTATCGACCCGGGCGGCATGACCACGAAGATGCTAGACTCTTTGGGTTATACCACCCATCCCTGGAATGGCGGACCGGCGCCGCTGGTGGTCATCGGGCGTAACGCTTTGAAGACCGAACCAGTGTTGGCGGCCCGGCTTGAGCCGTACGTGCGCTCCGGAGGCCGCGCGCTGATCTGTGAGCAAGACCCCGTATGGATGGCAAAAGCGCTTGGCTGGAGGCTGTGCCCGGACGTGAGTCGGCGTGTCTTTCCGATGAACTCCGCGGTGAGCCGTGGGCTCGACGCCGACGATCTCCGCGATTGGAACGGCGCCAGCACCCTGATCGCGGCCTATCCCAAATACGTTGGCGCCTTTCTCCGTGGGAACGAGGGAAACCAGCCGTACGCGGGGTGGCACTGGGGCAACCGCGGCGGAGTCACCAGCGCCGCCATTGAGAAGCCTCACCTCAGTGGCTGGCGTCCGCTGCTGGAGTGCGAGTTCGACCTCGCCTATACGCCGCTCATGGAGCTGGACTTCGGAAAGGGACGGTTGATCGTCTCTACGCTTGACCTGGAAGATCACGCGGCCGTTGATCCCGCGGCGCGACGCATGGCCGCGCAGGTTTTCGACTACGCGCTTCACTCGCCGCTCGCGCCCCGAGTGAGTAAGGTCGTCTATGTTGGAGGCGACGCCGGGGCGGCATGGCTGGACAAAATCGGTGTGAGTTTCGAGCGGTCCAAGACGCTGGCCCGGGACGCCGGGCTGCTGCTCGTCGGTTCCGATGCGGCCATCGACGAGGCTGCGCTGAGATCCTACGTCCGGGCAGGCGGCAGGGTGTTTTTCCTGCCTCGCTCAACGGCGGAGGGCCCGCTCGGAGTCACGCTTCAGCCGGCCCCGGCGCAGTTCGCCGGCTCAATCTCCGTGCCCAGTTGGCCCGAAGCGAGGGGCCTGAGCGCGTCCGATCTGCGCTGGAGGAGTTACCTGGACAATCCTCCCTGGATCCTGAGACCGGGACCCGAAACAGGCGCTGATGGTCTTATCGGCCGGGAGGTTCTGGGCAAAGGAGTGGCTATCTTCTGCCAGATTGACCCGGGTCGGTTCCACGCCGACCAGAAGACCTATTTCCGCTACACTCGCTGGCGCTCTACTCGCGCCGTGGCGCAACTGCTCGCCAACCTGGGCGCCACTTTCCGGGTGGACGGCCGGGTATTCCATCCGCTCGATACGACAATCGTGAATCTGGACGGCGCCTGGCAGATGAAAGTTACGGACCAGCTGCCCGCGGCCTCGAGCGATACCACGGCGTATTCCGACCCCGGAATCACCCTGCTCGCGAAGCAGCTCGTCCGGAAGACCGCGCCCGCCGCGGGATGGACGACGGTAACGCTGCCCCAGATGCTTCCGTTCTTCGATAAATACGATGGAGAGGCGGTGTTCCGCAAAGAAGTCGACATTCCCCCGAACGAATCGGGAAAGGACATGACCCTGGCGCTCGGCGTACTGGACGATTTTGACAATACGTTCTTCAATGGCGTGGAAGTCGGGCATACCGGCAAGGAAACGGCCAACTGGTGGCAGACTCCGCGATACTACGTGGTCCCAGGAAAGCTGGTGAAGGCCGGCAGAAACGTCATTGCCGTCCGCATTTTCGACCGGTTCAACGCCGGCGGGTTCGCAGGCGGCGTGGACTCGTCGTCGGGCGACCAGTCGGGGCATCAAGCGACCGGCGTTGGCGCCGGCCCGATGTCGCTTATGCCCAGGCCAAC
This sequence comes from Armatimonadota bacterium, assembly GCA_035686845.1. GTDB lineage: Bacteria > Armatimonadota > DASRZA01 > DASRZA01 > DASRZA01 > DASRZA01. Next base: position 6,287 of record DASRZA010000112.1, on the reverse strand, counting down.
CGACGCCCAGACCCTGCAGTACTACTATCCCGACTACCGAACGGATTTCCCGATGGGGGACAATCCGTACCGGTATTACCGGTGGTAGGGGCGGTCCGCCGGAACAAACTCGAGGCGCGGATCAAGGCATAACTGTTTCCGGAATCGATGGCGACGTGGCGGCCACGAGGCGCGTGTGACAATGCCACCGGCGATCTGACAAAACGGCCCGAGGGAAAAGCGAGGCATGAACTGCCGTCAATGGCGCAGGGATGTATCCTCGGGCGGCGGGGGATGGCAGCCAGGTCTACTACCAAACTGATCCGTCGTACCCGTTTCTGAAGGAGCACCGTGGAGTGTTCGCTGCGACGGCTGGCCTCAATGATGTCCTCCGCGAGGCGCTGGCTCCATTCTCGCCACAGATCGCAGTGGCCCTCACTCATCGATCAGTCGCTCGCGGCGACGAGATTTCTGCGAGCGATGTCGATTTGTTGATCGTGGGAAACTTACCATTGAAGGAGTTGGACGCGGCTTGTGGCGTACCACAGGTTTAGGGCTCATACAACCAATGAACCATGTTCAACCCACAACGCGCAGATTTGACGCCTACGCGTCAAACTGCTTAAATGGGCCCATGCGGACGACGATCGCTATTCCCGATGATGTGTACCGGCGAGCCAGGGAACAGGCAGCTCATGAGGGACGCAAGTTCAAAGACCTCATCGCTGACGATGTGAGGGAAGGTCTCACGCGGGAGGCTGCGCTACCGGGCGCTCCGCGGCGGGAATGGAGTGCGCTTGTCGTGGCTCGGTGGATAGAACCGGGGATCGGGATGTGATTGAGTACCTGCTCTGGCTCTTGATGACTCTGCCGATGCCGCTCATGGCGGTGCTCCTGCTGGCGGAGAACTTTCTGGTCTTCGCGCTCGCACTCTGGTTCGGCGGGCTCCTGATGCGGCGCTATCGCGACCGGGCGGTGTGTGAGGCGGCGGCGCCTATCGAGCCTCTCGAGGTGGCCCTCGCCCTAACAACCGTGGTTATCAATACCGCCGTCACCATCGTGGGTCTCTGGCTCTGGCGTGTCGGGTGGGTGAGGTTCCGTCCGGACGTGGACCTTCGCATCGTGAAGGATTTAGTGGCGCTTACACTCGCCATGGATTTCCTGATGTACTGGCTCCACCGCGTCGCGCATACGCCCCTGATCTACCGGATACTCCACCGTACCCATCATCGATACGATCATCCGCGGCCGCTCACGCTCTTCGTGCTTCACCCGTTCGAAACCGTGAGCTTTGGACTGCTGTGGCTGCTGGTCATCATGGTCTATCAAGCGTCCTGGGTCGGGATGAGCCTTTACCTGGTGTTGAACGTGGCCTTTGGCGCGGTTGGCCACCTGGGCGTGGAGCCGTTCCCTCGCTCATGGATTCGAATCCCACTGGTGAGTCTCATCGCTACGAGCACCTTTCACTCGGAACACCATGCAGACGCGGGCCATAATTTTGGCTTCTATACGTTGATCTGGGACCGTCTGTTCGGTACCCTCGCCCCCAGATATGAAGCCGACTTCATACACGGCATCGGGCAATAGCGCCGCGCTGCCTCATCAAGAATTTTGCTATTGCCGAGACGCTGCCTCATCTCCTCTTCCTGCCGACCAGCAGGAGCGTCGCGGGAAGGCCGGAAAGATCGACCGATTCCCAGCTTTCTCGCCCCTCGCCGAATTCCTCCAGCGCCAGCAGCTCGCACCCGGCCGCGACCAGCGCCGAAACCATGTCGCCCACCGTCCAGTTGAACTCGTAGGACGGTAAGGGATCCTTCAAACCGGCCTCGGGCCCGCGGTCGAATCGGAACGGCCCACGGTCGAAGTAGACTGTCTCCATCTTAAGCCGGCCGCCGTCGGCGCTCCACGGTCTCCGGAACGGGTGGTACTCGCTCACCAGGAACAGCCCGCCCGGCCGCAGAATGCGCACGGCCTCGGCGTAATATCGCTTCAGGTCCGACACCCACACGGCCACGTGTCCCCCGGTATAAACTACGTCGAAGCTGTCGGCCGCAAGCTCCTGCAGGTCTGTTACGTCGGCGCAGAGGAACCGGACGTCAATCTCGAGATCCGTGGCGCGCCGGGCCGCGGTCTCAAGCTGTGTCTGCGAGATGTCCACCGACGTCACGCGCGCGCCCATCCCGGCGAGCGCAAAGACGATCAGATTGTCCCCGCTTCCCAGAACCGCAGCGTCGCGGCCAGCCACGTCGCGCAACCATCGCAGCTCTTCCGCTGCCAGGATTAGCGAGGGATCCTTCGCGCTCCGACGCCACAGACCCTTTTCCTCGATGTTTGCCTGCCAGGAATCCGAAACCGCCTCCCATCCTTTGCGATTGGCCGAATGGTACGGATTCATATTGTCGCCGCCATCTTCCCCGGATCCGCTCACAAGATCTTCCCCATGCTCACTCGCTCTTCGACGCGGTACCCCAGTTTCTCGTAGAACGCAACGGCCCCGGCGTTGGATTGGAATACCTGGAGGTTGACCTTGGGGCAGCCCATCCGGGCCAGCGCCTCCTCCGCGCGCCGCACCAGCGCCGTCCCGATCCCACCGCCCCGGAGCTCCGGTGCAACGGCCAGCGAATAGATCCAGCCCCGGTGGCCGTCATAGCCGCCCATCACCGTCCCGGCGATCAGGCCGTCCATCTCGGCGACGAAGAACAGCTCCGGCTGCGCATCCATCTTCCGGCGAATCGAAAGCGCCGGTTCATTGTGCGGGGTTGTGTAGGCGAACACCGAGCGCCAGAGGGCGATGACAGCTTCTCGATCAGGGTCACGGTAGACCCGGATGGTCATTGCTTCGGGACCGGACGGATTCACCTCGCGTGGGGTCCTGTCATGCGAACCGGGGTTCAATACGGCTGCAACACTCCGCGGCGGCGCCGGCGGATCCGGACGCCGGTCCAGATCGAGCGAAAACCAGGCCACGTCATGCCAGGCCCCGCACTTATAGCCCACCCTCGAATAATCGCCCACCGGCTGGAACCCCAGGCTGGTGTGCAGACCGACGCTTGCGGGGTTGGGAAGGGTAACGCCGGCGTACGCATTGTAGTATCCCTGCAGCGCAAGGATCTCGAACAGCGAGGAATAAAGCGTCCGGCCGATGCCTCTCCGCTGCTGATTGACCCGCACGTACACCGATACTTCTACCGACCATTGATAGGCAGCTCGCTCCCGGTGTGGACTGGCGTAGGCGTAGCTAACCACCGCTTGCTCGACCTCGCAGACCAGCCAGGGATAACGATCCTGCAGCCGCGCGATTCGGCGCCCCATTTCCTCGACACCGGGCGGCTCCTGCTCGAAGGAAATAGGCGTTTCAACGTAGGGCGCATAGATCGCCTGCACCTGAGCGGCATCGGCGGGTGTGGCGATTCGGATAGCCTGTGACATGGATTCTGTCCTGATGGTTGTAAAACTGTTGGCTTCCCAGAGGCGGCGGAGCTACCGCCTCGGGGCGCCTCAGTCGAGGATCTTCTGGTAGTACAGGCAGAGCGGGTCGCCGCCGTACTCCCCGAATGGAGCGGTGCGCATGAACTCCATTCGTTCGTACAGGCGAATGGCTTCCGTTTGATAGACGCCGGTTTGGAGAAGGAGACTCTGCATGCCCTTCGATCGAGCGTACGCTGACAGATGATCCAGCATCATTTTACCCAGACCGCGGCCGCGAAAGCCCGGACGCACGTACATCCGCTTCAGTTCCCCGTACCCGGCGCAACTTAGCTTCACGCCTCCGCGCCTGGTCGGAGCGCCGCCGCGTTCCGGGCCTACGGCGGAAAAGCGAACACGAAGGCCACGAAGGGCGCGAAGGAAAAGCCCAACGGAAGGGGTCCCAGACGAACACCGCTGTGGGAAACGGCCGCCGCTTTGCCATACCTCGGCGCCGCGGCGGCCGGTTTCGCGCGCTCGGCCCCCAAGACCGAACACCTAACACGGAACACCGGGCGCCTAACACCCAACACCGAACACCGAACACTTAACACCCGTTACCTAAGACTTTCGCGTTCTTCGTGTTCGTTTTTAGGCCGCAGCGGTCGTCCGGGGTCTGGACGCCTTTTGCGACCGGGCGCCGGCTGTGGTAGAATCTCTCCAGGGTCCGCGCAAGAAAACCGGCCGCGGTTATTCGAGGTCACGCCATGTCAGTTATAACCAAACCCGAGGTCCATTATTACTACGATACCCATCCCACCGAGGAGGACCTGTTGGCCGACAACCTGCTGCAGGACTGGCTGAGTGACTATCTGAAGCACCTGCTCCAGTGGTTGTTTCACGATGAGCGGTGGGCGGTGGTGTGCAACGTCAACGTGTACAGCGGCCGTAAAGGTTCAGGGGAAGAGCCTCTGGCGCCGGACGTGATGGTCCTCAAAGGGTACGTGCTTCCGGAAGATCGCACGGAGTGGCCGAAGAGCTGGTCGCCGTCCGTTCCGGGCTGGGTACCGCCCGCGATAGCGTTCGAGATAGCGTCCGAGGGGACGTGGGAGCGAGACGTAGACGAGAAACCGGCGCGCTACGCGGAGTTGGGAGTGCATGAGTACGTCTACTATGATCCCCGTCCTCTTAAAGAGATCCCGGCTCGGCGGCGGAAGGGGTATCGCCATTTCCGGATGTGGAAGAATGTGGATGGGGTCGCGTACGAGCAGGCGCCGGACAGCCGGGGCTGGTTCCGGAGTGAGGAGATCGATAGCTGGCTGGTCCCTGATGGCGCCGCCTTACGCCTCTACGACCCACTGGGAGAGAAGCGTCTCACCAAGGCAGAAGCGCACGAGATGGACGCCGAGATGGCGAGGATGGAAGCCGATGCGCAGCGAGCGGAAGCCGATGCGCAGCGAATGGACGCCGAGATGGCGAGGATGGAAGCCGATGCGCAGCGAGCGGAAGCCCAGGCGGAACGCGAAGCCCGGGAGAGGGCCTGGGCTAAGCTCCGGGAGCTTGGCATCGATCCGGGCGCGCTTTGACCTGATGGCCGCCTAGTAAATCACCGAAGCCGGCCGCGTCGGCGCCCACGCGTAAATCGCCGAAAGGATTCGGATCCTACAGTATATATATGGCGCTTGTTTGAAATGAATATGAGACAGGATCGTGGATCAGGGAGAATCAAATGATACAATCTGAACCTCTTATTGCGGTTCGAGACGTGGAGTCGAGCAGCCTCTGGTACCGGCGGCTGCTCGGCTGCCAGAGCGGCCACGGCGGCCGTGAATATGAACGGATTCTGGATGGCGACCGGATTGTGCTGCAGCTCCACGATTGGAACGCTCACGAACATCTGTACCTGGGAAATGAAGCGTCGCGGCCATACGGGAATGGCGTGTCGTTATGGTTCCGGCTTGATGATCTGGATGCGGGAGTCGAACGGGCGAAGTCGATGGGCGCCGAAATCCTGGAAGGCCCGGCCGAGCTCAGCAGCTCAGGCATCCGGGCGTGCTGGATCCGGGACCCGGACGGCTACGTGGTGGTGCTGCGGTCGCAAGATCCTTCACGCTGATGATAACCGGCTTCTCCCCGCCGGTTTCGCTGGTTGGTATGGACCACTAGAGGGCGCCTCGCCGCGACTGAGTCTTGCCGGGCGGTGATATGAAAGCACCGGCAGCAGAGCCTCAGGATGATCGACCTCTGGTCGAGGCAATGAACCCGGGCTCGCGTCTGTGAGCATGCCGTGGGCCCCAATGCCGGGTATTTGATACGGCCGCGCCTCGCGCCGTGTGCCCTGCGCCTCGCGCCTGCTTTTGCCGTTGGATTGTCGCGATTCTGGCCGTTTTTTGAGACGGTTTGGGGTGGATTCGGGGCTGTTTGGGGCCGGTTTTGGTGGGAATCGGGTGGTATCGGCGGCGGATTTCGTGCTCGCGGGAGCGGAAATGAGACGGTTTGAGACGGATTTCTTTAGAGAAAAGATTTAAGGGAGAAAAGATTCGACGCAGAGGCGCAGAGGTTTCGAAGGAGAGCGCAGAGAAAGGGCAAGAGAGTAAGAACAAAAAAGCGTGTTCTAACATCGAGTGGTCGGAGCGTGGGTTGGTGAAGAGACTCTGATCCGCTGGGGAGGTGGATTCTCTTTTACCACGGCGGCGCCACGGGAACGGAGGAAGACCAGAGAGAGAAGACCAGAGAATGAGAGCGGGTGTTTGAGCGATTGCACTGGGATTGGGCATGGTTGGATGGTGATGGGCGTGGGAGGTGAAATGGGTCCTCCTAATTACAAGGCGTGGGATGGCTGCTTTTGGGAGACGACGGAAGTTAATTGAGTGAACAAAAGCCGACAGACGCGTTCGGGGCCG
>DASRZA010000111.1:0-6141 GCA_035686845.1 Armatimonadota bacterium | reverse complement strand
CGGAGGAGCGCGGCCGCGAGACCCGAGATATACGGCGCGCCGCTCTCCATCGCCCCCATCAGCGCGTTCCACCAGAGACCGGTGTCAAGGCCCGCGGCTCCGACCGCAATCTCATGCAGGTCGGCGATGGCCGAACCGAGGGATGGCGCTCGTTCCGGCGTGCAGCGCGCCGCATTCAGCAGGTGTGAACAGGCCCGCGCGAAGAGTCGCGTCACCAGTCCGGAAGCCGCGGCTCGCACGGCCTCCGGAAGGCCAGTATCGGTATTCAGCCGGTTCAATCGGGTAATTGACCCGCTCAAATCCTCCCAGGCTGAATCGATCACCGAGGCGGCGTCTACGGCTGCCAACGCCGGGTCCAGCAGCTCTTCAAGGCCGCAGAGAGCCGCGTCCTGAAGCGCCGCCGCGGCCCGGCTGAGAGGCGGGCCAGTACGGAGCGCCTCACGCAGGATTTGACGTGCCACCTCTGGAACGCTGGCGCCCATCGGAGATCGCTGCGCGAGCGTCATGGCGGTCTGGGGCGCCCAGCGCCGCATCCAGGCCTCGTACCGGGTTCGGAGCGAAACCCCCGGATCAGCCCGGGCCGGGGCATCACGCAGCCAGGCAAAGTCGATGCCGCTGATCCGGAGTTGATGCAGAAAGAAGCTCTTCTCCCGATCATTCGGATCAGTGGGTTTCAGGAGCATCTCCCGCTCCTCCGCGTCGATGTTTCTCCAGAAGCGGCGGGCGCGGCGATAGAAATCGGTGGAGAGCGGGGTTGCGCCCGCGCTCTCGGCTACACTACCGGTCGCCGTGCCGATCAAGGCCTCGTCAAGCGATTCAGCGAGAGCTCCTTCCATAAGCTCCGCCTGGGACACCGACCAGGCTGCCCGCGCCGCCAGGCGGATCTCGTCGGCGCCCGGCGCGGATTTGTTGCGAAGTCCCGCAAGCTGTTCGGCGGTCGCGCAGGCGGCGATAGAATCGGCTGTCGAAGCGATCCAGCCTCGCTCCCGCAGCGCCCGCGCCGTCTCCACGAGTCCCGCTGCGGCCGCCTGCCCCAGATCGCCCAGTTCCCATGCGCGCTGGAACAGCAGCGGAGAACGATTCCCGGCGCCGTAACCGGACCGGCGTGAGAGATGGGCATAGGTATAGGGCGTGAGGGCGAACTCGACGGCCGGCGTCTTCGGAAGCTTTGGTTTTCCGGCCGCCAGCGGAGGGAATCGGACCGCGTGCGCCGCGCCGCACACGAGGATGACTCGGTCCGCTGGCGCACCCGCTCTCATCGCGTCCTTTACAGCCTGCCACATCCACTGTTCCCGCAGCGTGGTAAAGGCGTCTCCCGCGCCGGCCACTTCTTCACCATACGCGCGCAGCAGGCCAATCAAGGTCTCGGCGTTGTGGCGCTGTCCTTCAAAAAGCGCTTCCCACCACTCCTCATGCGTCCGGAAGCCGTAAGAGTTGGCGATGGCCTGCCCGAATTCGGCCCGATTTGGGCCCTCGACCTCTTCTTGCGCCAGCATCGGGCCGGCGGGAAGATCGCAGAACCGGATCTCGGCGCCGGCCGCGCTCCCTTCACGCATCGCCACCCACTCCGGGCTGTAATCGCAGAAGGGATAAAAGAGACTTGCCGGCGCCGAATTCTCCACCGACTCCGGGTTCGGACTCCTCGATCCAGGCTGATAATAGGCCATCAGGGCTACCGGCGGGCGGGTGTCAGGTTCGAGGAGCGCCGGAATCAGGAGCGAAGCGTCTGAAGGGCCCTCGATGAGTACGACCTGAGGCTGGTGTTCCCGGATCAGGTCCCGAACCAGCCGCGCGCACGCCGGCGAATGATGCCGAACCGGAATGACGATGGGGGAGTCGGCCAACTCTTCTCACTTCTCAATCGGACGATCTACAAGCGGCCTGGGTCGCAGCCGGTTCCAGAGCCAGTTCTCACGATCGATCCTTCCCGTACGATCGGTCCCTCAAGATTGATGGGCCGCGATCCATGCCCTGGCAGTGGCGCGGCCGGCGGCGTCGGCCTCAAGGACGGCGTCGAGATCCATTTCATCCGACGGTTCGCGCTGATCGACGGCTGCCTTCACGGCGTCCGCGATCTGCGTAAAGCCAATCCGGCCATCCAGAAAGGCGCCGACGGCGATTTCGTTCGCTGCGCTCATTGCCGCCGGATAATTCTGTTCCGCTTCCAACGCCTCCCGGGCCAATTGAAGCAGTGGAAACCGATCGAAGTCAGGTTTCGCAAAGGTGAGGGAGCTAACTCGGGCGAGATCCAGTGGTTCCAGACCCGCCGGCGCCCGGTCGGGATAGAGCAAGCTGTACTGGATGGGCAGAACCATGCTCGGCCAACCAAGCTGCGCCAACACCGATCCGTCGGCGTACTCCACCAGCGAATGGACGATGCTCTGATGATGAATGATCACGTCGATCTGAGCCGGCGCAAGGTCAAAGAGCCAGCGCGCCTCGATGATCTCGAGGCCCTTGTTCATCAACGTGGCGCAGTCAACGGTGATCTTGTCGCCCATGCGCCACGTGGGATGATTGAGCGCCTGTTCGGGTGTTACCTTCTCCAGGTCGGCGGAGTCGAGACGCGCGAAAGGTCCGCCAGAGGCCGTTAGAATCACCCGGCGCACAGCGGCGCGCTGCTGTCCATGGAGGCATTGAAAAATGGCGCTGTGCTCGCTGTCAACAGGCAGAAGAGCGGCGCCCGACTTCGCCGCGCGAGCTCGCACAATGGCGCCCGCTGCGACAAGAACTTCCTTATTGGCGACCGCGACCGTGCGCCCCGCGTCGACCGCGTTCAGCGTGGGTAGGATACCCGCCGCGCCGACCATGCCGGCCAGCACCAGGTCGGCACCCTCTATAGTCGCGGCTTCCTCCAGGGCGCCAGGCCCCGCGCCAACGCGGCAATCCAGATGCGTCAGCCGGTCCCTGAGCTCAGCCTCGCGGGCGGTATCGGCGATGGCGACGAATCGGGGATGGTACTTCTCGGCTTGCGCGGCCAATAGCTTGACGTTACTACCGGCGGCAAGGGCGATGACCTTGAGCCGGTCGGGGCGCCTATCCACCACCTGAAGCGCCTGCCGACCGATGGACCCGGTTGAGCCTAAGATCGACACACCCCTCGGTCTGGAGGAATCAGTGGTGTCGAGGGTCATAACTTGAGGCCTCCCACCAGGCGATGGACGGCGGTCCGGGCGAGATTCATTCCGTGGTGGAAAGGAGAGATTGCAGGGATCTGTGGACGTCCGGCCATCAGCGGTTCGCCAAAGCGCCGTAGCGGCGCTCCCGTTCCTGGAATGCAGCGATGGCTTGAAGAATCTCGTCGCGTCCGAAGTCGGGCCAGTAGGTTTCGGTCACCCATATTTCGGAGTAGGCGATCTGCCAGAGTAGAAAATTACTCACTCGCATATCGCCGCCGGTACGAATGAGGAGGTCCGGGTCCGGAAGATCCGGCGCGTAGAGCTGCTTGCGAAACAGTTCCTCGGTAATATCTTCGGGCGCCAGGGTCCCCGATCTGGCCTGCTCGGCAAGCGCACGCGCGGCGTCCAGGATCTCGGTGCGTCCTCCATAGTTGATCGCCAGGTTGAGCAGCAGCTTATCGTTATGGGAAGTCAATTCGATGTCCCGTCGAAGCTCTTCCCGCAAAGACTCGGGCAGATCTTGCGGCCGGCCGATGATGCGAATACGCGCCCCGCGGTCGTTCAGCTCCCGAATTTCACGACGAATGACGTTCTCAATGAGAAACATCAACGAATCGACTTCGTCTTTGGGTCGGCGCCAGTTTTCGGCTGAGAAGGTGTAGAGGGTGAGGGCGGGAATGCCAAGCTCACCGCATGCCTCCACCACCCGTCGAACCGCTAAGGCGCCCTGCCGATGTCCGGCGATCCGGGGAAGGCCGCGCCGCCGTGCCCAGCGGCCGTTTCCATCCATGATGATCGCGATGTGCCCCGGAAGCCGGCTCGTGTCGATTTCGACAGGTGGCGGATCCCGGCGGACATTAGTGGATTGGAGATGCGGCACTTCAGACTTCCTTAAGGACTCCGCAAACAGAACTCCGGAAAAACCTCATAGCGCAAGAAATCAGACTTCCATAATCTCTTCGTCTTTGGCGGCGCGCATTCGTTCAACCTGATCCACGTATCGATCGGTCAGCTTCTGGATTTGGTCACCGAGGCGCTTCGCTTCATCTTCCGAAAAGTTTCCGGCCTTCTTTTGCTTCTGCACTTCCTCATTAGTGTCGCGACGGATGTTCCGGAGAGCGACCTTGTGTTCTTCGGCCTTCTTATGGACGAGCCGGGTCATTTCCTTGCGCCGCTCCTCGTTAAGTGGCGGAAAGTTGATCCGTATCACCTGCCCATCATTTGTGGGAGTCAAATTCAAATCCGACTTCTGGATCGCCTTTTCAAGCGGACCCAGCATATTCTTATCCCATGGCGCGATCACGAGCTGCCGCGGCTCCGGCGCGCTCACCGAGGCAATCTGATTAATGGGCGTAGGGGCTCCAAAGTAATCCACCATAACGCGTTCCAGCACGGTAGGTGAGGCTCGCCCGGTTCGCACCGTAGCGAAGTCGCGCTGTGTGGCCTCGATCGCCTTTTTCATCTTCTCTTCGGCATCTCGAACCAGCTTCTCAGGCATCTCTCTCTCCTCCGATCCCCGCCCATCCCTCCCGAACATCTGGCGGAAGCGATCGGCCGGGTATTGAACGATCCACGCCGCAGCGCCGCATGTGAAGCGAAAACCGTACTCGCACGCGGCGCTTCGAGGCAGTAACACTAATTGTCCGTTGAAACCAACGTCCCAACATGCGGACGATTGAAGACGGCCCGGACGATGTTGCCGGGTATATTAAGATTAAACACCAGTATTGGCATCTTCGACTCCATCGTCAGCGAGATGGCCGCTAAATCCATCACCTTCAGATTGCGGACCATCACGTCGTGGTGAGTCAACTGACTGAATCGTTCGGCGTGAAGATTGGTGTTCGGGTCACTGTCGTAGACTCCGTCCACGTTGGTCGCCTTCATCAATACGTCCGCACGGATTTCCTGTGCCCGGAGAGCCGCTGCAGTATCAGTCGTAAAAAAGGGATTACCCGTGCCAGCGCCAAAGATCACCACGCGTCCCTTATCGAGATGACGGAGCGCGCGCAGCCGGATATAAGGCTCGGCAACCTGCCGCATTTCAATCGCCGTCTGGACCCGCGTCGTCACCCCAACGACCTCCAAGGCGTCCTGAAGCGAGAGCGCGTTGAGCACCGTCGCGATCATCCCCATGTAGTCGGCCGTCGCTCGCTCGATTCCCACCGCCTGTGATCCGCGAAGGATATTGCCTCCACCCACCACGATGGCGACCTGTACGCCGCGCTCGACAACTTCCTTCACTTCAGCAGCGACACGGCGCACGACATCCGGATCGATGCCATACCCCTGGTTTCCGGCAAAGGTCTCACCACTGACCTTCAGTAGGATCCGCTTCCAGCGCGGCGCCGTCTCGCTGCCGTGCGCCGCCGCGTCGAGTTCGGACTCCGCCGTCATGAGCGAGCAGCCTCTCCAACCTGGTATCGCGCAAACCGGCGTACTACGACTCGCTCACCCAGTTTCGCGGTCGCCTCGCTAACGAGATCTCCGACGGTGCGCTTATCATCGCGCACGTATGCCTGATTCAGAAGACAGATCTGGGACAGGAATTTCTCGACTCGCCCATCAACAATCTTGTCTACCGCATGCTCCGGCTTGCCCTCTTCCAGCGCCCGCTGTCGAAAGATTCTCTTCTCTTCTTCGAGCCGGTCGGTCGGAACCTCGTCCGGAGAGACATATTCCGGAGACATCGCCGCGACCTGCATCCCGATTTCGCGGGCCAGCAGCTTGAACTCATCGGTTTTGGCGACGAAGTCGGTCTCGCAATCCAACTCCACCAGGACGCCCACCTTACCGCCGGCGTGAATATAGGCTTCGACGATCCCCTGACCGGCCTCGCGAGTGGCACGCTTGCCCGCCAGCGCAATGCCCTGCTCCTTCAGGATCGTGATCGCGCGATCCATGTCTCCGCCCGAGTCCTCGAGCGCCTTCTTGCAATTCATCATACCTGCGCCCGTCCGCTCGCGGAGCTCTTTTACCTGTGCTGGTGCGACTGCCATTCTATGCTTCCTTCTCAATCTCG
>DASRZA010000110.1:0-10896 GCA_035686845.1 Armatimonadota bacterium | reverse complement strand
TCGGGCGAGCAGCCTTGCTCTTGTGCGGCGGCAGCGCCTTTTCGATCTGATGCCACTGCTCGTTCGTAAGATCAGACGGATACGGTTTTCGTTCCATGCCATTGGTTTTCCCATTTTAGACATTTCTTGACACGCTCTTAGGGCCTGCGTGCGTGAGACCGGCCCTGGCTGTCCAGCCCGGAATGTGGCGGCGGGTGCTCCGTACCGCTTCGTGGGGCGGGGCAGCCGGTGGGGACCCCGGGGCGACGCGTCGCGGCCCGGTTTCGGAGACCACTTTTTCCTTTTCGGTTACCTTCGCGCCCTTCGTGTTCGCTTTTAGCAGGTCTTCCGCAAGCTCATTGAGGGCTGCGCCGCATCACACTGAACACGGCGAGCGGGTTGGGCTGCCGGGCGCCGTGGAACTCCGTTTCTTCGATGCTGTGGACTTCGAAGGGGCCGGCGAAGAGAGCACGGATGGCTTCCGGCGTGAACCGGTGAGGTCCGTAATCTCCCGGCTCCCGAACGCTGAAACATTTGAGGAAGAGGAACCCGCCGGGCACCAGGATCGCGAACAGGGTTCGCACATAGTCTTCGCGCCGGTCCGGCTCCAGAGTGTGGAAGCAGCCGCGATCGAAGATAAAGTTGAACGGCCCCTCCAACCGGCTTGCCAGGATGTCATCCTGAACAAAGGTCACGGTCAGACCCCTCTGCCGCGCCCGGTCCGAAGCCTTTTGCACCGCGGTGGCAGAGATATCCGTGGCCGTTACGGTGAAGCCGCGCTCCGCCAGGCCCATTGCCTGGGTACCCGGCCCGGCGCCCAGGTCGAGCGCTCGCCCCGACCGGATCCCCAACTGATCCAGCGCCCGCGCCAGATCATGGTCCAGGTCCGGGCTGAACCAGGGCATGGACTCCACGTCTGATTCACGGTACATCTGTTCCCAATCAGGCATTTCGCTTCTCCCTATGGCGCCGGATGAGCTGCCGCGCCGGGCACGGGGCAAGGCCCTGCGGACCATCACCCGATGGCATACAAACACCCGTCATCGCTGCCGACGTAGATCGTCCCATCCGAGTCAACGGCCGGGGACGAGAAGACGGGCCCGCTGGTCGCAAAGCTCCAGAGCAGGCTGCCGGTCCGGCCGTCAAGGGCGTATAGATTCCCGTCGTCACTGCCCACGTAGACCGTCCCCGCAGCGTCGATTGCAGGCGAGGATCCTACGGGGCCTTCGGTCTGGAACGACCATCGCAGCGTTCCCTCAGCGCCGTCCAGGGAGTAGATCTTACCGTCATCGCTGCCGACGTAAACGACACCTTGCGGGCTGATCGCCGGAGACGAGTGCACCGGTCCACCGGTCTCGAAGCTCCAGCGCTCCGCTCCGGTCGATCCGTCCAGGGCGCAGACCCGGTTGTTCCATCGGCCGAAATAGACCGTTCCGTCGGCGCCCAGCGCGGGGGAGGAGTCGATCCTTCCGACGTCATCCGCCGACCATCGCTCCTCGCCCGATTCCGGATCCAGGGACAAGAGAGCGCCGCTATAGCCGCCCACGTAGACAGCGCCTCCAGGGGCGACGGCAGGCGCGGTGTCGAAGCCATCCTGCTCGTGCAGTGTCCACCGCCGTTGGCCGGTGGCAGCGTCGAGCGCGAACACGTGGTCGTCCCAGGTCCCGATATAGACGTACCGGCATGGCGCTGGAGAGGACTTCATCGCGCCGCCCATGCGATAGGTCCAGCGGCTGGCTCCCGTCTGCCGGTCGAGGGCATGAAGCGCCACGCCGCCCTGAACGTAGAGCGCGCCGCCGGCGCCGAGCGCTGGGGATGAATAGACCGGGCCCGGTGGCTGGAAAATCCATTCTCTCGAACCGTTGATAGCGTTGAGCCGATAAAGCTTGCCGTCGAAGCCGGCGCCATACACAGCGCCGCTCGAGGCGATCGTGAAGTGTCTGCCGGGAAAAGACCATCGCTCCACCCCCGTTTCCGCATCGAGCGCCGCGCTCCTATTCTCCAGCAATACGACCACGCTTCCGTCGGGGCCCGGCAGAGGGCGCCGTTGGGGTAATGGAGATTCTCTCACGTGCCACTCTATCGCGCCGGTAGCGCTGTTGAACGCCTGTACACCGTCGTTGGTGATCACTACCGCGCGATCCGACACGATCGTGGGGCCAGACCGAAACTCCCCCCCGGTTTCGATCCGCCACAACTGGTCGCCAGTGCTGCGCTCCAGACAGTAGAGGACTCCCTCCCTGGCGCCGAGATAGATGCGGCCGTCCGGAGTGACGGCCGGGGGCGCCATGCCTCCCTCTGCCTGGAAGTTCCACTTCAGCGGCCCGGTCGCGGCGTCGAGTGCGAACAGAGCCTGTCCCGTCCCCACTATGGCGAGGCTGCCAGATAGAATGGGGCCTCGCCAACCGCGGCCGGCGACGACAAACGTCCGCCGCACGGCGCCAGTCTCGCGGTCCATCGCTCGCAACGTATGTTCCTGTGGACCTGTGAGCGTCCAGGCTGCAATCGTGGCGTAAACGAGGTTCCCCGGCCCGGCCTCGATGGCGACGACGGCGAACGGCTCGGTGTGGCCTGTTGGAGTGCGGTACGTCCCTGTGTCGAAGGCCCATCGCTCTTCGCCCGTAATGGCGTCCAGCGCCCGGACATGCGTCCGAGAACCCACGTAGAGCGCATCGTCCAGCAGCAGGGGAGAAGACCGGCGGCCCAGCGGCACGGTCCACCGCACGTGCCCGGCGGTGGTATCCACTCCGTACAACCTGCCGCCTGAACGGACGTAGCCCATGACACCGGGCCCCGGCAAGAGGGGATGAACCACCCCGTATCCCAGCTTGCAGCTCCAGCGGAGATCTCCCGTCCCGGAATCGGCGGCGTGAAGGAACCCATTGGCGGTCCCTACGAATACCGTCCCGTCCGGCCCCTCGACACCCGGCGAGGAGGCAGCGTCGGGGATCGGGACAGCGAAGCGCTGCTCGCCCGTTGTGCTGTCGACGGCATAGACGAAGCCGTTTTCGCTGCCGACGTAGACCACGCCATCCCCACTGACCGCCGGCGAGGATCGCACCCGCCCACCGGTCCGGAAGGCCCATTTAAGAATGCCGCGAGCGCGGGATCCGCGGCCGACTCCGGTATGCCGCAGGTCGGCGTGAAACATCGGCCACGGATTGGCGGGCTCGAGACGTTCTGACCTTTGCGTAGAGGTCGTCAGCATATGTTAACTCCGATGTGCTTCAATTGGACTCCAGTCCCGGGAATCACCAACCGCCTGATCCACGCGTCCCGGTTTATCGGGCGCTACGGTCGTTTCCCCGGCATAATGTCAACCTCAAGCCGCCGCCATGATCACTCAGTCGGCGCCGGGTGTTACCACAGGCCGTGCAGCGGTCTGGACCACTGTTGATATTATTCACGCGGCAAGCTACACTAACATCAATTCAATATAAATGGAATTGTTGAACCGATCTCGGCGCCGGATGCGAAACCGGTTCAGGTTCCACGCAGCGGATAGGAGGCGGCATGGCGGTTGAGACGTATCCCCGAACAGATCTCACGCGAGGAGCGCTGGCGAAGAGGACCCTGTCGCGGGCAGACGAGGTTGAATCGCTGGCGCAGCGCCTGAGCGCTCTTTCGGATGGCAGTCGACTGAAGATTCTGCTTCTGCTGCACACCTGCGGCGAGATGTGCGTGTGCGAACTGCAGGACATTCTCGGACTGACCCGACCGAATTTCTCGTTTCACCTTCAAGCGCTGCGCTACGCGGGGTTCGTGACATCCCGTAAAGAGGGGAAGTGGGTGTTCTACCGGATCGTGCGGGAGCAGCTGCGAACGGTCGCGCGGGTTCTCGGAGCTCTCTTCGAGGACGAACCGGAGAAATCGGGCCGCTCGCCCCGTGGAGAGCAGGTAATTTGCAGGGAAGACGAAACGGATGATGTGTGACGTTAAGGCGTGCCGCCGACCGGATGTTCGTGCTCGTACCGTGACCGGTTCGATGCGCACTGAATGCAGCGTTCGCATCAGGAGAATGCGGCGGGCCATGAGATGTTTCGCCATTCTGTTGGCCATCGTGATGGTGAACGCGTCATGGCTGCCGCCCGGCCAGGCGAGCAGTCCGCCTGCGATAAGTGGATACACCCAGACAACCTGGGTGAACTCGGGCTGGGGCAGCGATGCCATCGCGCTGCGCCGGGCCAAGCTGATGGTATCGTGGAACCCCTCATCTTTCTGGTCCGCTGGGGTCCAGTTCTTCTATGCCTACAACAACGGCAGCGTAACCGACAACCGTTTGTGGGTCAAGGAAGTCACCGTCCGCCGGCGCCTCGGCGCCGGATGGATCAGTTTAGGGCAGTTCAAACCCGAGTTTGGCCTGGAGGAGATTACATCCGATGCCCTGCTGCCCACTATCGAGCGAACCCAGGTGAGCGACCATCTCGCCCCGGACGGTGGGCTGCGGCGTTCTTTCAAACGGGACCTCGGAGGGCAGTGGCAGGGCCATTTCTCCAGGGGCGCCTGGCAGCTCACGCTCGGGATGTTTTCCGGCAACGGCGCCCTGCCTGAGTCCGCCGCCGGCAACGGTCCACTCTTCACGGCCAGGCTCGTGCGCCAGTGGCGGTTCCGGCAGGGCAGCCGGGCGCAGTTCGGGCTGTCCGCTTCAACCAGGCATGATCACGATATCGATTTTAGCGGCGCCTTGCCCGGCACTTCAGCCCTCGGAACGAATCGCTTTCGCGGCCAGGACACCCGCTTGAATCTGCAGGCTGCCGCAGACCTGGGTCACTGGCAGGCGCGTGCCGAGTTCACCGAGGCTTTTTTCAACGGCCAGGGTGTGCGCTCTATTCAGGCCCGCGGCTGGTACATCGAAGGGGCAGACCGGTTCACCCGGCGCTGGGAAGCCGTCATACGCCAGGAGAGCTTCATTCCCCGCGTGGGTGTTGACAGTCCGCACGACGTTGGCTGGACCACCGCGGGCGTGAACTGGATGATTAACCGCCAGTTCGACGAGGTGCGTTTCGACTACACGGTGAGGAGAGAGGTCCCCGGCTCGACCGGGCCAAACCTGCTCGCCATCGAGGTTCAGCACTACTGGTGAAAGCGGCACGCGCCGACCGGCGCGTGCCATCTGATAGGAGGGAAGGAATGATGGATAGCAAAACGATGTTGGACAGCAAAACGATGTTGGATAGCAAAACGATATTGGACAGCAAAACAATGTTGGATAGAGAATTGCTCGCGTCTGGGCAGAGGTTTCATGGGCACAAATGCCCGGCCATGCCCATGGGTCTGCGCGCGGGTCTTGCGGCCATGGATAAACTGGGGGTCGCGCATGCTTCCGACGGGCAGTTGCAGGCAATCCTCGAGCTCGACGAAGCCCACTGCGCCACCTGCTTCGCCGATGGGGTTCAGGTTGCCACCGGCTGCACCTACGGCAAGGGCAACATCAGTCCCCTTGGGTATGGCAAGTGGGGCCTCACGCTCATCGACGTGCGGTCAGGCCGGGCGGTGCGTGTCGCGCCCAGGACAGAGGTGATGATGCAGAACAAACGCTCCCGGTTTATGGAGATGCGCAAGTCTGGCGTACCGGCGTCCCAGGTGCCCGCCGAAATCGTAGATCCGCTGGTAGAGATGGTTGCGTCAGCGCCCACGGTCAAACTGCTCGACGTGGGGGACGTGTTCAGCATAGAATGGCACAGCCCCGCCCATACCTTCGAATCAGTCGTCTGTGACGGCTGCGGCGAGATGGTGGTGGAGCGAAATGCCCGCGTCAAGAACGGGAAGGTTCTCTGCGTTCCCTGTTCAGGCTACGGCAGTTAGACGAGTCCACGGCAGGCGCGCCCGGTGCGGGACGAGCGCGAGCACGCCTGCCAACGTGGACGCGGGAAGGGACTCGAAAGGGATACGAACATGATACCTGCTCTGGCTGCCGGCCTGGTCCTGGTCCTGGCCTTTATCTTTTCCATGCTTGGTCTTGGCGGGTCGATGTTGTATGTCCCCGTTTTCCATTGGCTGGGGTACGATTTCAAGTCCGTTGCAATTCCAACTGGCCTCCTGTTGAACGGGATTGCAGCCCTTTCCGCCGCAATCTACTACCTGCGGGCCCGCATGGTCGATATAAAGGGCGCCATTCCACTTATCATATCCTCGTTCATCGGCGCGCCGGTGGGAGCTTACTTTACCAGGCTCGTTCCCACCCGGATCCTGCTCGAGGCATTTGCCCTGGCCATGATCTTTGCCGGCGGCCGGATGGTTATGGTATCTCGAAGGCCGGACAAAGAGGCGAAGCTCTCCCCAGGGCTTCGAATCGGGCTGATGGGGGTCGGCGGATTCTTCATTGGCTTCATCGCCGGGCTGCTCGGGGTGGGAGGCGGATTCCTGTTCGTGCCCATGATGATGGCAATGGGCTACAAAACCAAGGAGGCGGCCGCCACGAGCGCCTTCGTCGTGATCTTCTCTTCGTTTTCCGGCTTCGCAGGCCACCTCGCAGAGGGCCATTACGATTGGCCCCTCATGGCAGCCACGACATTAGCCGCAATCATCGGCGGCCAGATCGGGGCAAGGATTATGAATGAAAAGATGAAGCCAAGTTGGATCAAGCAGATGTTCGCCATCCTGCTGCTGGGTGTTGCTGTGAACCTGCTGTGGAAGGTGCTGGCCTGATCCGGTTCCTGCCTCTGGCGCGCTCCTCCGAACGTGGCGCCAGGCAGCCCCGAAGGTGTAGAATAGCAGCATTAAATGAAGGGAGCGTTCGCCCGAAGGCCGGGTGAGCCGATGCGAGAGTACCGGGGAGGCATGTCGGTGACCCACACGTTCAGTATATCCACGCGCATACCAGACGACCGAAGGGTGGAGATCCTGCTTCCCCCCGATGTGCCCGCCGGGGACGCCGAACTGGTCGTAGTCGTCGTCCCTAAGGGCGCCAGGCACGGCAGCACCGGGCAGGATCTGCTCCACTCCGAGATCTTCGGGATGTGGGCCGACCGGACGGATATTTCAGACAGCGTCGAGTTTGCCGCTGAACTTCGGGGGCGGGCATGGAGGCGCACTTGAGCATGGCGCTCGTCGACACAGACGTCATGGTCGAGGCGCAGCGAGCTCGCCCGGGAGCGGCAGCGTGGCTTGCCGAGCTGCGGGGGGATGTCGCGCTCCCGGCGGCCGTGGCCTGGGAGCTGCTGATCGGCTCGCGTGATAGCGCAGAGCTGGAACGCGCCCGACGCTTTCTCGCCGGTTTCAGCGTAGTCGAGATCCAGGAGGAAGACTCCGCAAGAGCGCGAGAACTCATTGGCGAGCACTGCCTTTCTTCTGGCCCCGGACTGCCGGACTACCTCATCGCGGCGCAGGCGCTGACACGCCAGGCCACACTCTACACGTTCAACGTGCGACACTACCAGGCTATCCCTGGCCTCAACGCACGGGTCCCGTACGCACGCGGCTGAGCCCGCCACCGAAGCCGAACAGATCGCGGTCCACTGTGCACCCGGCGCGGTCTCCCGTGTCCAGCAAGTGAAGGCAAACCAGCTCCTCACGTCGTCGAGGGAACCAGACGGCGAACCGTGTCCGGGAACTCCCCCGCGGAACGGGCGCCTGCCTCTAACATGGGCGCCGCGCGGCCCAAACGTCTCGCGGGCATGTCTCACGCGGGTGGAGTGGCATGGCGCAGGGGTTTTCCCATCGCCGGAGCCCGGCGGCCAAACCAAAGTCCCGCCCGCGGGGGCGGCGGCCGGGACTTCTTCAAGCACAGCGGGGCGGGCTACTGCTGGGCCATCCTCACGTCCACGCGGAGCAACTCCCATCGCCGCCGGGCTACGTAGGCGACATGCTTGCTGTCCGGGCTGACCACGAGGGTCTGCGCCACAATGAAAGGATCGATGGTCCCCAGGGACGCCTCTGTGGTGATCGGGGTGACGCGCGCAGCCGCGCCAGTATCAGCGGCCCGTGCAGCGCCGACGCTTACCAACCCGACCAGGACCATGAACACTCCCGAAGCTGCGGCCGGCCGGCCGGAACCGGTTCTCAGAACCATCGTGCCCATCACTTTGCCGCCCATACATTCAAGCCTGCTCCTCCGGGTGAATGGCCGGGCCAACTTGCCGGTGGTGCTCCAATTCCCCAGCGAGCTGCAGAGTCCTGCACCGGGCCGGTACCTGTCACCGTCATAGCGCGCCTCCCCTGGATATCGCCTGGACCACGCGGCAGAGTTCCACACCGGGTCGGGCCCGGATGCGCCCGCGCATCCGGACGCCGCGTCAGGACCCCTCTTCGCTCCCTTCGGAACGCACGGCGGAGCCGGACCCGGGTGTCGAGTGACGCGTGGCCGGGAGCGGGATGGGCCGGGAGAGAGATCCGAGCGGGCGGGCTGCCGGTACCGCCCTCCGGACTTAGGCCGTTCGCACGACGGAAGATCCCCTGAACTTGGCATCTGTGCGAGCCCCAGGTCGGTGACGATTGTGCGGTACCCGGTCGACTTGCACGCGGGCCCCGTTAAGCCAGCAGAACCCTCCCTTGGCGCAGCATGCCGAAGGGACAGGAACCAGTGAAACCAGCTCACATCCATGCTCGCACACCACTCCACGTCACCAATTGCCGGGATCCGGCCGCTCTGGTATAATGCGACGGAGGCCGTGGCATGAGCTGTCGAAGTGTTGCCAGGGTAGACACGTTGTCGGCGGTGAGATCGGTCATCGCGTTGGAGGAGTCGGCTGATCCGATGGAGTTCGAATGGGATCGGGGCAAGGAAGTTCGGAACCGGGCCAGACACGGTGTCGACTTTACCGAGGCGGCAACCGTTTTTGGAGATCCGTTAGCCAATACTTTTTACGATCCTGACCACTCACACAACGAACATCGTTTCCTAACGTTTGGGCGTGGGACTAAAGGGCGGCTCCTCGTGGTTTGTCACACGGATCGCAGGGATCGGACTCGAATTATCGGCGCTCGCGTCGCCACAAGAAGGGAGAGCAAGATCTATGAACAAGGATGAGACACCTCCAGGGAACGATGATCTCCGGCCGGAGTACCACCGCTCGGAATTGGAGGGTGGAATCCGCGGGAAGTACCTGGACCGATACCGAAAAGGCACCAATCTCGCGCTGCTAGCGCCTGAGGTTCGGGCGGCATTTCCAACGGATGAGTCAGTGAACGAAGCCCTTCGCTCGGTGATGCGAGAAGCGTCCAACTCGCGATAGGGAGCGTGGCACGGCATTCCAACAGAGGTCCGGTGACCACCTTCGACCGCGTGCGCACGACGGAAGGCGCCGCGTTTGGCCATTTGAGGCCGGGTCATAACCGAGCCTGGCATGGCGATACTGTCCTGTGTTAGTGGCGCTTAGCGGATCAGGCCAGAAGATCGGCGATCTTGACTTCCCGGCCGCCTTCGGTGGCGCTCTGGACGGCGCCGGCTACCATGGCGAGGCTCTTGATATTGTCGGTGGCGCTGCACTCCGGGTCGCGCTGCTCCCGAATCGCGGCCGCAAACTCAGTGAGAAGGGCTTCCGGGCCAGCTTCCGGGCCACCGCCCTTGTTGTCGGGGAAGATTTTCTCCCGCCGCCTCTTTTCGGCGCGATGGAGGTGGGTAAACCAAATTTCGTCGCCCTCCCAGGTGATCGTTCCCTGCGGCCCCTCAATCCGCCATTCGCCGTTCCAGCCCGTGTGTTGGCCGACCGCACAGCCCGCCCCGCGATGCACTGCGTGCAGATTGTTCCCAAAATCGAAGATTGCGACGTGGCTGGCGTCGCCCGCATGCCAGCCCCACGATGGATTCCAGGTGACGCAGCGCACCGAAACCGGGTCGCGGCCTAACACGTAGCGCAGCATGTCGAAATGATGGATGCCCATATCCTTGGTGAACATAAAGGGCTGAGTAACGTAATGCGAGCCTGGCGAATCGGCCCAGGGCATGGTGAAGAGAATATCGACCTGGCCCGGCGACCCGATCAGTCCATCCGCCAGAACCCGCCGGGTGGTGCGCGGCTGGCCGCCAAAGCGATAGTTCTGCGTGATCATGTGGCGCACGCCGGCCGCGCGGCCGCGATCCACCATGCGGCGGGCCGCTGCGAAGTCGTCCGACATCGGCTTCTCACCGATCAGATGCAGGCCTGCGTTGAACGCCGACGTGCTGATCGACTCGTGGGCCGCCGGCGGTGTCACGTCCATCACGAAATCGGCTTTTTGAGCGGCAATGGCTTCTTCGAGGCTGCCATAAATGCGGTTTTCGGGAACCTGCCACTGTGAAATGGCGCGCGCCCGGTTGGCCGGCGCCATCTCGACGTACGCCGCCCATTCCGTCTGCGGGTGACGCCGTCCCGCAAAGAGCCAGTGACTGCCCCGGCCCCCCAGTCCCACCAGGATTCCCTTCAACGGCTCACTCACTGGAGTCCCTCCACGTTCTTGGGTGTTAAGTGCCAGGTGTTGGGTGATAGGCGCAACCGGGCTCTATTCACCCAGACAAGCAACTGATCAACGTTTTCAAACTGCTGTTGGCAGGTTTGCCCTGCCGAAGCGCGCTATGACGAACTCAACCACTCGGAACGCGGCGGCGGGCATTCTCTACCTCGGCCTCACTGATCGCCCACGCCGGATGGCTGAGTTCGGATTGCGGCTATAGCTGGCCGCCCGGCTGACTGATACGGATGGCGCCAATGATGCTTCCGATGAGAATAAAGATTGCCGCGGAGATCCAGATCAGCGCGGTGCCCGATTCCTGTGGGTTGTCAACCGAACCGGTCTGCTCCACCGGGGTGGAAACGGCTTGTTCGCTGCTCGTGACCACGAGCGGCTCTCCGGTGCCATTTGCGATGGCGCCGGTCTCGTTTGCAATGCTGGTATTCGGATTGTTCACCGGACGAGATGCGTTGACGCCATAGCTGACCCGGTTGTCGGTGGGTCCGGCCGCTCTGTCGGTGTTGGTAAAGGTGCCGGCGGAGTTGTCGC
>DASRZA010000109.1:0-3756 GCA_035686845.1 Armatimonadota bacterium | reverse complement strand
TGAAGAGTGAAGTACCCGAGGCGTCGGACACTTCGGTCGCGTATTCGCCGGTAAGCCGCAGGCGCACAAAGTCCTTGGGCAGAAGCACCCGCCGGATCTTTTCATAGATCTGCGGCTCGTGATCCCGCACCCAGATGATCTTTGGGGCTTGAAATCCTGTCAGGACCGGGTTCATCGTGAGCTCGACCACCCGATCTTTGCCGACGGTCTGCGTAATCCATTCGCACTGCGCGGCAGTGCGCTGATCGCACCAGAGAATGGCAGGACGCAGGACCTCGTCGTCCGCTCCCAGCAGCACGGCGCCGTGCATCTGGCCGGAGAGACCCACGGCTCGCACATCGCCGGCGCTGACCCCGGTCGCCCGCAGCAGATTCTGGGTCGCCTCCTGGGTCGCCCGCCACCAGTCCTCGGGGTCCTGCTCCGCCCAGCCGGGGCGCGGCGTCTGAAGCGGATATTCACGCGTGCTGCGCCCGATCACCGTGCCATCCGGCGCGATGAGCAGCGCCCTGGTTCCACTGGTTCCTACGTCGATGCCGAGTAAATACGCCATGCTGTCTCCTGTACGCGCGCAAGATGGAAAAGAGCCATCCTTACATTGCGACGTCGGCGGCAGGATTCCTCCCGATCGATGGACAAAAAGAGACGAAGGACGGAGGGTGAGACAGTGAGAGGTTGGGTGTGTGAGTGTGTGAGTGTGTGGGAGAGTGTGAGAGTGAGAGTGTGTGGGAGAGTGTGAGAGTGAGAAGCGCGGGCGCGAGGACTTAGTAGAGGGCGCGGGGCGTGAGCGCGGTTTTGATTCATCCTTCATCCTTCAAGAGTCCTCCGTCCTCCGTCCTTCGTCCGCTTGAAAGGAAGTACTCATGGACCGACCTTTGCTGGAGACGCTGGACACCCCTTCGGCTGTCATCAACCTTCCGATTCTGGAGAATAATCTCAGGCGTATGGCGGATCTCTGCCGCACGCATGGCATAGCGCTGCGGCCGCACGCCAAGACGCACAAAACGGTTGAAATTGGGCAGCGGCAGCTCGCGCTGGGAGCGGTTGGCATTACGCTCGCGAAGCTGGGCGAGGCCGAAGTGATGGCGCTTCACGGATTCGACGATATTCTGATCGCTTATCAGCTTATAGGCCCCCACAAAATGGCCCGACTGACACAGCTTTTGCAGCGCCCGCGTGAGACTCCGCTCAGGCTGACGGTTGCCGTTGACAGCCTGGAGGGCGCCACCGCGCTCTCTGACGCCGCAACCCGGGCCGGCGCCCGGCTGCCGGTTCTTATCGAGATTGATACCGGGCTGGGACGCGCGGGGATCGCGGACCCGGAGGGGGCGCTCTCGCTCGCCCGTCATATTCAACTTTTCCCGGGGCTCCGGCTTGCCGGCGTCATGACGCATGAGGGACAGGTTGGCCGGGACGGTCCCGCGAACATGAAAGAACGATCCGCCGAGGCGGCCAATCGGATGATGGAAATCGCGGGGGCGATCCGATCACTTGGCCTGGAGTGCCCGATTGTGAGTGTGGGCAGCACGCCCGGCGCCCGGTTTATGGCCGGCGCGCCCGGCGTCACCGAGCTGCGGCCCGGCACCTACGTATTCAACGATCGCACCCAGATTCTCGTGGGCGCCGCACAGGAGGAGGACTGCGCGCTCACCGTGCTGAGCACTGTTATCAGCGTGCAGCCGGGCGGCCGGGCGGTTATTGACGCCGGATCGAAGACGCTCACGAGCGACACCGTGAGCCGGTTTGGCTCTTATGGCGAGGTTATCGGTGATCCGGAAGCCCGGCTGGCGACCTGCAGCGAGGAGCACGGCCATCTTGATATCTCGCAGTCTACACGGCGCTACCGAGTGGGGGACCGTCTCCACATCCTCCCCAATCACGTCTGCCCCGTCGTCAATCTAATGGACCGCTTGTATGTGTACGAAGGCGAGAGTATCACGCAGGAATGGACCGTGGCCGCCCGGGGCCGGATTCAATGAGTACGCCGGCGTGCGATGTTCTGCGCGGCGCATAAAATCCGTATGATGTTTCGCGCGTGGTATCATTAAAGATAGAGGCGCACGCCTTCACCGCGAGCGCCAGAGGTCTGACTATGAATGATAAACGTCGTGGCGCGCGGGATTTGATAGATGAGACGGTGGTGTTCGGGATTCTTCTGATTGTCCTGATCATCGGGCTGGTGGTGGCGTTAATAGTGCGGCTTGTGCGGCAGTCTCGCAACTGGAAACGGTTTCGGAGTCTGATTCGCGACTGGGTGGACGAACGAGAGAAACGCGAATCGCAATGAAAGAGACCTACGTCAAGGTGGCCGAGATGCTCGAAACCGGGGAACCCTTCGCCCTGGCGACACTGATCCGTTCTCGCGGCTCAGCGCCGCAGGTTGCCGGATCACAGGCGATGTTTCATCCCGATGGCCGCAGTGACGGCAATCTTGGCGGCGGATGTCTGGAGATGGAGGCGCGGCGGCGCGCGCTCACGGCGATGGCATCCGGTGAGCCGACGTTTTTTTCGCTCCATCTTGATAGCGACTTCGGATTTGACGATGGTCTCATCTGCGGGGGAACGGCCGACATTCTGATCGAGCCGCGACCACAGCGGTTTGCCCGCTGCTTTGAAGCGGCGGCGGACGCCGTGCGGCGCAGACAAGACGCCGGCGTTGCAACGATCTGTGATGGCCCCCGGGGGATCCTGGGCGCCCGGGCGGTGATTGAACCGGGGCGGGCGTCGATGGTGGATGGCACAGAAGGCGATCTCGCCGAAACGCTTTTGGAGCATGCGACACGGGCCGCAGAGCGGCGATTTCGTCAGCCGGAGGTGGTCGATGTTCCGGGCGCCAGTATCTTTGTGGAGCCACTGCTGCGGTCACCCGAGCTCCTCATTGTGGGGGCCGGGCATGTTGGCACAGCTCTCTCTCGATTGGCGAGCCGGCTCGATTTTGAGGTGGTGGCGCTGGACGACCGGCCTGCCTTTGCGAACGCGGATCGACTGCCGTGGGCAAGCCGGGTCATTGCCGCCGACATCCCCTCGACCCTCGAAAAGATGGATCTGGCGCCGGATACCTACGTTGTCATCATGACCCGTGGCCACCGTCACGACGGCGCCGCGCTCCGTGCCTGCCTGGGCCGTCCGCTCGCCTATCTCGGGATGATCGGCAGCCGGCGAAAGATCCGGCTCATCTACGATGAGCTTCTGGAGGAGGGCGCGGCGCAGCCCGAAGAGCTTGCCCGGATCCGCTCGCCTATCGGGCTCGACATCGGCGCCGAAAGTGTGGAAGAGATCGCCGTGAGTATCGCTGCCGAGTTAATTCTGGTTCGCCATTCTACGAACCGGACGCCAGACAGCCGGCCCCTGTTCGAGTCCATGTCCGAGCTGATTCCGGGCCGGCCGGCCGGCCGTTGACTCGCGTCGCCCGCTTTCCCCGCCCAATTCTCGACGACGAATCGTCGAGGGAAGAAGGAGTCTCTAATGTTCGGCGCTGACCTTGCGGTGAAGTGGATCCACGTTTCTTCGGCCTGTCTGCTGCTTGGATCGCTCGCGCTCATGCTGGCGGTCCCGGCTCTCGGCAGTGGCGATTCCAACCCCATTACCGAACTGGTCATGAGCCGGGCCAAAACCATTGTTCATGGCAGCCTTGGCGTTCTGCTGCTTACCGGCGCCTATAACTTCTGGCGAGTGTTAACCAACAACACTCTCGCTCACA
This sequence comes from Armatimonadota bacterium, assembly GCA_035686845.1. Classification (GTDB taxonomy): domain Bacteria; phylum Armatimonadota; class DASRZA01; order DASRZA01; family DASRZA01; genus DASRZA01. The sequence continues at coordinate 59 of DASRZA010000109.1, read as the reverse complement.
GCAGCGTGTACCAGGATGTTCTTGGCGTGAAGATGGTACTCTTCCTCATCATTTTGGGG
>DASRZA010000108.1:0-8809 GCA_035686845.1 Armatimonadota bacterium | reverse complement strand
GTCTACTTCAGGCTCACTGAGATGGGCGCCCGTGTTCTCCCCTTGCTCGAACTATCGGACCGCGGCTGGACCGCCCGTGAGCTCGCCGAGAGAACGGAACCGCCTCAAGCGCTCTTCGTGCAGCCGAACCTTGAGCTTATCCTGATGACGTTCGACCCGCGCGCGGCGCACGCCCTCATCCAGTTTTCGAACCCGGTCCGCTTCGACCGCGCCGCCACATTCGAGCTGAGCGCCGAATCGGTGCGATCCGCCGTGGGCAGAGGTGTCACGCTCAACACAATGCTTGAGACCCTCAACCGCTTCAGCGCGCAGCCGATTCCCCAGAACGTTGAGTATCAGTTGAACAATTGGGCCGGTTCCATCGAAGAAGTGCGGTTCGAGCGCGCCACCGTGGTCGAAGTGAAATCTGCCGAAGCTCTCGATAAGCTGCTCGCTTGCAAGGCCATTCATTCCAGGCTTCTAAGGCGGCTCTCTCCCACCGCGGCGCTCCTGTCAGTGGGAGAAGACATACCCACCCTCGCCCGACTGCTGAAAGCCGAAGGGTTTCTATGGAATCCCCCCGCCGATTGGGAAAAGCAGGAATTATCCACCTTCACTTCCATCACGCGCACGCTCAGACGGTTCTATACGCGCTCGCGCTATTGAATCTGTGATGGAGGCCGGAGGGCCCTCAGCCGCGAGGTCATCCGGAGATGACATTCCGCTAAGATTTCCGGATTCGTGAGCGTCTCCTGCGGTGTTCCCTGCAATCGTATGCGTCCATCTCGAAGCAGCGCCACCCGGTTGGCGTATTGAACGGCAAGATCCACGTCGTGGGTGATGAAGACGATGGCTTCAAAGTGCGGCAGCTTCAAGATGGCGTCCATAAACTGAATGGTGTGCGCATAGTCCTGCCCGGCGGTCGGTTCATCGAGGAGCAGGATCCGGGATTCCATGGCCACGACCGCGGCGATGCTGGTTCGCTTTTGCTGGCCGAAACTCAAGGAGAGCGGAGACCGGTCCTGAAGAGCGGTTAGATCAAGGGCCCCGATCGCCGCGTCCACCGCGCGGTGAATACGCTCCTCCGGGTAGCCCAGGTTGCGGGGACCAAACGCCAATTCCTCCCGCACTGTTGCAGCAAAGAACATCCGGGCCGGGTCCTGAAAGACGTATCCGACGCTCCTCGTCATGGCCGCCGTCGTCATCTGCGCGGTGTCCGCTCCCTTGAGCAGCACCGCGCCCTCCTGCGGTCGGATGAGCCCGATTCCCATTTTGAGAAGCGTGCTCTTGCCGGCTCCGTTGGCCCCCAGAATCGCTACCACGTCCCCTGGCGCCACCTCAAGACTCACCTCCGACAACGCCGGTTCGCCGGCTCTCTCGTACCGGAAGCTTACGCCGCGGAAGGCTAAAACGGACGGAGGACCGAGGACGGAGGATGAAGGATGAACGATGGAGGATGAATCACAAGCGCTGCGGTTAAAGGCGCCTCGCGTCTCAGGCCTCACGCCTCGAGCCCTCTCCTCCGTCCTTCGTCCTCCTTCCTCCGTCCTTCGTCCTCCGTCCTCCGTCCCATTTTCCGCTGGAAGCTTAAGCTGTCTTGGGTCCGCGTGTTCCAGAAAACCCGCAAGATCGCCCCAGTAGACCTGGCGGCCCTCCTGCAGCAGCAGCGCCCGGTCAGGACGGATGGCGAGGGCGTCTTCGACCCGGTGCTCGATCAGGAGGACGGCTTTGCCGGCGTCGGCAAGGAGGCGAATGAGCCGCATCGCTTCATCCCCGGCCGCCGGATCGAGATTGGAAAGCGGCTCGTCGAGCAGCAGAATGTTCGGCTCCAAGATCAACGCGCCGGCTATGGTGACCTTCTGCTTCTCCCCGCCGGAAAGCTCAAAGGTTGTTCGCCCGGCGAGTGGACCAAGCTCCATCTCATTCAGGAGATCGGTTACCTGCCGACGCATCTCCGGCCGGGGCACACCGCGGTTTTCCAGCCCGAACGCCAACTCATTGGCGACGCAGCTCCCAACGATCTGCTTGTCGGGATTCTGCAGGACCGTTCCAACTCGCCGGGAGATTTCGCTCAGACTTAAGGGCGAAGGGTCCTCGCCTTCAATCAGTATCTGGCCTTCCAACTCCCCGTTCCGGTAGCTTCGGGGGATAAGGCCGTTCAGGCATCGCAAAAGCGTGGTCTTGCCGCAGCCGCTCGGCCCGGCGATAAGAGCGATTTCTCCCGGGTACACGGCAAAGGAGATATCGTCGAGCGCCCGATCCGGACTCTGTCGATAACGAAATCGAAGATTCCGGATTTCAATCGCCGGGCCAGGAACAGTTCCCCCGTTATCGGGGGTGAGGGGGCCGCAAACAGTTCCCCCGTTATCGGGGGCGAGGGGGCCAGGAACAGTCCCCCCGTCATCGGGGGTGCTGGGCGTTACCCAGATCTTTTTTATGCCGGCATCTGCCGGCATAAACGTGCTACGATGTCCTTGACATGGATGAGCATCTCGACTTTTCGGATGACATCTCCCAGCCTTCGCAGTTGCGCGGCTGTTTCGTTGCTGGCGCACTGCTCTCGTAGCCGCAAGTGAGGGTGGTACATGCAAATCGTTGCCGTGAGTGAAAGTGGGGCCGATCGCCTCTCCCCGATGTTCAATCCGGTATCTTCGTCCGGTACCAACTCCGTTGATATAATAGACGGAGATCTTCGTCGTGGTCAGCGGCGTTTCGTAACGAGCGCAAACCTGGTGACAGACTCCGATATCGCGACAAGCATCGACAGTTTGACTCCTCTGCTCAGCGGCCGCAATTGGATACAACATGAGCTTGGCGATGCCCAACTCGGGGATACGCGGCGCACCTGGCGTCTTGTAGAGGGAGCACGCGCTATTGCGGCTCACCCCACGGCTTCCTTGCCCCAAGCGCTTGGCGGATGGGCCTCGCTCAAGGGTCTCTACCGGTTCTGCGTCAATAAAGCCGTTAAGGCGAGCGCCATCTTGCAGAGCCACGTGCGGGCGAGTTACGAACGACTGAAACACACGCCGATAGTTCTGGCGGTCCAAGACACCTGTCTCCTGGACTTCTCGGCGCACCCCGGCACCGAAGGGCTCGGACCTCTTGCTACCAAAACCAGCCGCGGCCTCTTCCTTCACAGCACGCTCGCCTTTACGCCGGAGCGAGTACCGCTGGGCATTCTGGCACAAGCAACCTGGGTCAGAGACCCTGAAACCTACGGAAAGAAGCCTGATCACAAGCAGCGCCCTATCGAAGAGAAAGAAAGCTTGAGATGGCTTGAAAGCGTAACGAGGGTGAGCGAAGCGCGAAAAGCCTGCCCCAACACCCGTTTCGTCAGTATCGCCGACCGGGAGGCAGACATCTACGATCTGTTTGCCATGGAACGGCCAAACGACGTGGACCTGCTGGTGAGATCCGCCATGGATCGAAGGGTGGAGCAGCCAGAAAAACTTCTCCGAGCCAGAGTAGCCGCCGCTCCCGTTGCGGCCAGAGTGACCCTGCAGATTCCACGGCGGGAGGTCACCCCAAAGCGGATATCGGCGCCTAAGAAGACAGTAGCGCCCGAAAAGGCGACGCACGAGAACGTGGCGGCCGAGAACATGGCAGCGCCCGAAAAGGCGACGCACGAGAAGATGGTTACACCCCAAAAGGTGATAACGCCTGAGCGGACGGCGATATTGGAGTTGAGATTCACTCCCATCGTCCTTAAGCCACCCCGACGACGCGAAACGGAAACGCAGGAAAACGGGGAAAAGCTCAAAAATGTTCGTGCTTGGGCCATTTCCGCCAGTGAAATAGATTGTCCCGAAGGCATCAAACCGATCGATTGGCTGCTGATTTCTACCATGCCGGTGAAAAACGTCAAGCAAGCGCTGGAGAAACTTCAATGGTATACCTGTCGATGGGAGATAGAGGTCTGGCATAAGATACTCAAAAGTGGTTGCCGGATAGAGCAACGACAGCTGGCGACAGCAGAGCGGCTTGAGCGATTACTGACGATCTATAGCATCATCGCCTGGCGGATACAGTTACTGACGATGCTGGGTCGGTCGACACCGACGGCTCCGTGTAGTGTTGTACTCGAAGAGTCAGAGTGGCAGGCACTCTACTGCGTTATACATAAGACAACGGAACTACCAAACGAGCCACCATCTCTGGCAGAAGCCGTGCAATGGACGGCCAAATTAGGTGGCTTCCTGGGTCGTAAGGGTGATGGGCAGCCAGGGATCACGGTTATTTGGAGAGGCTTTCAATCCCTCACCGACTACGCAGAAATGTATCGTATAATGAAACACCAACCACCCTTCAGAAATGTGGGTAACGCCTAGCATCGGGGGTGAGGGGGCCAGGAATAGTTCCCCCGTTATCGGGGGCGAGGGGGCCAGTCCCCCCGTTATCGGGGGTCAGGGGGCTTTGGTCCCGGTCTTCGATGGCGTCCGCCGCATCAGACGGTGGCATCGCAGCGCGTCAGTCGTAACTGAACCGGGACGCCGCGACTTCGGTTCCATCGGGGAGCGCATGAATCTCATAGTCGCCGAAAACGGCGTACGCCTCACGCTGCAGGATCTTAAGAAGCTGGATGGCAAGCGCCCGGATTTCCACGTCGGCATGCTCCGTGGCGCGCATACGGAAGAAGTGCCGAAACGCCCGGAAGTTACCGCTGAGCACCATGCGAGTTTCAATGGCGTTGGGCATCACCGATCGGGCGGCCTGGCGCGACATTTTTCGGCGAAGGGTCTTGTCCTCCACGTATTCATGCTTCTTCTGGAGCACGGTGTAGAGATCGTTGTACGCCTGCTGCGCCTGTTCCACCGTGCGCTGAAAAATGTCATGCATCTCCGGAGCACTCGCGATCACGTCCGGCTCGATAAAATTGGCGTCTGATTCAGACACGTAGCGCTGGCTTGTTTGCGAAAAAGAGAAGTGGCGATGCCGCACGAGCTCATGAGTAAGGCTGCGCGAGATGCCGGTGATATAAAACGAGGCCACAGCGTGCTCGATGACGCTCAGATGCCCGTGATCCAGCATATTCTCGATGTACTCGGCGTTGGTGCGGCCGGCAGGGTTATGGAACGACTGGTAACAGGCGCGGCCGGCGAATTCAATGATCTTGAGTGGATCGGCGTCGATATCCGTCGTCCAGTCAATGTCGTCCGGCTTGAAGAAGCGGGTCAACCCGATAAGCTGCGCCTTCGGCTGGTGAATGAGATTCAAGGCTAACTCCGATTAGTCGATACGAACTCAATGAATTGCAAAAGGCGCGTTACTCGGGGCCCGTCCCAAACAGCCGGCCCGCGATTCGCATAACGCGCGAGCGCGCCCTCCTACGACAGCAGAATAGCATATTCGACAGCCGGCTGCCCGAACCTTCCATCAGGGATTATCCTGGTTCTGAGACCTCCTTAAATAACCTAACTAACTGATGTACGCCACGTACGTCGATATTTGGTATAATTATATCTTTGGGGTTGTGCCGCACGTGATAGTTTTCCTGGCAGGGTCAGGCGCTGCGGACTCCATTTACCAGGCGCCCTCGTTCTTGGTACGGAGCGCGGTGGATGGTCGAAGGGGGGCGGTTTTTTGAAGTTCACTCGAGAGACGAAGACGCAGGCGCCGGCGCTCGCTCTGGCCGCGATTCTACTCGTGTTAACGAGCGTGAACCTGGCAACAGCATCGGGGAGCAGAATCGCGTTCGTGCGCACTGTCGGCGGTTCTAACATCTGGCTCACGGACAACACCGGGTTCCGTCCGGAACCGCTTACGAGGGATGGTATGGATGCTGCCCCCTCCTTCGGACGGAACGATCAGATCGCCTTCCAGCGCCACGACGCCAGTGGTGATAACATCTGGATCATGAAAAGCGACGGGACCGGCCAGACACAGCTTACGACGGATGGCGAAGATAATTCGCCATCGTTAGGACCGAACGGACAGATCGCTTTCGTTCGCTATAGCCGCCCCTTAACTAACCCTAACATCTGGATCATGAACAGCGACGGGACCGGCCAGATACAGCTTACGACCGATGGCGAAGATGGAACTCCATCATTCGGACTGAACGGGCAGATTGCCTTCGTCCGCGGGGGCAATAATGGCGTTCACATCTGGATCATGGACGGCGACGGGACCGACCAGATACAGCTCACGACGAATCCCAATGATGTTGACCCTTCCTTCGGGCCGAACGGGCAGATCGCCTTCGTCCGTTATGGCGCCAGTGGCGCTAACATCTGGATTATGAATGGCGACGGGACCGGCCAGATCCCGCTTACGACGGATGGCTCTGATGTAAGAGACTCCTTCGGGCCGAATGGACAGATCGCCTTCGAGCGTGATTACGACAGCTTCAAAAACGCAGACGTCTGGATCATGAACAGCGACGGAACCGGCCAGTTACAGCTTACGGATTTTCCCATGGATGCAGAGCCCTCGATCGAGCCGGGGCTGGCCACCGCGCTCGCCAGTCTCACCGCCAATGCGTCAACGGCCGCTTACGGCCAGGCAGTGAACCTGACCACCGCAATTACCGTTTCTGCCGGGTCGCCAACCGGGTCGGTCACCTTCCTGGACGGAACCGCTCAACTGGGAGAAGCTCCCGTGCAAAACGGTCAGGCAGTGTTATCGACATCGTCCCTGACCGTCGGAGACCATAGCCTGACGGCGGTCTACTCGGGAGACAGCAATTTCGCCGGGGCCACGTCCAATCCGGTGACGGTTACCACTACTTATCAGTTCCCCGGCGGCATTTCGATGGTGAGTGTGCCTTATGACTACGGCAGCACCGCCCCGGACGCCGCGGCGCTCTTCGGACTTACCGCCGCTATCGGACCGGCGCCGATCGCCATCTACGACCCCGTGAAAAGCGCCTACGATTACTATCCCACGCTGCTGGACAGCGGCAAACAGACCCGGCCGGGCAGATCCTACTGGGTTCTCGAAAACGCCGCGCAAGCGTCTCCGGACGCCGGAGCTCTGGTAGCAAGCCCGTTTATAGAAAGCCTTTCCCCCGGCTGGAACATGATAGGAGATCCATACCTTAACGCGCTCGACGTGAGCTCGCTGCAGCTCACCGCCGGCGTGTCGGTCGGGGGCACGGCTGCCGGAACGGCGATGACAGAAGGCGACGCGTCCACGGCGGGGCTTATCGACGGGCCATTTTGGAGCTATGATACCGGCGCCCAGCAGTATGCCCAGACCGTGGTGCTCTCGCCCTTCGCAGGCGACTGGGTATATATCGATCCCACCGTGAGCGGCGCCCAGTCGGTCACTCTCACGTTTGTGCGCCCGGGTTCGTAGCTCGCGCGCCCGAGGATAGCCGCGCCTCGCGCCCGCGCCCCGCGCCGTTCTTGACACCCCTGCCGGGCTGTGTTACCATAGCGTGGTGGCCGGCTCGTTTTCCCGACGATGCGTGCGGCCGTCTGATCGGGGCGTGGCTCAGCCTGGTAGAGCGCTCGTTTCGGGTGCGAGAGGTCGCGAGTTCGAATCTCGCCGCCCCGATTGTTTTTCTCCGATTTGCTGCGATTTTGGAATCAAAGATTTCTAAGCAGTCTCAGGTCCTGATAGGTAGAGTCATTTGGACGAAATCTGGGCGCGGTTCAGGTCTAGCGGCGACGCGCGATGCCGACAGCTCCTGATCGACCATTACTCCTATCTGGTGAAGATCACTTCCGGGCGCCTGGTGCGCAGTTTGCCGGCGAGCCTGGAGCAGGAGGATGTTCTGAGCGCCGGCTATATAGGCCTCATCCGCGCCGTGGATCAGTTTGACTGGGATCGCGGTGTAAAATTTGAGACGTACGCCATAGCATTGGTTCGGGGCGCGGTGCTCGACTGTCTGCGCAGCGAAGACTGGATGCCGCGCCAGATCCGGGATCGTATCCGGCGTCTTGGTCGTGTGGCTGCCGAGCTGGAAAGCCGCCTCGGAAGAAGCGCCACGGACGATGAGATGGCGGCCGAGATGGGCATCACGATTGATGAGCTTTACACGCTCCATCAGGAGGCCGGGCGATCGCTGGTAACCTCGCTGGATGAGCAGACATCCAGCGCGGAGGATGAGGAAGGCATTCCCCTGGTAGACCGCATCGCCGGTACCATGGGTGATCCTGAGCGAGAGGCGGAGATGGCCGAGATTAAGGCCAAGCTGGCCAACGCAATTGACCGTCTCTCCCCCCGTTTGAAGCGTGTAACCGCCCTTTACTATTATGAGGGGATGACGTTTAAGGAGATCGCGGAGATTCTGGAAGTATCAGAATCACGGGTGTATCAGTTGTGCCGTCAATCCATCAAACAGCTCCGATCGGCGCTCTATCGCGACCGGGAGTTGTTTGCGGAAGGCATAGCCCCAGATTAGGCTGCCGGTCGGGCTGTTCACCAACCCGCCTGGCGCCGGACTGCCATAAAGCAGCCGGGCCGGTAAAATCGAAGAAAGAGAGTGTTTAGATTGGTTAAAGCAGATTTCGTAACCCGCGTGGGCCGGGGCTTGCGCCGAAACTTCGGGTCCTTTACCCGCTGGGCAGTTCTACCGGTCGCGGCGGCCGCTTTGCTGCTGGCCGGCTGTGGCGGGACTAAAAACATCGCGGTGGTGAATGGACAGCCGATCACCCAGAAGCAATTCCTGGACATGGTGGAAGCCATGCCGCAGGGCGCCCAGATGCTGAATCAGCTTATCGTGGTTCAGGCGCTTCAACAGGACGCGAAGGCGCAAGGAGTCGCGCCCACCGACGCAGAGGTGCAAAAGCTTCTGACTGAGACCGAGGCCCAGCAGCCTGCCTTTGCTGCGGCGTTGGCGCAGAATCGGACGCTCTACACCGATCAAATCCGGGCCAGGGTTGCG
>DASRZA010000107.1:0-3587 GCA_035686845.1 Armatimonadota bacterium | reverse complement strand
GGAGGGTCTCTCAACCCGGGCTCGAAACGCGGCGCTGGATTTTGCGCGGTGTGTTCAGGCGTTGAGAAGGCTGCAGGATACGACGCCCGTCGGAGATCTTATCGAAAAGCTCCTGGAAGAATCGGGCTACATGGCCGAATTGAGGGCAAACAAAACGAAGGAGTCGGACGACCGCATCCAGAATATCCATGAATTGTTGAATACCGCGAAGCAGTTCGAGCAGCATAGCGAAGACACCACGCTGCGGGCGTTCTTAGAGACCTTAGCGCTGGCGACCGACCTGGACACCTTTAGCGAAAATGATGACGCGGTCACGCTCATGACGCTTCACAGCGCCAAGGGTCTCGAATTCCCGGTGGTCTTTCTTGTGGGGCTGGAGGAGGGGCTGTTTCCGCTCCAGCGCGGTCAGGAGAGCCAGGCGGCCCTTGAAGAAGAGCGCCGGCTCTGCTACGTTGGTATCACCCGGGCCAAAGAACGGCTCTATCTGAGTCACGCGGGGACTCGTATGATCATGGGTTCCTACAGCCGGTCGAGGCCCTCCCGCTTTTTAACCGAGATGCGCGACGCGCTCGCTCGTCCCGTAACACGCCCCTCGTCTGCGAGCGTTTATAGAAATCCGGGCGATGGCCTGTTTCCGAGCGGCACAGAGCGAGCGCGGAGGGCGCATCTCGAGCGAAGTCTGCAATCGAAGCCGGCCTTCCCGACCGTACCTCGGGAAGCTTCGCCGGCGCGTCCTCCGGGCATGGACGGGGCGCCCGCGGGAAAACCCGGCGCGCAGTCCGTTCCTTTCAAAGTGGGGGACCGGGTGCGGCACAAGGTGTTTGGCATCGGCCTGGTGGTGCAGGCGGACAGGGGCGATGGCGTCGTAAATGTGGCTTTTGAGGGGCAGGGTATCAAAAAGCTCCAGCTTGGCATTGCGCCCATCGAGAAGGTTTGATCCGGTCGCTCCGGAGCAACTCTGCGTATAACCGCCTACAGTTAATGAGAATCGAGCGCCGGTAATGAGATCGGGCGCCGTACAGCCAACGGGGGATCGCGGTCCTTTCTCACGTCCAATAGTTATCGGGAGGCGCCGAGGTGACGATAGCAGCATCGGCAAGAACGGATGAAGCGGCGCTCATTGATGAAGTGCGCCGCGGGGACACGCGGGCCGTAACGGAGTTCTACCATCGTTATCTGGACCGGGTGTTCAATTTTGTTTACCATCGAGTGGGGGGCAGCGTTGAAGACGCCGAAGACGTAACACAGGATACGTTTATTTCAGCGTTCCGATCGATTCATCATTTTCGCGGGGACGCCGCTATCTTTACGTGGCTTTGCGGGATAGCAAAAAACAAGGTGCGCGATTTTATCCGTCAGCGCCACCGGGCCAAGGATATCCCGCGTGAGCAGATGGTGGATATGGAAGATCAGGATGCCTTAGAAACAGCCATGTCGGATGTCTGGCAGCGCTCACTGGCGGATGACGTGGTGGACCAGGACATGGCTCGATCCGTAGTGCGCGAGCTTTTTGCCCGGCTCTCCGACGACGAGCGGGAGGCGCTCTGGCTGCGGTACGTGGAAGAGCTTTCGGTGAAGGAGATTGCCCAGGTGCTCGGCCGGACGCCGAAGGGAATTGAAGGCCTTCTGACACGCGCTAAGAAGAAGGCCGCGGCCGGTGAGGATGAGGTTGAGTTATAGCGAACGCCGGAACATGGGTAACTTTATTCTGAGCATGATATACACGATATAAGGGATAGGAACGATGAACAGGAAGAAGATGGCAGGCAGGGCGGGCACGCCGGGCGCCGGCGCGCTGGAGACTATAGTGCGGCGCCTGCTGCAGGCCGCTTTCCGGCCGGCGGGCGCCAGCGATGAATTCCGGGACCGGTTGATCCGGACCTCGCTCAACATTCTCGACGAGCGCAAAACCGGGCATAGCGGGAAATCCGGCAATCGCCTGGAGCCAGGGGTTATGGAGTCGTTCCGGGACAATATCACCTCGGTTCCCCGCGTCAACTCTCTGGATGCCAGGAACAGCGGCGAGCCGATAGATGACAGCGCTGCCGATGCGGAAGCGTTCCGCGCACCGGAGAAGCGCCGGTTTCGCGGGTAATCGGGTCTGACAGGCGGTCAATCCGGGCGCCGGCAAGGGAACCTGCTATAATGTCACCGATACGGCTCGCCCGTCGGAGGAACGACGTTTCTATGTCTCAAGAGTACAATGAACCCGGTGGTATAGGCGCGCGTCTCGGCGGGGCGCTGAAACGCAGCGTTGGCGGCGTATTCAACCAGGCGCGTTCGGCCAAAGTGCGCATGGAAATCACGAGCCTCAACGGGCGCAAGCAAGACCAGTTTGCTGAGATTGGCAAGAAGGTCTACACCCTCTACGAAAGCGGGCTGGTGCGAAACGCCGACCTTCTCAGCCTCTGCAGCCAGGTCCGCCAGATTGACCTTGAAATCGCTGCCAAGGAAGAAGACCTCGCGGCGATACGGCCCGACGAGGATAGCGAACGGAGTATGCCTCCCGCGCCCTACGAGGGCGGAATCGAAGACGCCCCGGATCCCGATGGGGTCTGAATGCCCGCACGACGTCCCCGTGACATCCATCCTTTCGCTTCCGAAACGACTGGTTATCTTTGACCTGGATGGCGTGGTTTACCGGGGCGACGCGCCGACTCCGGGCGCTGCGGAAGCGATCACCCGGCTTGTTTCTTGCGGATATCAGGTTCGTTTTCTCACCAACAATTCATCACGATCCCGCGATTCGTACCACGACAAGCTGGCCGGAATGGGGATCGACGCCGCGCCCGAACAGGTGATGACCTCGGCGTTCGCTACGGCTATTTATCTTAGAACAAACGGCTTTGAGGGCCGGCGTGCGCTGGTAGTGGGAGAAATGGGATTGGTGGACGAACTGCGGAGCGCCGGCATCGACGCGCTTCCGGCCGGTGAGACATTTGACGGCGCGCCGGTGGCGGCTGTGGTGGTGGGAATCGACCGGTTCTTCACCTATGAACGACTCTTGCAGGCTCAGCAGGCCATTGTCGCCGGCGCGGAGTTTATCGCCACCAACGCCGATCCAACGTTCCCCACCGAATCGGGCGAAATCCCCGGCGGCGGCGCAATCCTGGCCGGGATACAGGTTTCCTCTGGAAGGCAGCCTCTGATTATTGGCAAACCCAACACTTACACGCTGGGCCTCCTGCTGCGCGACGCCAGGATCCCCCGGAGTGAAGCGGTGCTCGTGGGCGACCGTCTCGATACCGACATTAGCGTGGGAAGGCAGGCGGATCTTGAGACCATATTAACGCTGACCGGCGTCACCCGGCGAGAGGACGCGGAACAGGCGCCACCGAATCTTCGCCCCAACGCAATCATACGGGACCTGCGCGACCTGGAGGGCTTATTGACCGATGGCGGTCGTCGAGTCGCATGAGACGCGTGAGAGGGGTGCGCCGGACCAATCCAGCGCCACACGCGCTTCGGTAGTCACCATTGGCGCTTTTGACGGGAGCGGCTTTACCGGCGTGCCGCTGGATCTCCGCGTCGCGCAGGCGATGGACGTCCATGCCGCCAGTGTGACTACGGCTGTACTCTGGACGACG
>DASRZA010000106.1:0-5127 GCA_035686845.1 Armatimonadota bacterium | reverse complement strand
CGGAGTGTCTTCTTTAATGGTGAAAGGGACGCTGCTCTTTGCGGGCACGAGAACCCGAAACCGGTAGAGTGATCGGGTCTTCTGATCCGGTTTTGCCGGCAGTACCAGATTCCACCCCGGTTTGATCGGCTGTTCAACAAGAACCGCCCGGTCGCTGTCCCGTTTGCTCTTGAAGGTATACGTCGTAATCGAATCGCTTCGGCTTGTGATATTGAGGAATCCCCGCCGGATGGAGATGGTGGTGATGCGGCTGATCGCCGCCGGCTTCTCGCGAACCGCGGTGATACTTAAATCTACCGCGTACGTGAGGAGTTGGCTTTCGCCGGGCGGCACGTCGGGCATACGCGCATCGCCGGCATAGCTCCCGTCATCGAAGATAGTCACCGGGCCGGCTTTGAGATGAAGTTTTGTCGTGTTGCTGATTTCCACGGCGTTCTCCGGGTGTTCCGCAGCTACGTCGGCGTTATAGATATCCAGTTTCTCGGCCTTCACCGAATCGGTCACAATTGGAATCATCGCCGACTGCTGGCGCGGAATTGTGACCGGATCGCGAATTTGATACTGAAACAACTCACCGGCTGCTCGCGCGGAGGCCGCCGAGCTGACGCCAGCCTCACTCAGATCCGCGGCGAATACAGCCGGGGCCATCGCCGACCGCCGGCCCATGGTCGTGGCGCCCAGTGACCGTGGCGCTGCTGCCGATTCGCTGGAGTAAAAGGCGCTCGAATCGGCGACGGCGGTCTCCCGGTCGCTATCGGTTAAATCGCCCTCGCTGAGTTGGGGATAGGGATTGGCCTGGGTCTCCGGCGGAACGACCGGGCGGGGGACGTAAAGAGGCGTGTAGAGATCCTGTATAAAGCTGATCGGCTGGCCGGAGACGAGCGTCAGGTTGATCCCATCCCAATCCTGATCTGAAGGATTGTCCACCATCGCCCATCCCTGCAGATACGGCTTCGCTTCGCCCCCGAGTGACAGCCGGTACGAGGTTTTCCATAACGGCGATTCGGTGACGTATCCCACCTCAACCTGCCGTGCCGGCGCGGCGCCAAAGTGCAGCGTCACCGTCTTTTGCTGCGTGTCATGGTTGGTCGCGAGCACGTCCATCGCTCGCTTAAGCTGTTCCGCCAGCTTGACATCGAGAATCCTGATCGCGTCGACGCGGCTTATGAGAACCGTGCGGATGCCCGTATCGCTGAACAGATTGATGGACGAGATCTCCTGCTCAGTCTCGTTGCCGTGGGAATCCCCGGCGGAAACGGTGCGAGTCTCGACGCTCAATACCTGCCCGGTAATCGTCTCTGGCTCGGGTGGCTTTGTGGTCACCTCAACCGGCGCGCCGCGAAGCTGCTCCAACAGGTCGACCATTCTCAGATTCTGGCTGATATCAATCCCGAATGACTGCAGCACCCTGGAAACCGGCTCGCGGGAGGAATACGTGGCCGCTTCAACCTTTCCCGCCGGATCGATGAGGATGAGTGACTTCAGAATATCGTCCACCCGGGACGCTCGAAAGGTGAGGGGGATGGCGGCGCTGCCATCAATTGTCCCACTGTGTTGAAAGTATCCCACCCCACTCGTGAACAGAACAACAACTTTGAGCGGTAGGGGATCGGCCGCCGCCGTCTTTGGCGCAAGTTTGCTAGCCATTATAACCTCCTATTTTTGGACGGAGTGTGTGGGTGTGTGGGTGTGTGGGTGAGAGGCGCGGGCGCGGTTTTGATTCATCCTTCATCCTTTGATTGTGGCCTCCTCCGGCCATCATGTCAATGGCGTGGGGGATGATTGGACGCAGGATTTCCATGCACTCGAGCACCGCTTTCGGACTGCCTGGGAGGTTGATAATCAAGGTCCGGGCGCGCATTCCCGCGACACCTCTCGAGAGCATGGCGAACGGCGTAATCTTAAGGCTTTCCAACCGGAGGGCCTCGGCGATACCCGGCGCGGCCCGGTCGATGACCTGCAGCGTTGCCTCCGGCGTTACGTCCCGAGGCCCGAGTCCGGTGCCGCCGGTCGTGAGCGCCACGTCCGCCGCATGATCATCAGCGCTCTTGCGGAGCGCGTCGGAGATGGCGGCCAGATCGTCCGCAACAACCGCTGCGTACACAACATCCCATCCGTGCTGTTCGCAGAAAGCGATGATAGCCGGCCCACTCTGATCCTCCGCCTCTCCACGGGCGCACCGATCGCTCGACGTTATCACCGAAACTCTCATGGATTCACCCTACGTCCAACTTATCGACCGCGGCGCTGTAGTCAGCTTGCGCCGCCGCCAGGGTTTTCTGCAGTCGGTCGATTTCAGCCTGGATAGCCTGAATCTGGGTTTCCTGGTCGTTCAGTTCGGTCACGTATCGTTTGTAAAGGTCAGAGTTCTTGTCGAGCTGCGCCATGTTCTGCCGGATACGCGCCTGTCCGGTGGAGATGGTGTCGATGCGCCCTTTCTGGCCCGCAAGCTGGTCGCTCAATGCGGCAATATGCTGCTTACGCTGGGCCAGATCGGCGAGCGCCGCCTGAACGGCCGGGCTGGCGGCTTTGCTGCTGCGGTACTGCAGCAGGAGATTGACGTCAGCGTCGATGAGGCCGATCGTCTGGCTGTTCAACCGGTCTTCGGTAACCGTGAAGGGAGTGCTGCTTTCCGCCGGAACGGGGACCCGGAACCGATAGAGGGACCGGGTCTTCTGATCCGGTTTCGCTGGCGTAACCAGATCCCATCCATCCTTAATGGGCTGCTCGATATAAACCACACGGTCGGCGGCCAGCTTACTTTTGAGCGTGTATTTTGTGGTAATCTCGCTTTTACTGGTGACCTTGAGGAGTCCGTGCTGGATTGAGATGGTGGTCATGTGACTGACCGGCCCCTGGTTTTCCCGTACACCGGTGATACCGAGGTCCACGGCATAGGTCAGAAGCTGCGTGCCACCTGGCTCCACGTCCGGCATCCGCGCATCGCCCGCGTAGCTGCCACCGTCAAAGATCGTCACCGGGCCGGCCTTGAGGTGGAGATCTGTGGTATTCGTCAGGTCAACGGCGTTTTCGGGGTTTTCTGAATCCACATCGGGGTTGTAAACGTCCAGCTTTTGGGCCTTCACGGCGTCCGTCACAATCGGAATCATCGCGGACTGCTGGCGCGGAATCGTCACCGGGGTTCGAATCTGATACTGAAACAGCTCCCCGGCCTTCCGAGCGGTCGCCGCTGAACTGACACCAGATTTCTGAAGCACGAAGACGTTAGGTGTGGGAGGGGTCATTGCGGGTGGCGCTGCTGATGGTGTCTCGGGCGAGCGGCTGGCACGAGCCGATCTCATTGCTTCTGCGGCTCCCCCCAGGCCGCCCCCGCCCGGATAACCACCCGCCATTCCAGGGTAACCCCCTTCGGACCCGGCCCGGGCAATCGATTCTTTAGCGTTCTGCGTAACCTTCTCTTCGCTGAGCTGTGGATAGGGATTGGCCTGCGTCTCCGGCGGTACGACCGGGCGGGGGATATAGAGCGGCGTGTATAAGTCCTGTATAAAGCTGATCGGCTGGCCGGAGACGAGCGTTAGATTGACCTGGTTCCAATCCTGGTCGGAGGGATTGTCGACCATCGCCCAGCCCTGGAGAAACGGCTTTTCCGTGCCGCCGATCGAAAGACGATATGATGTTTTCCAGATGGGCGCTTCGGTGACATAACCGACCTCAACCCGCCGTTCCGGCCCGGCGCCGAAGTGCAGCGTGACCGTCTTCTGCTGCGTGTCATGATTGGCGGCGAGGACCGCGAGAGCGCTCTTGAGCTGGTCCGCGAGCTTCGGGTCGAGGATCTTCAGCGAATCAACCTGGCTGAGTAGAATAGACCGGATTCCGGTGTCGGTGAGCAGGTTAACCTGGGATCTGACCTCGCGAGCGATACCGCCGTCCGGTTCGGGAATTGGACCGGTTTGAGTTTCGACGCTCTCCCCCTGGCGTGGAATCGGGACCGTGCGAGTCTCGACGCTCAGCACCTGGCCCGTGATGGTCTCCGGGTTCGGCGGCTTCGTAGTCAACTCAACCGGCGCCCCGCGGAGCTGCTCCAGCAGATCGACCATGCTCAGGTTCTGACTGATGTCGATCCCAAACGACTGCAGGACTCTGGAGACCGGTTCCTGCGACGTGTAAGTAGCCGGCTCGACCTTTCCCGCCGGATCGATAAGGATCAGTGATTTCAGGATGTCGTCGACACTCGACGTTCGGAACGTGAGGGGAATCGCCGCGCTCCCATTAATGTTCCCCGATCGCTGAAAGTATCCCACGCCGCTCGTGAAGAGCACCACGTCCTTGAGCGGCAGCGGAGTCGCCGCAGCCGGGTCAACCGCGCTTCCGGAGACCGGCGGGGCTGGCGCAGGCGCTGCGAAAACCGGACTGGCGAGCAGCAGGAGCGCCAGCGCAGCGCGGACGGAGGACGAAGGACGGAGGACGGAGGGTGTTGAGTGTGTGAGTGTGTGAGAGGGTGAGAGGGTGAGAGGGAGAGATGACGGGGCAACCGGGCGCGGGGCGCGAGGGGCCGGGCGCGGGGCGCGAGGCGCGGGGAAAACACCGGGCGCCTTTAATACCAGTGCTTGTGATTCATCCTTCATCTTTCAACCTTCATCCTTTCTCTCGCGTCCTCCGTCCTTCGCCCGCGCCTCGTCCTCATGCGGCAAACCTCTCTCCCGGCCTCTCCCCTGCGAAAGGAGAGGGGCCTATACTCGGGCATTTCAACCTCTCTCCCGGCCTCTCCTCTGCGAGGGGAGAGGCGCCTATACTCGGGCGCTTGTTTTATAGGCCCGCGTTCTTCGTCCTCCGACCCGCCCCCCGGCTGAACCCGGGAGCTACAGCGGAACGAACCCCGCTAAAGCGGGCTGCCGATAGCCGGAACGGATCTGTCTCCATCCGCGTTGGCTCTGCGGATCTTTGCGCCTCTGCGGTGGGCTTTTCCTCCGTCCTTCGTCCTCCGTCCTTCGTCCTTCGTCCTTCGTCCTTCGTCCTCCGTCCTTCGTCCTTCGTCCTCCGTACTTCGTCCCCTATTGCGCCGTCCACCCTCCATCCACGAATAAAGCAGCGCCGGTTGTGAAGCCGGCGAGGTCCGAGCTGAGATAGAGCACGGCGGCGCCGATCTCGTCAACATTACCCCATCGG
>DASRZA010000105.1:0-41787 GCA_035686845.1 Armatimonadota bacterium | reverse complement strand
CGCGGAATGGAAGCGATTCCTCCTCCGCAGCGTGGGGTTGGAGGCGGACGCGCTCCCGGCGCGGGCGCAGGATCTGCTTCTGCTCCGGATGGTTCCGTTTGTGGAGCGCAACTATAACATGGTGGAGCTGGGGCCCCGCGGAACCGGCAAGAGCCATTTGTACCAGCAGATCAGTCCCTATTCACATCTGGTCAGCGGCGGCAAGGCGACGGTCGCCAAAATGTTCGTGAACAACGCCAGCGGTCAGCGGGGATTGGTCTGCCAGTATGACGTGGTCTGCTTTGACGAGGTCTCCGGCGTCTCCTTCGACCAGAAGGACGGCGTCAACATCATGAAGGGTTACATGGAGAGTGGAGAATTCAGCCGCGGCCGGGAGAGTATCCGCGCCGATGGCGGCATTGTCATGGTCGGCAATTTCGAAGTGGACGTGCAGCATCAGCAGCGTGTCAGCCATCTCTTTGGGCCGATGCCGCCGGAAATGCGAAACGACACCGCTCTCATGGACCGGATCCACGCCTATATTCCGGGCTGGGACATCCCCAAGATGGACCGTTCTCTCTTCACCGATCATTTTGGGCTTGTCAGCGACTTTCTTTCGGAGTGCTGGACCCGGCTCCGATCTGAGACAAGATTGGGCGCCATCCGGGATCGGATCGATTATGGGGGCGCTCTCAGCGGCCGGGATACCACCGCCGTGAACCGCACCATGAACGGCCTTCTGAAACTTCTCTGCCCCGATCCCGAGATGACTCCCGCGGACGAAGATCTGGAATGGGCGGCGCGCCTGGCGCTGGAGTGCCGCCGGCGGGTGAAAGAGCAGCAGAAACGAATCGGGAGCGCCGAGTTCCGCAATACACAATTCTCCTATCGATTGGGCGCCGACGGAATCGAGACGTTTGTCTCAACGCAGGAGCTTCAGGGTGAAGCCGCGATCGGCGGTGATCCGCTGCCGCCCGGTCACGTCTGGGGCGTCAGCCCGGGTGGGCAGGATGAGTCGCCGGGGCTTTTTCGGATCGAGGTGACCGAGGCGCCCGGTTCGGGTGTCCATATTACGAACGTGGGCGCGCCCGGCCCGCTGCGGGAATCGGTTCAAACGGCGTTCCAGAACTTGCTGGCTCAGAACAGAGAACTGGTGGGCGACCGCGATGCCCGGCAGCATGAGCTTCACGTTCAGGCGAGGGCCATGGACGCTTCAAAAAGCGGCGGCCTGCTCGGTATGCCGATCCTCATGGCCCTTACGAGCGCGATTCTGGCGAAGAGTTTGAAAGGCGGCCTGGTGGTGGTGGGAGGCCTCAGCGTGGGCGGCTCCTTCGAGCCGATTCACAATGCCGCGAGCATCGCCGAGTTGGCCGTTGAAAAAGGCGCGCAGACAGCGCTGTTTCCGGTCTCGGCGCGGCGTCAATTGAACGATCTCTCCGATGAAATGGCCGCCAGAGTCACGATTGTATATTACATGGACGTCCGGGACGCATTATTGAAAGCCCTCGGCGATTGACGCGGCCCCGCCAATTGTAGGAGCCGAATCCCTTCGGCGATTGACGCGGGACGACAACCGGGCCGTCTGTAGGAGCCGAATCCCTTCGGCGATTTACCCGGCAGCTGCTGCATTCCCCCGGGCCACCGGCGCAGTCAGTAAAGGGCGCCCGGCTGTCACTGCCTGAGATCCGATCGCCGGCGTACCGGCTCAAATGGGCGGTGGTAATAACCGGACGCGAGCCCGGTCAGGCCGGATGATAGCCGACGCAAACAGCAACGGCCGCGGCGATGTTCTCCGGGGCGCCGCTGGAGAGCTTGCCCAGTCGCTTCGTCATCCGTTCAATCGATACCGAGCGCATCTGGAACACGTCGGCCGCCGATACCTTGCTCAGGCCGTTCCCCTCATCCGGATCCATCCGGACCAGCCAGGGCAGCAACTCGTACTCCTCGCTCCAGCCGGTGAAGGGAACCACAATTCGGAGCGGAAGGCGCCCGATGTGGTCCTCGCTGATGACCACGGCCGGCCGGGTCTTGCGCATCTCCGCGCCGCGGGTGGGTTCCATTTCCACCAGCCATACTTCGCCGCGCGCCGGCTCAATGCTCATGGACGGGCTCATCGAACTCGCTGAAGGCTGTCAGTTCTCGCTCATCCCAGGGCCGGGCCAGGTCCGCTTCGTAAAGCGGCGCAGCCCTCTCAGCCGCGGCGGTGAGGATAGATGCTCGCTCCTCTGGCTGCATGCGGGCAAGGCGGATCGCCAGCGGCTCCTGCCCGTCGGGCCAGGCGCCGTTAGGCGCCGGTGGTTCTGCGGCCGCAGCCAGCCCGCTGTCCACCAGAGCGGCGGCGAGCTGCTCAGCCGTCAATCCCCGTCGAAACGCCGTCTCCCGCAGCCGTTGCTCCTGCTCCGGGCTCAGCTCAAGGGTGATAGTCATTGCTATACTTCCCGGGCCGCCGGCGCCTTCAGAGAGCATCCGGTTATCACCGTCTAATATCCAATCGCCGCAAGATCGGCTCAAAACAATGGGCCCGACTGGACTCGAACCAGTGGCCTCATCCTTATCAGGGATGCGCTCTAACCAGCTGAGCTACGGGCCCCCACGGCAGGAGTATTATAGCAGCGGATCGCCACCGCGGTCAAACCGGAAAACAGCGGTACATCTGCATCCCTAACACCGATCCGGCGATGGCCCACGCGCTCGCGATAATATAGTCGCCCAGGGCCAATCCTAAGAAGAACGGAAGCGCCCGGCGGTACGCCCCCATGCCGCCATACCTTATAATGCAGACCTTGCAGATCCAGGCGATGAGGAACGGCGCCCAGAGCCAGTACATAGTGCCGTTGTTCGCCATTGCGTAACCGATCGGGTTGAAGGGCCACCAGATAAACCGCATTCGCATCATCGATAATAACGCCGTGATCAAGACGCCGATGAGAATGGCGCCCATGCCAAAGACATCCGGTCCCTTCGGATTATCGATGGAGGATTGGGCCGCGGAGAAGGGCGCTACGCCCATGTTCGTTCGCCACGGTTCCACCTTCGCGGTTCCGGCCCCAAAATGGTACCACACCAACAGGCAGGCCCAGAACGACGCGACGATGCCAAAGGCGATGGCAAGCAGCATGATCGGCAAGATGGCCCGCTGCCGGATCCGGGCGGATTCAGCCATTTTGAACGACTCAAGCTGGCCCGGCATCGCCACGCAGCGCATCTCGATACTGAACCATGAGAAGTAGGCCAGCACCGAAAGATTGCGAACTCCTACCCACTGAGAACCGAGAGAGTGAACCACCACGTCCCGAGCGTTAACGTCGGGACCCATATTCCAGGGCGGGCCTGCTTCGGCGCGCATCCGGGTAATAGCGGTCGCGAAGATAAGGTACACGAGAATGTAGGCGAAGCCGATAAACGGCGACATCCCGGCCACAACGCAGAACCCGGTCAGTAAGGCCGCGCCGATCATCAGCCCTATCGCCGCGCCCCGGTAGCTCATCGGCTCGCCCGAGTCGTCGACTTCCTTCACTCTCAGCCGGGTGAAGAGCCGGCCAACGTCTCCGGCTATCAGTTTCCAATGGGAACGGCTGATCCAGAGCGCCACGATCACGATCCCGATAAACGCGCCAACACCCTGCTCAGGGAGATACGGGATCCGGGCCAGCGCCGATCCCGCGCCCGGATCGCGGAACCCCATGGCCGCGGAAGCGACACTCTCGAATTTGGTGAAGAGATAGAAGAACCACGCGGAAAAAGAGACGTCGAGCGATAAGAGAAATCCGAGGCCGATCGTGAGCGGATAGAACGTAATCGGGAAGTAGCCCACCGCATCCCAGGGTGATCCGACGAAGTACTGGTGAAGATCGTACGCCCGGATCTGAAGATAGGGCACGGACGGGTACAGAAAATGAAGGCTGTTCATCGATTCCAGAATCACCGGAATCATAAACCCCGCCCACATCAGCCGGTTCCGGAAAAACGCTCCCTCCGGGTCCGCCATCTCTAACGGAAGGTAGACCAGTGGAAAGGTGAGCCGCTCCCGGTCGGCCCACTGCTTGCGCAGCAGAGAATTGATGCAAACCATGCACCAGAGCAGCACGAAGATAAATAGCCCCCAGGCGGCGCAGGGTATCAGCCACGCTTTCCACGGAACGTTAGAGTTACCTTTGTAGAAGCCGTCAAATACCTTGTCGGGCTGGGGGAGCAGCCACCGGGGGATATGAGTGGGGAAGTCCTGGAAGTGGTTGCTGGAGGTGGCGCCGTGGTAGACTCCACCCAGTGTGGTGAGCAGAAACTGGACCATCCCCATGCCGCTGATGACCACGGAGACTGTCATCATAATGTAAATGGTGATCAGCTCGCTGCGGGAGAGCTCAGCGCGGGGCCAGAACCGCCTTGCGAGCCGGTTTCCCATGACCAGCAGCATCAGCGTGACGATGGGAGGCATCATCATCGCAAGCGAGGTGAGATCGGTCTGCGAGACCACCTCTCCATAGACCCCCCACCAGCAGCCGAGGACGATACAAACGAGACCGATCAGAACCGCCCGCAGTGAGACGCGTGACGGGTCCGTGGCATTTTGAACCGGTGATGACTGGGAGGGAGGAGGCTGGCTCACTTTAGTTTAATACGAGATCCGGCATTCCAACTCCTTCCGCCAGCGCAGAGGGAAGCCCGGTCATACTATCGATTGGGGGCCTCGATCCCGGGGCCCCGCGCCGCGGTTCCGGCGTTAAGATGAGAAAGGATTTCCGCCGTAGTGTTTGAATTCGATCTTGACACCGGCCGTGATGCGCAGGTTGGCCCCCGCCGCGGCCGTCTGCGCACGCCTCACGGCATCATCGAAACGCCGGTCTTCATGCCGGTTGGGACGCAGGCTGCGGTCAAGGCCATGACACAGGAGGAACTTGAAGCGATCGGATTTCCGATTATACTGGGTAACACGTACCATCTATATCTGAGACCGGGCCAAGACGCGATTGAGCGTGCCGGCGGCCTGCATTCGTTTATGAGCTGGAACGGCGCGGTTCTGACGGACAGCGGGGGATTCCAGGTTTTCAGTCTCTCAGGTCTCCGGCAGATTCAAGAGGAGGGAGTGCGTTTTCGTTCTTATCTGGATGGATCCGAGCATTTTTTCAGTCCCCGGTCGGTCATTCAGATCCAGCGCGCCCTGGGCGCGGATATTATCATGGCGTTCGATGAGTGCGCGCCCTATCCCTGCGCCGAGGAGGCCGTTCAGCAGGCGATGGATCGGACTCACCGCTGGGCGCGGGAATGTAAAGACGAATGGCAGAGGGGCGATACTGAAGAGCAGGCGCTATTTGGAATTGTGCAGGGCGGCTTTTATCGGCGGCTGCGGGAAGAGAGCGCCGATCAGATCGCCGAACTGGATCTGCCTGGCATCGCCATTGGTGGAGTTTCGGTGGGAGAGTCGACCGGAGAGTCGCTCTCGGTGTTGGAATGGACGCTTCCGCGGCTGCCGCGCAATCGCCCTCGTTATCTGATGGGCGTGGGCACGCCGATCGATCTGATCGAAGCCGTTGAGCGCGGGGTCGATATGTTCGACTGTGTGCTGCCGACTCGGCTGGGGCGCAACGGCTCGGTCTATACGTCCAGGGGACGGATCAATTTAAGAAGCTTACAGTTCGCCGAAGAGCGCGGACCGATGGATCCCGATTGCGGCTGCCACGCATGCCGGCGTTATTCAGCCGGCTATATCCGGCATCTTTACCGCTGCGACGAGATCCTTGCGGCTCGCCTGGCGACATTTCATAATCTATTCTTCTATCACCATCTAATGAAGGGCATACGGCGTGCCATTGAGCAGGGGGTCTTTGCCCGGTTCAAGGCGCAGTTCCTGTACCAATACCTGGTTAAAGTTTAGCGCCTGGTTGGGAACCTGCTGATTCGCCCGGTGTCTTAACAGCATGGTAGGAGCAACTTTCTTGGCGCATAATGCACCTGGTGTAGGCCTGGAGACAGCGCTGGTGGCGCGAGCGCGCGACGGTGACGTTGCAGCGTTCGAGGAGATCTATCGCCGCTACGAGCGCCGCATCTATAATACCGTCTACCAGGTTGTCCGCAATGACGACGACGCTGCGGATATCACGCAGGAGGCGTTCATTCGCGCCTATCGTTCGCTCAAAAACCTCAGATCCGACGAGGCGTTTACCTCATGGCTGTTCCGTATTGCGATTAATCTCTCTCGCAATCACCTGCGCAGCCGGCCGCACTTTCGCATTGAATCATTAGACGAGTACGCCACCTCCGAAGATGATGAGCAGGAACTCCAGATCCCGGATAGCACCCATGATCCGGCCCGCACGGCGGAAAGCCGCGAACTTCAGTCGGTGGTGCGGCGGGCCGTGGCAACCCTTTCTCCGGCTCATCGCGAGGTTATAACGCTGCATCATCTCGAACAGATGCGTGTCGATGATATCGCCAGAATCCTGGACTGTTCTGTGGGGACGGTTAAGTCGCGTCTCTCCCGTGCTCGAGATGAGCTGAAGCGGAAGCTTCGGTCGTATGTGGAGGATTGAGGTTTTCGTGACTGCGGTGTTTTGTACGTTTGGTATTGTCCGGGTTGACCCCGGCGCACGTGAGAGTGTACGGCCAGCAAGGGACGGATTTCGCCGCCGGGGCGCCGGCCTGCGCAAAGGATTGACGGGTTATGGGTATTAATCTATTTTCTAAGACGACGGCCTGTGACCGGGTTGCTGCACTTCTCGGCCAGTACTCGCAAGAAGAACTGCCTCCGAGTCTGTTTCAGGAGGTGGAGAGGCATATTGGTGTTTGCGAACCCTGCCGCAAAGAGCTCGCCGTCACCGACGGGGTGATTGAGCTGCTGCGCAAAATCGATCGGCCGGCGCCGCCGCCCGATCTCTGGCAGCGGATCTATCATGAACTCAATCAGCCTGTGCATCTTAGCTGGCCGGAATCATTAACCCGGCGCTTCGCCTTCTCTGGCGGGAGGGCCCGCCGCCTGGGCTGGCTGGCGCCGCTGGCCGCCGTAGCCGCGGCCGCCGCCATCTGGCTTGGCGCGGTGGGGCCGCACGATAGCGGCGCCGCGAGCGCGGGTATCATCGTTCTACCGCCGGCTTCCCAACAGCAAGTGGCGCCGGCGTCGTACTTCAGCCAGGCTGAGCAGACGGCTATGTTCGATCCTCTCGCCGACCGGGCCTCGATAGGAACCATCCTGGAAGCCTCGGACCGAATGCCGCTCTATGGACCGCAGCAGCAGTTCAGAGGCGCCGTTCGAATCGATAACGCGATGTCGGGCATGTCTTCAGGAAATGCAGGCCAATGAGACGTTGGCTGGCGATGGCAGTAATTGGGGCCGCGCTGGCCGCAGGCTGTTCCGCTTCACATTTGAGCTCGGCGAGCTCGGGCGCCAACCTCCTGCGCCGGGCCGAAGTTGCGTCGGGACAGACTGATTACCAGGGAACCATGGAAACCGGCGCGCTGGTTCAGGGCCACTGGATCACGGCGCGCGTAAAATGCTACTTCGCACGGCCTGGTCTCAGCCGCATGGATTATCTCACCCCGCCCATGGCGGGCGTTATTGAAGTGCAGGGGCCGGGCGGCGCCTGGCGCTATGATCCTGCCAGCCACCGGGTCACCGTTGTTCACGGAGTGCGCTTCCCCAGTTCGCTGCTGTCCCGGCGGTGGGAGCTCATCCAGCAGAATTACAATGTTCTGGTAGGACCGCGCCAGACCATTGCCGGACGACCCGCGGTCCTATTGAAAGTTGATCCCAGAGTCGGCGGAAATCCGGCCGACCATGTCTGGGTGGATGTCAATAAAGAGATTATCCTGGGTCAGGATCACTTTGCCTCGAACGGGCGGCTTCAGAGTCGATCCCTATTTACGTCTATCAAATTCGAACCGGTTTCCCTCGCTCTCTTTAGCGCGCCGAGGACACCCTTGGTTGCCGCGGCGCCGATGAAACTCTCCGAGCGGATGAGCCTCACTCGCCTGCAGCAAGACGTCGGATTCCCGATAGCGCTGCCGGGGTGGCTGCCGCCAGGGTATCACATGGAAGCCAGCTTTCTCACCCGCTGTGAAGGAAGCTATGGCGCTACCGTGGCGATGATCCGGTTTACCAACGGCCTTAATAACATCACGCTCTTCCAATCACCTCACGTAATCGATGCGCGGGGCGCCTGCCGGCTTACGAGCCACCTTGGCGTCCAGGATGCCCGTCTCGTGCGGAACAATATCGACTATGTGCTCATCGGTGACCTGAGCGCCGCTCAGCTTCGTCGAATGGCCCTCTCCATCCCGCAGATCCCGGCCCAAAAAGCGGGCTCGGGGCGCGAGGCGCCAGGTACGAGCCGCCCGTAAGAGCGGGCGCGGGGTACGGGGCGCGGGGCGCGAGGTACACGGGAGCTCAGTCCTCCCGGACCTCTCTCCCGGCCTCTCCTCGAAACGGGAAGAGGAGTCCGTCCTCCGTCCTCCGTCCTCCGTCTTCACCCCGTCTCCAGCAGTTTCGCCGCTATATTCTCGAGGTCTTCGGAAGAGTAGTATTCTAAGATGATAGCGCCGGCGTTATCATCGCCGCGAATCTCCACTTTTGTGCCAAGCGCGCGCCGGAGCCGGCTGGCGAGATCGTCCAGATGAGGCTGTGCTCGACGCTCTCTCCGCGATGGAACGGTCACGGCGCTCGATGGCGGCTGTTTTCGTCCACCGGCCTCGATCTCTCGCACGCTGGCGCCCTCGCGGGCCAGCTTCCAGAGCCGGTCACGCTCTTCCGGCGCCTCCACCGCCAGGAGCGCCCGGGCATGCCCCTCGGTAATCTCCCGCGAGCGCAAGCTCTCCAGGATAGGGTCCGGTAGTCGTAAGAGGCGCAGCGTATTGGCGACCGCCGGCCGGCTCTTTCCCACCGCGCGCGCCACGTCATCCTGCGACATTCCAAAACGGTCGACCAAGCTCTGAAACGCGCGCGCCGATTCCACCGCCGTAATATCTTCCCGCTGGATATTCTCGATGAGCGCCAGTCGCAGCGATCCCTCATCGTCAATCTCTCGTATGACGGCGGGAATATCGGTCAAACCCGCCTGTCGAGCCGCGCGAAGTCGGCGCTCGCCGGCCACCAGCTCATAGCTGCCGGCCCGGCCGCGCACGATCACCGGCTGCAGGATTCCATTGGCCTTGATGGAGTCCGACAGGTCGCTCAGAGCGGCCTCATCCCACTCCTGGCGCGGTTGGCGCGGGTTGGGGCGAATCTCCTCAATCGGAATCTGCAGCACCCGATCGCCCGGCGTTTCTATCGGCGCGCTGATCAGACTGCTCAGCCCACGGCCCAGCGCCTTACGCTCCGCCATAACCCGACCCTCCTGCGCGGGCGCCAGCCGCACGCTTGGCTACCTCGTCCGCAAGCTGTGTATACGCCTCGGCGCCGCGGCAGCGAGGATCATAATCCAGCGCGGAGAGACCATGACTCGGCGCTTCGCTCAGCCGCACGTTGCGCGGAATCACCGTTTGGAACAGACGATCTCCAAAGTACTGCTTCACCTCGCATACCACCTGCTCCGTCAGCTTCATTCGAGGATCAAACATCGTGAGCAGCACTCCTGCAATCTTGAGGGTGGGGTTTAGCTGCTGCTGCACCATGCCAAACACCTTTAAGAGGCTGCTGATCCCCTCCAGAGCGTAGAACTCACACTGCATGGGGATGATCGCCGCGTCCGACGCCACTAACGTGTTGATGGTCAGGAGGCCCATGGAAGGCGGACAATCGATGAGAGTGAAATCATAGTCATCTCGAATAGACGCGATCACCTGCCGGAGGCGCGTCTCACGGGACATTAGAGCCACCATCTCGATCTCGGCGTCGGCCAGCTTGATGGTGGCCGGCAGGATGTCCACACCCAGAATGCTGCACTCCAGCCGGATCTCTCCGGCCGGCGCCCCCCGCACGAGGCAGTCGTAGAGGCACCGCTGGAGCAGATTCTTATCCACCCCCACCCCGCTGGTCGTATTCCCCTGGGGATCGGAGTCGACTAATAACACCCGGCGCCCCTTCTGCGCGAGCGCCGCTGCCAGGTTAACTGCGGTTGTTGTCTTTCCCACTCCGCCCTTCTGATTGACAATCGCATACACGACGCTCAAAGACCGGGCTCCGGGCGTCCCCGGCGTACAGGGATTTCCGTGCGGGGCGCCGCCGGCGTCCGAGTTCCTATGGCTTCTTTCCGGAAGATTGAAGATGGCATTGCGCGATATCGCCTAAGACCCAGTATTCGTGCGTATGTGGAGCGTACAGGAGCGGCTTGGCGCGGGTCAACTCCAGCGTCAGTTCATCATCTCCCTTATCAAGTTCGACGCCGGCGGCCAGATCCTCTTCTGAAGCGAATGAATCTTCCATCGATCCGCGCGCCTGGTATACCACTTCGTCCACGTGAAGGGCTGCGATCTCGGCGAGAAAGAGAGTGTGGCTTCCGAGCGGAATGCTCTGTCGCGTGATGCACTCCATCGACACCACGCACTCCTCCAGGAGCGGCGCCTTAATGACAGACGCGGGCGCCTCCGTAAGACCCGAGATGCGCAGTTTGTCGGCGTCTCGTCCCGAAAGAGTGCCGCAAAGGTCAACCTCATAAGCGATGTTATAGGAGGGAATGTTGACTGCGAATTCGCCGGTCTCCTGGATTACCTGGGTAGAATAGCGGTGCGGTCTCAGTGAGATGGTGAGCATGGGAGGCGCCGCGCAGGCGTTCATGACCCACGATACCGTGAGGATGTTCGATCCCCCGCCCGGCTCCGTGCATGTTACCAGCGCGACCGGTAGAGGATATAGAAACGGCTCCGGAGGTCGCTGAATCTTAGCCACGTTACTCTCCTCGCGAACTGCTCTTGGGTGTGCCTTCCCGACGCATCCTCGGGAGCTCATCCCATCCTCCCTCGTCGCCGTCGGGTCGCCTTGCGGCGAAGGCGCCTTACGATCGATGGACATCACTCGGCGCGTGCCCGGCAATGACGGCCGGATCTATCTCTGACCGCGTATATACTTTTTGACCTAATGAAGCAGAATAGAAGGGAACGCAGCCCTTGCTGCAAAATAGTAGAGAAACTTGAACACCTCACGGAGTCCACTATGCCCCGCGACCTGCCACTTGGCAATGGAACGCTGCTCGTCAACTTTGACCGAAGCTATAATCTTTCTGATCTCTACTACCCCAATGTGGGGGCGCAAAACCATGCGGACGGACATCCCTGCCGATTTGGGGTCTGGGTGGACGGCTGTTTCGCCTGGCTTTCCGACCCCTCCTGGCAGCGGACGGACGACTATGAAGGAAATACACTCGTCACCCACGTCACCGCTTCCAATCCGGGCCTTGGTCTGCTGCTCACCTTGACCGACGCCGTGGATTTCGATGCCCCCGTCTACGTTAAGCAGATCCATATTGAGAATCTGAATCCCGCTCCCCGCGATATCCGTCTCTTCTTTCATTTTGACTGCTATATTGGCGGAACCGAGGTGGGCAACACGGCGTACTTTGAGCCGCGGGAACGCACCCTTGTTATGTACCGGGATATGGTTTACCTGCTGATGGGCGCCATTTGTGAGGGCAGGGAGGGGTTATCGGACTTTGCCACGGGCAAGAAGCAGCAAGGTGGCCTTGAGGGAACCTGGCGCGACGCAGAGGATGGCGAGCTGGGCCATAACCCGATTTCGCAGGGCGCCGTCGACTGCGTGGGACAGTTGAATCTAACGCTCCCGGCGGGAGGCGCCGGGACGGCTTACTTCTGGCTTACCGCGGGCGCCAATTTCGGCGCGGTCAACGATCTCCACGCGTTTGTTAAGGACCGCAGACCGGAACATCTCATCGAGCGCACCCGCAATTACTGGCGGCTCTGGGCGAACAAACAGGATGTCTACCTGGCTGACCTTTCGCCGGAGATCTGTACGCGCTACCGGCGCAGCTTATTGATTCTCCGCACCCAGATCGATTGCGGCGGCGCCATTCTGGCCGCCAACGATTCCGATATCCTCCGGTTCGGCATGGATACTTACAGTTATATGTGGCCCCGGGATGGCGCGCTCGTTGCCGAGGCGATGGTCCGTGCCGGCTACATGGATCTTCCCCGCAAGTTTTTTTATTTCCTGCGGGATCTCCCTACCGCCGACGGTTACCTCCTTCACAAATACAATCCGGACGGATCTCGTGGATCAAGCTGGCATCCCTGGGTCGACGTAAACGGACATCGCCAGCTTCCCATTCAGGAAGATGAGACGGCGCTGCCTCTCTACGCGCTCTGGCGCTTTTACGAGCGGTTCCGAGAGGTGGAGGCCGTGGGGCCGCTTTACAAGCCGCTCATTAAGCACTGCGCCGACTTCCTCGTCCATTATCGCGACCCGGCTACCCATCTGCCCCGGCCCTCGTACGACCTCTGGGAGGAGCGTCGGGGTGTCCTGAGTTATACCACCGGCGCCGTCTGGGCCGGGCTCGCCGCCGCGGGTAACTTTGCCGAGGCGTTTGGTGACATCGATCTGGCCGCTCATTACCGGGCCGCGGCGGAAGAGGTGAAGCAGGCTGCGCTAAAACACCTGTACGATCCGGATCTCGGCCGGTTCGTACGCCGGCTCTACCGGGATGAACAGGGCCAGGTGCAAAAGGATACGACGCTGGATGCTTCCATCGCCGGCCTCTTCATGTATGGGATGCTGCCAGCCGATCATCCTGGCGTGGTAGTCACAATGACGGCGATTGAAGAGCGCCTCTGGTGCAAAACGGCCGATGGCGGCCTTTGCCGCTACGAGGATGATTATTACTTTCAGGTGAGCCAGGATCTCGCCAACGTGCCCGGCAATCCCTGGTTCATCTGCACCCTCTGGCTCGCCCAATGGCACATCCAGAAAGCCCGGTCAATGGAAGACCTTGCCCGGCCGGTGGAGCTGATTCAATGGGTGGCCCGGCACGCCCTTCGGAGCGGGGTGCTGGCAGAGCAGGTGAATCCCTACGACGGCCGGCCGCTCTCGGTCAGTCCGCTCACGTGGAGCCATGCCGAGTTCATTTCGACGGTGCTGCAGTACGCGGAGCGATACCAGGAGATCCACCTGCAGAAGCTTCAGGACGCGGGAAAACTGCCGCTACTCCTGCATAAACCGCACGTGGAAGGGGTGGTCATGAAACCGGATGGACGCGCCGAACCCTTGGTCGCGGATAATCCAGCGGCCGCCATTCCTGGCCCGTCTCAATGCCTTTGAAGAAATGGTTCATCTCGGCAATCAGCGCGCTCACGTCGAGGCCGGCGTACGCCGGGGCATACGGCGTCAGATAGCCGATCGCCGACCGGTATTTCACCCGGGCGCCATGCTCGTTTCGCCGTTCGTACTGATAAAGCGCCACCGCGACGTGAATCAACCCTTTGAGGAACTGCTTCATCGGATCGGCGGCGCCGCGCCAGGCGACCTCCAGAACTTCATGCGCCTCAAAGAACGCGCCGCTATTGATCAGCCGAACCCCCTCATCAATGGCAGCCTCCGGATCGCTCAACATCGCATGATCATACCGCAAACGCGCGTCCGCGGGCAACCTCGGCCGGGCGCCATTGGCGCACTTACGCTCTTGTGGAGGCCGAATTGAGACGCACACGGACCCCCCGCCCCAACTCGACAGCCTGGCATGCTCTTACAACTGTTCTCTGAGCTGACGCAGCTCGTCCAGGCTCATCGATTGCAGCGCGGCCTTCGGTGTCGCCTCATCCCCAAGCGAAGATTGAAGTAGCAGAATCTGGCCAATCAGCATCCCCTTCTCGATGCCAGCGGCCTCACCCTCGCTCCGACCCTGCTGGAGAGCGTGCCTCATCCGGGCGTTCTCATCTCGCCGCAACTTCTCGCGGCCTTCATAGATCTCCCGTTCCAGATCTCTCTTTGAAAGTACCATCAGTTCCTCCACTGCCTGCCGGATCGCTTCGTCGTCTATCGTCGCCGGCAGCGCCTTCTCATCTAACGTTTCCCCATGCTTCAGAAAGTACAGTCACTGGTCTATCTCACTCTCCAGTTCTTCCGCTCCCTTGTTGAACTTCGCCAGCTCAAAGAGGTGGATATCCAGATCCTCCGTGAAGACTGCTCCGGTGGCGCGGTCGATCAGCCCAAACCGCGAGTGATACTCTTTTCCCGGAAGAATTGTCCCATCCACGAAGCAAACTGAGATCGTGGGCTGAAGCAGACTGTAGTCCCGGCCGGCTGGGAGCTGTTCGGTATAGAGCTTGGACCAATAGAACATTATCCGCTGGGGCAGCTCCGCAAATCCGATCATCTGCATCTCGACGTTGAAGAACCGGCCCATCTGGTCTCGAGCCTTGATATCCAGGATGGAGAGCTTCTCATCTAAAGCAGCCTTCTCGGTGAAAGGATTGAGGATCTCAATGTGCACAATCTTCCGGCCAGAAGGCAGTTGGAGGACGGCGTTGAGCAGGTCGATCAGGAGGGCAGCAGTGGCGAGTCTCCCAAACAGCCACTTGAATGCAAAATCCACCTTGGGATCAATGCCAGAACTCATACTCGTCCCCGGTTCAAAGGATTTTATTCATTTACGACGCCAGCACAGTCATTATACACCCAACCCGCCTACTCTCTTTTTGGGAGTGTGCGCGAGGCGCTAGGCGGAGGGAGTGGGCGTGTGGAGCGGGCTGGCTTGTAACCGTAGAGCTGCTTCAGTTCCGGCGTTGGTTTCATGTCTTCAGCACCTCACAGCCGGCCACCACGTTGGCTTGACTCATCCTTCATCCTTTGTCGCCCGTGAGAATAACTGGCGCCACCAGTCCGCGGCTGGCGCTGTCCGGCTGCTTTTCTCCGGTGTAAGGATGCAGCTCCAGAGACCCGGCCTGCCTTCAAGAGATCCGTTCGCGACGATCTGCCCGCGGTCGTTGATGCCGTGGGCGTCACTGAGTTCCCAGCCGGATCCCGGTGGAAGCAGGTCATCGAGGTTGTAGACGTGCCCACCAATCCAGACGATGGCGTGATATTCACACAATTCCTGATACGAGCCCCCGACCACTGTGGCCGTCGAGTTAATAGCCTCCGGACAACTAAAATCGCCGAGGTTTTCCATCGGTTCCATCTCGCCGTTCCGGTAGAGAAATGGACGATATCCGCCGCCCGCGCTGTTTGAGAGTCCGACGACCCAGCCCTTATTATTGATGGCCTCCGCGACACTGATCGTTCCGTCAAGGGTTCCCAGGTCTTTCATCTTGCCGTTACTGTAGAGGAAAGCATGTCCGTCGCCTGAAGCCAAATCTGCTGACCCGACAATCTGCCCCCGGTTATTGATCTGAATTGCGACGCTGTGGAGACCGCCGAAAGTACCGAGGTCGATCGTCCTGCGCCCGTCGTAAAGGAACGCCCGGCGCTGAGGATAGGCCTGACCCACGACCTGCGATTTATCATCGATCCCAAAACCGTATCCGTCAATACCGGTGTCTACAATCTTGCCATAGCGGAAAATGACAACGTGCTCGTATCGCGGGCCCACCCCCGGACTTCGCGCGTAGCCCACGACGTCGCCGCGATCATTTAGATCCCGTCCGAAGCTGTCTTCACCGCTGGGCGCTCCTAAGTCCTTGAATGCGCCATCTTTCCACAGGAATGCCCTTATTTCACCTCCCGGCGCGCGGACATAGCCGGTCACCTGTCCCCGGTTATTGATAGCGGTGGCGAGGACACTCCTGAAGTGATCCCCTGCAGTTCCCAGATCGGTAATGTTATAGCGGACTGGTGGCGCGGAAGCGCTGGCGGCAAGGCGCGCCCGCTGCTCTCCCAGATACGCCATGCCTGCCGCGGCGAGTAAAAGCACGAGGGGAAGACAGATCGCCCGGACAGCGCGAACGGAAGCTATCATGAGCCAACACTCCTTCATAACGGTACCACTACCCGAAGGGATATTATCAATATAGCCCGGGTCTCTGGAAGGATCGGAAAGTTGGCTTTCGTCACGAAGACGCATTCCCGAAAGCCCTGTAAGCCTGCTATCATGCGACGGGGGTCGGATGATGTCGCGTCTCTCCGCGCCCGTGCCCTTGCTTCCTCGTCTTGTAACCCACCATCGCCCTTCAGGAGCACTGAATGAGTATTGATATTGAGCTTGAACGTCCGCCCGTTGAACCTGCGCCCGAGTCACCGGATGAGATGGAGAATCCTCCAATTCGGATTATCGAGGTCTTCCTGCATCCGCTGGATTATCGTTCGGAGGGCGTGGCGCTCACGGATGGGCCGCTGGAATTGACGCCGTTTGTGGTGGAGTTGTTTGGCTCCTATATTGTCAAGGGAATAGGTGCAAGCCAGGGGCGGATGGCCCGGTTCCACGAAGGATCGAAGGTTCAGCAGGTGAGTCTCGCCATCTTCGCGGGCGCCACGCCCGCTCTGGAAGGCTCCCGCGAGATCGCCCGGTTCCTGGCGCACGTTATGCAGGGAAAGAACAGCTCACCGGGCGATCTGGCCGTTGTCCGCGCGCTGGATACGGAAACGGATCAGGAGCTTCTCGCGATCCTGAAGCTGGATCTGCAGCGTGGGCTCCGCCGGGAGCTATCTCGCGAGGATAAAAAGACCCGGGTCCGGCTTGTACCGGTGATGGATCTTCTGCCCGACGCCGAACGACGGCTGCAGAAGTGCGCCTTCATTCCCGAGTCGCCCCATTCTTTGCCATATGACCTGATGATCCTCGACAACCAGGCCGCAGGCCGGAGTGAACGATCCACGGCCAACTTCTTCATCGCCGATTTTTTGGAGTGCGACCTGATCGAAGGTCCGCGCGAGTTCACCCGTAAGCTCCCCGCGGAAACGGAACGATGGCTTCAGGAGGAGGGCGCGACGCCGGTCGTCGCTATTGAGGCCCGGGAAGCGGTTATACAAGCGCTGCACGAGCCCCAGGTCGATCTGAACCGGCTCGCGGAATCGGTAGTCCCTGAACCCGAAAAGCGAGAGCGATACCTCGCACACCTGGAAGCATCCGGCTTTCAGGGCCGCTCCTTCTCCACCGATGCGTCCGCCGCCGATCGCCTTTCGTCATCGCTCACTTATTTGCTGGACAATGGCGTAAAGATTAGCGGCGACGCCGAGGCCGTGTCCGCCCTCCTCCAGGTCGAGGACGATCCCACAGAAGAAGGGATGGTCCGGATCCTGATTGAGAGTTTCCGTTTCGAGAGGAAGTACTGACGCGGACGGAGGACAGAGGACAGAGGACGGAGGAAAGATCTCACCGCCGAGACGCGGAGATCCGCCGAGAGCCGCAGAGGAAACGCGGACGGAGGACGAAGGAGGGGGAATGAAGGATGACGGATCACGGATGAATCACGAAAGCTTGAGTTGTAGGCCCCTCTACCTGCTTCGGGATAGGTCGGGAGAGAGGTCTCGGCTCGACAATACAGGCGCGAGCCTGTTAGCGTCAGCAAGGCCATTTTTACTCAATTAACTTCCGGCGCCTCACAAAACCAGCCCTCTGCCCGCTTACAATAGGGATGCGCCTTCAATCCCGCGTCCGGTGGCGCAGGCCTCCGCGCCTGTGTCGCGGCTCCCGCGACCGAAAATCCGTCTCAAACCGTCTCATTCCCGCTCTGGTGAGCACAAAATCCGCCACGGGATCCACCCGAATCGCTCGAAATTGCCCGGATATGACGGCCAAAACGGACGTAAATAGCCCCAAACGACGCGGAAACTGTCTCAGAAAAATCCTCCGCTCCTCGTCCGCCTTTCATCCGCGGCCCACTGCGGCTCTCCACGCCTCGGCGGTGCGCTCTTTTGATTCATCCTTCATCCTTTCACGAAAGGGATCGGCGCTTCTTTGCCGAATCAACATTTCTGCCGGAGCCGGCCGGCCAGGCTGCAAATGCTGAGGAGAATCGTTTAATGGCTGCACCCCGAGTTGGAATCCAGTTGATCGTGTTTGGCGAGCGCACTGGGAAAGATCTTGAAGGCGTCATGAAAGACGTGAAGGCCGCCGGGTACGATGGCATTGAGGCTGGTAATCTCTTCCGTCAGCGATCCGAAACGGAGGCGAAGGCGCTGTTTGAGAAAACGGGCCTCGTGCTCGCCGGAACGCATGCCGGCTACGCCGAGTTCGCGAATGAAGAGAAGGTTAAGGAGAACGTGGCGTTTCTGAACGGCATGGGCGCTCGTTACCTCATGTGCTCGGGCGTGGCGCCGGGCGACAGCCTGGACGCCTATCGTCAGTCGGCGGAGGTTTTTAACCGGGCGGGCCGCTACTGCCGGGACCATGGTGTGACCTTCTGCTATCACAATCACAACTGGGAGTTCAAACGATTCACTGACGCCGGCGGCACTGAAGTGACGGCGATCCATGAGCTCTGCTCTCTCACCGATCCCGAGCTCGTTAAGCTCTGCATCGACGTTTACTGGGTAGCCGTTGGCGGCGAGGATCCGGCGGCATTCATCCGGCGCTATGCCAACCGCGCGGCTTATTTCCACTTCAAGGATGGCGAATGGGAAGAGGGACATCCCGGCAAGGCGACCCGCTTCCTGGAGCTCGGGCACGGCCGGGTGAATCTTCGTTCGGCTCTGGATGCCGCCCTCGCCGTTAACCCCGAATGGATCGTGACCGAGCAGGATACGCCCAACGGACGCGATCCCGCGGTCTGCGCGCGCGAGAGCCGCGAGCATCTCAAGAACGCTCTGGGCCTCTAACGGATTCAACCGCAGCCGCTGTGCTTTGGTCCGTCGGACCCTCTATAATGCAGATCGGAGCGTTCGCTCCCGGAATCTTAGATTCAGCGGACGCTCCGATGGATGGGAGCCGATTGATGATAGCAGTGGTGGCAGACGGAACCGGTGGGCCGGACGTATTGAAAGTCCAGGAGCTTCCCGACCCCGAACCTGGCCCGGATGAGGCGTTGTTGGAGGTTGCGGCCATCGGGGTGAACCGGGCCGACCTGCTCCAGCGCGAGGGGCGTTATCCGCCGCCGCCAGGCGCGTCACCCCTTCTCGGGCTGGAGCTTTCCGGCCGCCTCGCCGACGACGCGACCGGGCTGCCGGCAGGAACCCGGGCGATGGCGCTGGTCGGCGGCGGCGCTTACGCCACACGGGCTGTGGTCCACGTGTCGCATCTGATCCCAATCCCCGGGGATCTCTCCGACGAGGAAGCGGCAGCCGTCCCTGAAGCATTCCTGACGGCGTTTCATAACCTCTTCGACGTAGGGGAGCTGAAGCGCGGCCAGGCTGTCCTGATCCACGCGGCCGGCAGCGGAGTCGGTACCGCTGCAATCCAGCTCGCCCGGCAGGCGGGCGCCCTTGTCATCGCCACGTCTCGCACCCCCGCCAAGCTGGACCGCTGCCAGGAACTGGGCGCTGACATCACCATTGCGACCGGCACGGAAGATTTCGCCGAACGCGTGCTAACGGAAACTGGCGGAAAGGGAGTTGACCTGATCCTGGATTTCGTCGGCGCGGCCTACTGGGATAAAAATATCCGGAGCCTGGCGCGCCACGGCCGCATGGCGTTGATCGGCACAATGGGGGGCGGCACGGCCGCGGTGGATCTCGGGCATCTGCTTCACAAACGCCTGCGAGTGGAGGGGAGTACACTGCGCGGCCTGACAATAGAAGAGAAGGCCAGCCTGGTGATGCGGGCGGCGCCAATGCTGATACCGGGATTTATCTCTAAAGCGCTGCGGCCGATTCTGGATCGGGTTTTTCCGCTCGAACAGGCCGCCAACGCGCACCGTTACATGGAGTCAAACGAGGGGTTCGGAAAAATCGTCCTCTCGACTCGCCTGAATTCGTAGGCGCCGGACTGAAATCGACCGAACGGAGATAGTTATGGAACGAAGAGAACTGGGACGCACAGGCGAGCGGCTGTCCATCGTCGGGATGGGCGGAATCGTGGTGATGAATGTCACGGACGCCGAGGCCGGGGCGTTCGTGGCCGAGGCGGTAGACCGGGGCGTGAATTACTTCGACGTGGCGCCGTCCTACGGCAATGCGGAAGAGCAGTTGGGGCCGGCGCTCGAGCCTTACCGGGATAAGGTCTTCCTGGCGTGCAAAACGGGCCGGCGCGACCAGGCGGGCGCGCAAGAGGAGATGGAGAATTCGCTGCGACGCCTCCGCACCGATCATTTCGACCTCTATCAGCTCCACGCCCTGACCAGTATGGATGACGTGGAGAAGGTCTTTGGCCCCGATGGAGCGATGGAAACCTTTACCCGTGCCCGAAAAGAGGGCCGGGTCCGGTTTCTCGGTTTCAGCGCGCATTCGGTTGAAGCGGCCCTGGCGGCTCTGGAGCGGTTTGAGTTTGACAGCGTGCTCTTCCCGGTGAACTTTGTGACGTATAATAAAGAGCGGTTCGGCCCCACCGTGGTCGAAGCGGCTCAGAAGAGAGGCGCCGGCCGGCTGGCGCTCAAGGCGATGGCCCGCGCGCCCTGGCCCGAAGGAGCGGATCGGCCGTACCCCAAATGCTGGTACGAACCGATTTCTAATCCGGAGCTGGCCTCGCTTGCGCTCCGCTTCACCCTCTCATTACCGATCACCGCGGCCATTCCCCCCGGCCACGTGGAGCTGTTTCGCCTGGCGATGGATATCGCCGACCGGTTTACCCCCATCACCGATCAGGAGCGCGAACAGCTATTGCAGGAAGCCGCGGCCCTGCAGCCGATATTCAAGAAAGCGGCTTAAAACGCATAGCCCCCCTTTCAACTTCCGGCGTCGCGCAGCATCTTAGATGAACGCGGCGCCGGGCCAATAGGAGCGACCCCGCGCCAGAGGGTGTTTTGGACTCACCCATTATTGGGGGTGAGCGGCATGGAGCGACCCCCGCACCAGGGGATTCAAATGATCCCAAAGGTGTTACTCTTGAGAAAGGGGCATAGAAGAATGCAGCGAACAAATCGGTCGTCCAGAGGTCGTTCGGATAGCCGGCGCCAGTGGATGGCGGCCGCCGTGGCGGCTCTGGTGATAGGACTGGCTTTGAACGGGTGCGGCTCGGGGGGTAACGGACTCCCCTCCACCAATACGAGGCTCGAGGGACAGGTGCTCGTTCCACAGGGCCAGACGCTCCCGACACTGACGGCGAAAGTAGAGGGTACGAGCGTAGTCTCGTCCGTAAGCCCGACCACGGGGACCTTCACGTTGGTCGGTGCGCCGACCGGTTCCCAGACCATACAGATTTTAGACGTGAACGGGATGGTTGTGGAGTCGGTCCCGGTTACGATAGCATCCGGCAGCGCGATTGTTCCACCACTGCCGGCGCCTACCATCTTCACCGCCGGCGCCGCTTCCGGAATTGCCGGTACGGTGTACAAAGGTCCAATCTCGCCGGTCACCCAGAACGGCGCCTCCAATGAAGAGCCGTTGGCGAACGCGACGCTGCAGATCATGAGCGCCGATGGCGCCACACTGATTACCTCGGTAACCAGCGGGTCCGATGGCAGTTTTTCGGTGGATCTACCGCCGGGAACCTACAAGGTTGTCCCGATATCTGGAACCAACGGCTTCCCTCACGCGAGCCCGTTCACCGTGACGGTCAATGCAAACGAGGTCAGCAATATTACGGTCAATTACGACACCGGGATACGGTAGCCAATGTCCCATCTGCTGCTGGTGGATGACAATGCCGACCATCTCTTCTTAACTCGAAGGGCGCTTCGCGGCGCCGGTATCGAGACCACCGGCGTACAAACGGCGGAGGCGGCGATTGAAGCGATCCAGCAGCAGCGGTTCGACATGATCTTACTGGACCATAACCTGCCGGGCATGAAGGGCGCGCAGTTAATCGCCAGCATTCGTGCCCGGGGGTTCGACACGCCCGTGGTGATGGTGACGGGCGGAGGCTCGGAGCAGTTAGCGGTCGACGCGCTCAAATCGGGGGCGCTCGACTACATCGTTAAAACGGAGGGTTATCTCACTTCACTGGCGCCCCGCATCCAGCGCGCCATCTCACAGCACCAGCTCGAAATCGAGAACCGGAAACTGGAGTCCGAACGGCAGGCCGCGGTGGCGGAAGCCAACGAGCATGCCCGCCGGCTCAAGGCGCTCCAACAGGCGTCGGTGCGGATCAATGGGTCACTGCGACCGCGAGATGTTCGCACGCAGGCGGTTAACCAGGCGGCTGCTCTGCTGGACACCGACATGGCGGCATTCTTCTTGCTGCGGGAAGATGGCCTCTCGCTGCAGATTGCGGCGTCGTGCAATCTGAGCGTAAGTTATGCGGATACGCTGCGGGTGAAGGTTGGTGAAGGCGCGATTGGGCGTGCGGTGCTCCAGGGAGAGCCGATCGCGCTAACCGACGCGATCACGGATGAACGGTTCAAGGACTTCGCGGAAGCCGCCCGGCGCGAGGGATACCGGGCCGTGTTAGCGGCTCCGCTCCTGATGCGCGGCGACGCCCAGGGTGGAATCACTGTCTACGATCGGGAACCGAGGGCGTGGAAATCCGAAGAGATCGCGCTCCTGCAAACACTCGCTCAGAATGTCGTCGTCGCGTATGAGAACGCCCAATTATACGACCGGCTTCGAAGCCGCGTGACCGAGCTTACCACGCTTAACCGGATCGTCACTTCACTCACCACCTCCTCCGATCTCGGCGCTGCGCTGGAGACCGTGGTGTCGCATCTCCTTCAGCTTTTTGGCGCCGCCTCCGGCGCGATTCTCCTGCGCGATCCATTTACCCGCGCCTACCGGGCGTTGGGTGTTGGCAGCGCCGACAACCAGCTCCGCGACGCGCTCGGCGAGATCTACCAGGCCGATCGATATCATCAAAACAATCGCCAGAACGGTCACCGGAACGATGATCTTTCGGAATCTTTGGCGCCGAAGGATGATCGTCAAAACGGGCATCAGAACGACGATCTTCCGAGGGATGCCTCGCCCGCAGAATCCCGATTTAATCCGCTGGAGGATCGAGAGCTTCGGTTCGTTCCCGATATTCTTTTCGAGACGTCGCTGTCGGATTACCACGAGTTGGCGAATACCTTTGGATTTCGTGCCCTCTGCAGTGTTCCTCTCATCCCGCAGGAGGAGCCGATCGGCGCTCTTCAGCTCTTCTTCAAGCGCCGCCGCCGTCTCGACCAGCAGGAGCGCGAGCTGCTGGAGACGGTCGCGAACGCCGCCGCCGTGGCTGTTCAGCGGGGGCTCTTGCAAGACAGTCTGCTG
The DNA here is from genome assembly GCA_035686845.1 of Armatimonadota bacterium. Lineage (GTDB taxonomy): Bacteria > Armatimonadota > DASRZA01 > DASRZA01 > DASRZA01 > DASRZA01. Next base: position 18,725 of record DASRZA010000105.1, on the reverse strand, counting down.
CGTCAGGAGGCTGAGCGGCTGGCGCTTATTGAATCGAGCCGACTCAAGACGGAATTCATCTCGACGGTATCGCATGAGCTCCGCACACCGCTCGCTTCCATAGAAGGTTATGTGAAGTTGATCCTGGCCGGCCATTGTGGGCCTGTGGCGGCGCTGCAGGAGGAGTTCCTGCAAACAGTGGACCGCAACAGTAGACGCCTCTCCAGCCTGGTGGATGATCTGCTCGATGTTTCACGCATTGAGTCGGGAACGCTGGCGCTGGAGCGGGAGCCGGTGGATCTCGGCGCTGTGGTCGCGGAGTGCGTGCAGATGATCGCGCCCCAGGCGGAAGCTCGCCGCATGGAGATCAGGCAGCGGATTCAACCGGATCTGCCGACCGTGAGTGGGGATTTTCGGCGGCTGGGGGAAGTGGTTACGAATTACTTGAGCAACGCCATCAAATATGGCACTGAAGGCACTCCCATCGAGGTGAGCGTGGAGAGGGAGGACGCCGTCGAGCTGCGGCTGGTTGTGGTGCGGGTTCGCGACTATGGGATTGGGATCGCGCCGGAGGAGATGCCGAACCTGTTCCGAAAGTTCTACCGGGTTGATAACTCATCCACGCGACTCGCCGGCGGTACGGGCCTCGGTCTCGCGATCGCGAAACATCTGGTTGAGCTGCACGGAGGAAAAGTGTGGGCCGAGAGCGAACCCGGAATTGGTAGTGTTTTTTCCTTTTCGATTCCCGCTTGCGTCACGAGAACAGAGGTTGATCAACATGCCGAAGATACTGGTTATTGATGACGAGGTGGACCTGCTTCAACTGGTGAAGTTTCGCCTGGAACAGGAGGGCTGGGAAGTGGTCACGGCGCAGGACGGGATTGCCGGTCTCGACGCCGCGGTTGAGTCGCAGCCGGATCTGATCTTCCTGGACATTATGATGCCGCAGATGGACGGATTCGCATTCGTGGAGCGGCTGCGCACCACACGCGGCGTCCACCGGACTCCGGTGGTAATGCTGACCGCCAAGAGCACCGCCATGGACATTCAGCGCGCCCGAGATCTTTATGTACAGAATTATATCACCAAGCCGTTCGACCCCGAAAAACTGGTCACTACGGCGAAAAAACTGCTTAAACTCTAGATGACCATTTTGCACGTCGCGCGGCCACCATCGCGCCAGGGAGCAAGTAATGCCGAAGATTATGGTAGTGGACGATGAGCCAGACCTCGTGCGATTAGTGCAGTTCCGGCTGGAACGGGAGGGCTGGGAAGTTGTCACCGCCTCAGATGGCCTGAGCGCTGTCTCACTGGTCATTGAGGAGAAACCGGACCTCCTCTTCCTGGACGTGATGATGCCTGGTATGGATGGTTTTGAGGTGCTGGAACAGATTCGTACCCGGCGCGATCTGCATAAGATCCCGGTCGTGATGCTCACTGCTAAGGGCGGCGCCACCGATCTGGAGAAGGCCCGTTCTCTTCACGTGCAGCATTATGTCATCAAGCCGTTCGACCCCGATCGATTGGTCGCTACGGCGAAGAAGATTCTGCGCCTGGAGTAGCGTGCCGCTGGAGAACTACCGACCGAGGACCCTTCTATTTTTTGGGGCCGGCGCGCAGCGTGTAAGAGTTTGGGAGATCTGATGTCATCAATTGGCGGAAAGTCGCGTGAGCCAGGCGAGGGACATGGGTATCGCTTCTGGGTGGTTCCCGATGGTTACCTCGCCTCTTCGCCCGGTGTGCCGCCCGGGCCCTCCGGTTATTTTTCGCATGAGTCGGTCTGTATCCTGAATGACGGAGATCGCCCGGCCGGGTGCAAGTTGCACCTCTACTTCGAGAATCGGGACCCGGTTCTTGGCATCCCGTTTGAAGTGGGCGCCCGCCGATCACTGCACCTGCGGCTGGACCAGGTGAAGGATCACGCCGGGCAGCTGCTTCCGAGGGATCTGCCATACTCGCTGACCGTCGAGAGCGATTCCAATATCGTCGTCCAACATTCTCGCCTGGATTGCACGCAGGAGAACCTGGCCCTCTTCACCACGATGGCATTTCCGGCGCCCGATCCGCGCGATTAGTTCTTTTAAGATAATGGGTGAGTCGCAATGATGAAAGCACGCTTTTTGGGGCATGCCTGCTGGCAGCTTTCGGATGGCCAGCGGAGTATCGTGATTGATCCGTTCCTGATGGGAAATCCCGCGGCCGCGGCCCGGCCGGAAGAGCTTCAGGTGGAAGCGATCCTGATTTCACATGGTCACTCGGATCACGTGGGGGACGCTCTCTCCATCGCGAAGCGCACGGGCGCTCTGGTGATTGGCTGCTTCGAGGTTGCCACCTATTTTCAGCAGAAGGGGGTCGAGGCCCACGCCATGCATCTCGGCGGCGCGCACAGCTTCCCGTTCGGCACGGTGAAAATGACGCCGGCGCTGCACGGCTCGGGCCTGGTGGAAGACGGTCGGATGATTTATATGGGAAACCCTGCCGGCTTCCTGATCGGGATGGGTGACCGCGTAATCTACCATTCAGGTGACACCGCGCTCTTTAGCGACATGAAATTGATTGGACGTAATCGCAAAATTGATCTGGCGCTGCTGCCGATCGGCGATAATTATACGATGGGCATCGACGACGCAATCGAGGCGGTGAAGCTGCTCGACCCGGCGCGCGTGGTCCCGATGCACTACAATACGTTCGATCTTATCCGCGCCGACGCCGAGGAGTTCAAGCGCCGGGTTCTCGCTGAAACGGGCGCCGGCTGCGACATCGTTGCGCCCGGTGAGAGTATTGAGGTCTAACCAGGGATCGACGGGGGCGCGAGGAAGATATGCCAGATGTCGTGTGTGTGGGAATACTGGTGGCGGACGTGGTGGGGAAGCCGATCGACCGCCTGCCTGATCGCGGGAAGCTGCAGCTTGCGGCCCAGATGGAAATGCACTCCGGGGGCTGCGCCGCGAATACCGCGGTGGCGCTGGCGAAGATTGGAGTCTCCACAGGTATTGTGGGAATGGTGGGGCACGACGGATTCGGAGATTTTCTGATCGGGGCGATGGAGCGTCATGGCCTGGACGCCGCGGGAGTCGCTCGCAGTGACCGGGCCAATACCTCGGCCACCATGGTGTTAGTCCACAGTGATGGTGAGCGCAGCTTTATCCATTATCTGGGCGCCAACGCAGAATTCCGGCTGGCCGATGTCAATTTTGACCTGGTGAGCCGTGCGCGGCTGGTTCACGTCGGCGGGGCGCTCCTGATGCCGGCGTTCGATGGTGATCCCACGGCGGAGCTGCTCCGGAGAGCACGCAGCGCGGGCGTCATCACTAGCATGGATACCGCCTGGGACTCCCAGGGGCGCTGGATGAGTCTTATCGGCCCCTGCCTCGAGCATCTTGACTACTTCATTCCAAGCATTGAAGAGGCGCGGATGTTAACCGGGCTGCATCGTCCCGAGCGGGTGGCGGCAGCGCTCATGAACCGGGGTGTGAGAACGGTGGTCTTGAAGATGGGCGCCGATGGCTGTTATTTGCGGAGCTCGGACTTCGAGCTCCTGCTTCCCGCCTTTCCAGTGAAAGCGATCGACGCGCTCGGCGCAGGAGACGCCTTTGCCGCGGGGTTTCTAACCGGTGTTGTGAACGGGTGGGATCTTCGAGAGACGGGCCGTTTCGCCAATGCCGTGGGCGCGCTTTCCGTGATGTCTTTAGGCGCCACCACCGGTATTCGCGCACTGGATGAGACGCTTTCGTTTATGGAGTCGCAGCCGGCATGATGATTGACTCGTTTGCGGTGACCGGGCATGGGCGCAGGCGCGTCCTACTCAATGATTCATTATCGAGAGGAGATCGCGGCATGGTGATTGAGGTGTTTTCGGTGACCACGGCATGATTGTTGGCGCGCCATCTGAGATCAAGGAGAGCGAATACCGCGTTGGCATCGTGCCCGCGGGAGTGCATGCGCTGGTTCAAGCGGGACACTCGGCGCTGGTGCAGGCGGGCGCCGGGGTCGGGAGCGGTATCCGGGATGAAGACTACGCCGAAGCCGGCGCCGACATCATTTCCGGTCCGGAAGAAATCTTCTCCCGCGCCGACATGATCGTTAAGGTGAAAGAGCCGCAGCCGTGTGAATGGCCGATGCTTCGACCCCGCCAGATTCTGTTCACCTACTTCCACTTTGCCGCCGACCTCGCGCTGACGCGGGCAATGCTGGACTGCCGGGCCACCTGTATCGCCTATGAGACGATTCAGCTTCCCGACGGATCGCTTCCGCTGCTCATGCCGATGAGCGAGGTGGCCGGCCGGATGGCGGTTCATGAAGGGGCCAAGTACCTGGAACGACCGATGCTGGGCCGCGGAATCCTGCTGGCAGGTGTGCCGGGCGTGGCCCCCGCGAACGTGGTGATTATTGGTGGTGGGCTGGTGGGAAGCAACGCTGCCAAAATGGCGGCCGGCCTGGGCGCCAACGTGGTGATTTTAGATGTCGATCTCAACCGGCTCCGGCATTTGGATGATATCATGCCGCCCAACGTGACCACACTGATGTCGAACCCCTACAACATCCGGGAGGCGGTGCAGCGAGCAGATCTTCTCATCGGGGCGGTGTTGATTCGGGGCGCGCGGGCGCCCAAGCTGGTGACCGCCGAGATGGTGCATACCATGAAGCCCGGCGCAGTCATCGTAGACGTCGCCATTGACCAGGGCGGATGCATCGAGACCTGCAGGCCCACCACTCACCAGGATCCCACCTACCTGGTCGACGGAGTCGTTCACTACTGCGTGACCAACATGCCGGGCGCTGTCCCAGGCACCTCCACGTACGCCCTTACCAATGCCACGCAGCGATACATGGTGCGGCTGGCCAGGGGCCTTCCGGCAGCCCTGACCAACGATCCCATCCTGCAGACTGGTGTTAATATCGCGGGCGGCAAGATCGTCCTTAAGGAGGTGGCCGAAGCCACCGGTCTCCCGCTGAGCGAGCTCAGCGAGGTAATGGACGGGGAGATCTGAGTGAGGGATGAAGGATGAAGGATGAATGAACGGCGCGGGTGCGCTTCGCCGACCGGGCGCCCCGCCGCGGAATCGGACGCGTCGTTAGGTGGCGTTATCTTCGATTGTGACGGGACGCTGGTGGATACGATGCCGCTGCACTTTCGCGCCTGGCGGCAGGCGCTGCAGGCAACCCCGCTGGAATTTGAGGAGGCCCTTTTCTATGAGCTTGGTGGCGTTCCGAGCACTGCGATTGTACAAATTCTGAACGACCGGTTCCACATGAGCCTGGATCCCGACGCCATTGCCGGCTACAAGGAAAAGATATTTATGGATCTGCTGCCGCAGGCGCAGCCGATCCCACAAGTGATTGACCTGGTACATGAATACGCTGGTCGTTACCCGATGGCGGTGGCGAGCGGAGGTCTCCGGTCGATTGTGATTCGCATTCTGGACGCCCTCGGAATTACGCATCTATTTCAGGTGATTGCGACGGCCGAGGACGTGGTCCATGGTAAACCGGCGCCGGATCTATTCCTCTTCGCGGCGCGGGGACTGGGGGTGGCGCCGGACCGATGCCTGGTGTACGAGGACAGCCCGCTCGGACTGGAAGCGGCGCGGCGGGCTGGCATGAAGGGGATTGACATTCGCAGCTTACCGGAGCTTTCTTCCGCAGCGCGGGACACGACATGACGATCCCGGAGCCGGCTGCCGGGATCTCGATCGCGGAGCAGCAAATCCCTGTAGAAAAGGCGACTGCGAGCGTAATCAGTCTGCCGGGTCGCCGTTCGCTGCGAGCGTCTCTTGCGGTCCTCTTCATCCTTTTAGCGGCGCCATCATTTGCCGGCCCCGCAGCGGCGCCGGCCCCTCCCGCGGCGCCGGCCATGACCCCGGCAGAACAGGCCGCCGCGCAGGCAGCTCACCTGGCGGCGGTGGAAGAGAACCGGAATCGGCGCCTGATTCATGGCGCTGTGCCGGGTGGGTTGACGCGGGTAGATCCTAACGCCGGACCTTACCCCGCAAGCTCCCTCGCCGACTTCTCTGATCTGTTGAAACCGCCTGCCGGCCGGTTTGGATACCTGAGCGCCGGGCCGGACGGTCATTTTCACTGGAGTAATGGCCAGCGAGCTCGCTTCTGGGGCGTTTCCATCTCACGCCGCAGCATTATGCTGCCCCACCCCGAGATCGCGAGAGTCGCCAACACGCTGGCCCGCTCCGGATGTAATCTCGTCCGTTTCGAAGCGCTCGATGGACACGGCCCGCACGATGACCAGGGCATTTTAGACGGCTCCGACACAGACAGCCGCCATATCAATCAACCCTTTATGAATTCGCTGCAGTTCTGGATCGCGTGTCTACGGGCGCGTGGGATCTATTATTACCTGGACCTGCTCGACTTCCGGCATTTTATGCCCGGTGATGGTGTAGCGAACGCAGATAAGCTCCCCACGGCCGCCCGACCCTACGCCATCTTCGATCCGACGTTGATTGAGCTGCAGCAGGAATACGCCCGGCAGATTCTCCTCACCATGAACCCCTACACCCGCCTGCGTCCGGTAGATGACCCGGCGCTCGTGATGGTGGAGCTGATCAACGAACATGGACTATTCTCCAGCATCACCGATATCAACAAACTGGCGCCGCCCTATAACATCGAGCTTCAGCGACTCTGGGACCAGTGGCTGCTGGCGCATTATGGAAACAGGGAGGCGTTGGCCGCGCATTGGGCCGCGGCCAGCGTGCCGCTGAGCGCGAGCGAAAATCCCGCCACCGGCACAGTACCTCTCGCCGCCATGCCTCCCTCAGAAGCTGGGTGGGACCAGGGCGGAGTTCGGTCTGCCAGGGTCCGGGACCAGGTGGATTTTTTGGCGGATACACAGCGCGACTATTTCCGGACCATGCGAGACTTCCTGCATGGGATTGGCGTGCGCTGCCCGATTACGGCATCGGTGACCAGCGTGGTGGGTCCTGACGTGCTCTCGGTAGCACAGGAACTCGACTGCACCACGGGCAATTTCTACGCCGACCATCCCAAATTCGCCGGCGCGGAATGGACGGGCCCATCGTTTTACAACAACGACAACCAACTGCGGTCTTCGCAGCCTACGGCGGTAGCGCCGCAAATCGCCGTCCTTCGCTGGAACAATAAACCGGTAGTCATCCGGGAGTGGGACACCGCCTGGCCCAACCAGTTCCGGGCGACGTCGGTTCCCGATATGGCCACCTATGCGTCACTGCAGGACGTGGATATGGTCCTGGCGTTCACGTACGTCACGGGCGCCGACACCAATCGCCTGCTTGACTTCTCGATTCAGAGCGACCCAACGTTCTGGGGACTGTTTGGCGCGGGCGCTCGCATTTTCCTGGGTGGGCTTATTGAACCGGCCCGGTACGACGTGGATTTAGCCTACAGCGCCTATGATCTGCAGCACTGGGGACCATTTTTCAGTCAGCTCCACCGGCTGGCCTGGGTGAGCCGGGTTCGGAACGTTGTGAACGGCGCTCTGGCGCCGCCGGCCCGGGGTTTGACCGTGTTTTGTGGGCGCGGTGGATGGGCGTCACTGCCGCGGCAAAACAGCCTCCTCTTCCAGCGGCTTGACGCCGTTCCTCCGCCCGATCGGGAGGCGTCTGTCGATAATCTATTGAGCAGCAATAAGATTCCACTCACCACGTCTCCGCTCGCCACACAACTCTTCCGCTTTGATGGTCTCATCTACGACAAAGGCTCGACCCGGCCGGTGGAAACTACCATCGGGTTTCTGCTAGGTGGGCTGAAGAGCGCCGGTTATACTCCGGTCGGCGTGGACACGCTCGGGCAGGTTGCATTTGGCGCCTATGATCCGTCCACGCATCAGCTCGTGCTGCCAACAGTGACGGCCGAACAGGGCCTGCGAGCTTCGCTTGACCTGCTGGGCCAGTTGGGCGCCAACAGCGCTCACGACGAGGTTGACGTGAACCACTGGCATAGTGATACCGGGCAGATAATCCGAAACTCCGACGTGGGCCGGCTCGAGGTGGCCGCCCCTTCCTGCGCGATGTTGGCCGGCGAATTTCCGGTAGACGCGTTGATTCGAACCGGAGCATTGAGCGTTAAGACTCATAATCCGGATGGCGCCATCGTGGCCGTCTCACTCGACAGCCATCCACTGGATTCGTCCCGTCAGTGGCTCATTAAAATGGTCACTCACGCCGAGAACACCGGGCAGGATTTGGAGCCCGCGGTGGTCTCTGCGCCCGCGGATTATATGCTCCAAAAAGAGGGTGGCGCGCCGATTATTACCGGTGGTGTTCCTTCGGCCGCGCCCACCGTGGTGTCGCTCGGCGGCCGCCTGGCAATCACCATATTCGCCACCGGCGGCACGTGGGAGCTGCTGCGAAACGGCGGGCGGGTGGACTTTGCGTGCGATACGCCCGGCATTCATTTTCGGATTGGCGGCGCCCGGGCGGTCTTTGTGGTGACGCCTCAGGGAAAGCGGATCCCGGTCCACGTGGATCGCGTTGGCCTATTCACCTATCCAACAAATGCGCTTGCCATCGAAGCTACTCTGTAATGGCTGTTATCGGCGCTACTCTGTAATGGCTGTCCTGGAATAGCGGTTCTACGAATGCAATTCTATGCGCTGGTCTCTTGCGCTTCTGGCGCCTTACGGTTATAATGACTTATGCTTGAACCAGGAAGCGCCCTTCGAAACGCGCTCGCTGCCGTTTGGTGTATTCTGGGCGGAGCTGGCTACTTTCTGGCCCAATTTGCTGCATTGAACGGGAACCCCGTTCATGTGATGGACCCGGTGGAGGTTCGTCTCCGCACTATTTACCTCGCCTTTCTCGCGCTATTTGCGCTGCTGGCGCTCTTTGATTTATGAAATCGGCGCCGGCAGTCCACGACTGTCCCGGCCGGCGCGTGATCTCCCAGTCTTCTACTTGAATTATGGCGACTGTCTCCAGGCTGACGGGTGAAGATGTCACGTCTCGTTACGAGGCGCTTGACGCGGGCCGATCCGGGCCCCTGTTCAATGAATACGCGGCGCACGACCGTGCGCTGAACCGGGGCGTACGAATCCGCCTGCTTCACAACGGGGCTGCAGCCCCTGAGCTGATGAATGCGCTCAACCAGGAGATCGGGAAAGTCGCCGCGCTTTCGCATCCGGCCATCGAGAAGGTGTTAGACCTGCTTTCGGTGGGAAAGACACTGGCCATCGTGCTGGAGCCGCTTCGCGGCGCCCATCTGGAAGAGCGGATCCGGAAGGTGGGCGCGTTCCCTACAGCGTACGCGGTAGATGTAGCGACGGCGATCGCCGAGGCAATACAGGCGGCGCATCACGCGGGTGTAACGCATGGAGATCTGAAACCGTCCGACGTATTCTTGAGCGCAGAGGGCATTGTGAAAGTCTGTGGTTTTGGCCTGCAGCAGGCCCTTGCTGCAGCCGCGCCCTCGCATCAAGCCAATCCTGGTGTATCTCCCACACCGGCGGCGGATCTGCCGCTCTTCGGATCGCTGCTCTTTACGCTGTTAACAGGCCGCCTCTCTCCTCCCGCGTCCGACGTGGCGCTGGGTCCCTCTGCGTTCAATGCGCGTGTGCCCGCGGCCCTTTCGAACCTGTGCCGCTGCCTTCCGGCCGGTTCTTCGCGCTATCCGTCGATGGACGAGGTATTACGTGATTTGCGGGCCGTCCGGGAGTCGATTCGAACCGGGCAGCCGATGCCAGCCATCCCACCGCCGATGCCGCCCGAGCCGCCCCGGCGCGGTCGGAAGACCCGGGTGGAACGTCCGCCTGAACCTTTGCCTGAACCCGCGCCGACCCTCACTCATGGCGCTCTTGCCGCCGCCCGCGAATCAGCGCACCGCGGCGCGCGGCCGCGCCCGGCCGTTGGCGCCGCCAATAGCCGCTCCAACAATGGCCGTAAGAGGGAACCGCGACGGCGACCGGCGCTCTGGGTACGCGCCTTGAGGGGAATCGCCTGGCTCTTATTCCTGACATTTCTGCCGATAGCCGCTGGAATTGGGGCGTTCCTTTATCTGAATTACCTGGCGTCGACGCCCGAGGTGAGCGTCCCGGCGCTGCGTGGGAAGACGGTGGATCAGGCGCGTTCGGCCCTCTCGGAACTCGGTCTCAGGATGAAGGTGATCGGCGCAACCGCATTCGACGATACGATACCTCCTGGTTCGGTATTACAGCAGATGCCCGAACCCGGGATACATACCAAGCCACCCCGAACGGTGCGGGTTTTTCTGAGCCGCGGATCACGCGTCGTCAGGGTTCCGCTGGTTCAGGGCAAGCCGATGGAAGAAGCGAAGTCCATTGCCGCCGCTGCCGGACTCCGTTACAAGAGCAATGGGAGCGTGAGCAGCGCGACGGACGCGTATGGCACTATCGTGAAGCAGTGGCCGCCGGCGGGCCGGGTCGTACCCCGGGCGTCTCGACTCTCGGTGCTGGTGAGCGCCGGGCCTTCGGAAGCGGATCTTGAAAACGCCGAACCTGACACGCCTCAAGATCGAACCGTGTCGTTCACGATTCCTGGCCCCAAAACCGCCGCGCCGCATCACGTTGAAATCCATGAAAAAGGCCCCTCCGGTGACGATAAGCTGCTCTGGGATGGCGACGAACCGGCGGGGCTGAGCTTCGTCAAAACCGTCACCGTTGATCCCTATTATCACCTGAGTATCTTGCTCGATGGCCAGGAGCTCCAGACCCGCATTGAGTCCGATCAAAACCAGGCCGGCGCGGGGAGCCAGTGAATTGAGATTCCGATGACCCCACCCAATGAGCCGGTGTCGATTCGGCTGGCGCGGCCGGCAGACGCTGCCGTGATTACGGAGTTCAACCGGCGCATCGCCGAGGAAACTGAGGGGAAGTCGCTGGACGCGGACCGGCTCATTCCGGGTGTAAAACGAGCCTTGTCGGATGAGATTGACGCCGTCTATTACGTGGCTGAAGCCGGGACCGACGTGATCGGGCAGTTGATGATCACGTATGAATGGAGCGACTGGCGCAACGGTGTCCTCTGGTGGATCCAGAGCGTCTACGTCGATGAGGAGTACCGAAGCGGCGGCGTTTTTCGGCGGCTGTTCGAAACGGTTGAGCGTGCCGCGCGGGCGGCCGGAGCCGCAGGGCTGCGCCTCTACGTGGAAAAGGACAACCACCGCGCCCAGGCTGTCTACCGCCGCCTCGGTATGGACACACCAGGCTACTTAGTGATGGAGCGGCTGTTTTAGAGGCTCGCCGGAGTCTCTTGCTCCTGTGCTTTGGAATGGCACATGGCGCCCATCGCGATCGGAATCGTGGTGAGGACGCCGACGGCGATCAGCGCCCATCCGGCGCCTCTGCGGGTGTCAGAGTTGAGCTTATCACCTATGACTAATCCCATTCCTGCGCCCAGGGCAGCACGAGTGCCCACGAGCAGGACGAGATCGGGAACCGTTAGGTTCTTCATTCGTATCATCATAACCTCCCGTGACCTGAAAGCGCGATCCGCGCCGCTCGGCGCTCGATCCCTCCTGGCGCGCCGATGGTATTCAAATCCACCCGATTCCGTCTATGGAACCGGGCGCGCCGGTCCGGTCACAATGCCATTATACCCGGCGATCCCATTTTCGTAATGCTCCCTGCGGAGCGGGCGTGGGGCGTGAGGCGCGGGCGTGGGGCGTGAGGCGTGGGCGTGGGGCGCGAGGCATGGGCGTGGGGCGCGAGGCGTGGGCGTGGGGCGCGAGGCGTCTTATGTCGGCGACGGAGGATTTGACCGTCGGGGCGGCGAAACAGCAGATGGAGGATATCTCGGAGCGCGCGCCGGCTTGACTCCAAGAATCTGGGCGCCCTTCTGGCGATGCAAGAACGAATCGCCGCCGACTGGCTGGCCGCGAATCCGCCACCCTCTCACACACTCACCCTCTCACGCGCATCCTCCGTCCGCCGTCGTGCTCGGAAGACTGAGTCGTGAACGGTGATGGGTTGGCCGGCGGGATCGGTAACGGTGCGCCCGCGGGAATCCTCGACGATGATATCCCATCGATCCGGTTCGACGAGAGCGGCGACTTCGGCGGCCGTGTAGAGAAGCTCAGGCCCCGGCGGGCGTCTGGCGGTGGTTTGAAGGTCGGAGGGATGGTGACCGACGATAAGGAGCGTTCCACCTCGTTTGACGGATGCGGCGAGACGCCGGAACAACAATGCGCGCGGTTCCGGGGTCAGGTGTATGAACTGCGATGAAACCAGGTCGTAGGTATCCGGCGGCGGCGTCCAAGCAAGCAGATCCTTTTGGCGCCATTCGATGCGCTGCGCGACCTCGTCGCCGACTCTCACCGCACGAGCGCGGTCCAGAGCGACGGATGAGACGTCCACGGCGGTAACCCGCCAGCCGCGCTCGGCCAGCCAGATTGCGTCGGCGCCTTCTCCGCAACCAGCGTCGAGCGCGGCGCCGGGCGCCAGATCGGACGTTTCCGCAACCAGTTGGAGATTGGGATTGCCGGACCAGAGGGCCTCGCGCGAGCGGTAGATCTCATCCCAGAATGCTTTGTTGGACCTGTCCTTCACAGTTTCCCTCCATGCGGGTCGGCGTCGTCGCGCCGGCAGGGATTACCAGTAGGGAACACCCGCCGCCGCATTCCGGGGCGCCGGTCCCAACACCTAAGACCTCAGACCTGGGCGCAGTGGGACTTCATATCAGCAGAGCGGTCTAAAGCCACCAGCGAGGTCCACGCATCAACATGTGACTCCAGTTCCTGAGCGCGCCGGCCCGCTGTTCCTGGCGTGCGATTTCCATGTTCACCTGGTGGACTTCGGGCAGATTATTGATGAGCTTTTCGCAATATGCGGTGTGCTCGGCCGGCGTCATGTTCGTGTCGCGGATGGCCTTCAGCTCGCCCGCGTCCAGGAAGAATCCACCGCACTGGTAGCACTCATCGATGTCGACTCCCTGCTCCATTCGAAACTCGTGACGGTGCAGCGGAATGCCGCACTTCGGGCAGCGGAGAGCGCCCCGATTCTGGTCCGGTTGGCGCGGCGAATCGAGGGCGGACTGGAGGGCGGGGGTAATCTGCGACGTTGGCTTTTCGAGGCGCGCAAGCTCCTGCCAATCGAACCAGAGGCCTTTGCAGTTGGCGCACACATCTACCATTACGCCATCAAAATCCTGCGAGATCATTGCTTGATTGCACGCGGGGCATGTCATGGATGTCTCCTCCCTATGTAGCGTTGAACAGTGCGGGGACGGGCTGCTTTACGACGTACCGTCGGGAAAAGCGCCAGGCCCCGGTCGCGACTACTATTATGTCGCACGGACCGGGGCAAACCCCTCATTATTTCAGTTCTCTACGTAGCGGGGCCGGTCGTGACGCTGATAGACCTTCGTTCGTGAGCACGGGAAAGTTCTCCTTCCGAGTGCCTGGACGGCCGGACATATAAAATATCCGGCAAGGCGACGTTCGGCATGCTCACCGACGCGAGATCAACTGCGGGGTCCATCAACCGGGCATTGAAATACCCGTCTGGTGTGCCTGCGGCCAGGCGTCCTTACGGATTATTGAGATGCACCCGCACGTTCGACACCTTTGTGTTCGCAAAGCCGTACAGGGAGAAAACCAGGTCCTTCAAAGTCGCGCCTTTCGGCACCGAGAAGGTGACGGCGAAGTTCTTCGACGCGCCAGGGATCAGTGCGCCGCCGCGGACGTCGAAACCCAGGGGCGGGTAAGACTGTCCCTGATCATCGGTCAGGGCCGTGCTCTGGGTCCCAAGGCCGTGCGACGTCAGGATCGGTTCCTCGGTCTCTTTATGCCCGTTCTTGATGGTGCAGTCGAAAACGACCAGCTCATCGTTCGCGCCGGCCGGCTTGTCGCTGTCGGCGGTTGGCGAATATCGGTAATGATACTCGTCAGTGCGCTCCATACGGCTGACACGGAACCGCCATAATCCGTCGAAAAACCAATCTCCAACATTGCCCGTCGTTCCCCGCACCTCGTTCGCTCCTCCTGCGACGGCGCCCGGCTGAGTAGCTGCGGCCGGCTCGCTGGCCGTCACGATCTCCAGGCCGTCTGCGTGCGCGGCAATCCGCCCGCCCAGCGCCCGCACGACATCGGCGAGTGGGACATAGGTGCGACCCTCAATCTGGCGCGAGTCCCGCGTCATGACGGCGCCGTGGTAATACACGATCCGTCCGGCGGCCGCCAAAGCGACGGTTGCCCCAACGGTCGCCGTGATAAGCGCGATCATGGAGATACTCTGTTTTCTCATCTCATCCAACCTCTTTCCGAGACCCGCAGTTTTATTGCGACGCTGAGGCGATCCTGATGCGCCCGAATCGCAAAATAGAAGCGGCCTGCCCGCCGTTGTCGGCGCGAGAAGAGCCCAGGCCCGCAGGGTTTCAGCCACCCCGGAGCGGGGCGCCAGTCGTGGCCAAATACTTACTTATACGTTATCATCTCATCAAATGTTCCAGTCCCTATACATAGTGGGACGCCGGTCTCGACTGACGGCCCGCCGCGGGGTTCAGGATGCGGAGATCGTCGCGGAGCCGTTATCGGAAATCCTGGCGGAGCGGACTGCCAGAATCTATGGCAGCATGCCCGCCGATGTTTTTCTGGCAGCGGCGTAATCGAGCCTACGCCCCCGTCGCCCAGGCGCGATTGATGCCTTCAATCGCCTCGATCATGTAGAACCTGTCGTTGGTGGGCGAAACCAGCCACTCGGGACGCGGCGTGGGCTTGACGTCGAACTCCCAGAGCGCTGCCAGGGGCGCTTTGATTTGCTGGATGGCGGCCAACTGCGACCGGAACTCCTTCTCACTGGCGTCGGTCCGCGGCCCCTTGACGCCGAATTCCCCGATGAACAGCGGCTTGTTCAGTTTACGCGCGACATGGGCCGACATCGGTACGCGCATATCGAAATCGTCGCCATACGCGTGGATGCTGACCATATCGATGGGATTGGGCGCGTCGCCTGAGAGAACCTCGGAGAACTGCTCAGGGGTATCTTTGGTCCAGGAGCCTTCCTTCCACTGATGCCAACTCGATGGCCGCGCCGAGGTGTCGCCGGTATCGATCACCCGGTAGGGGTCATAGCGTCTCACCTGACGGCCAAACTCGACGTAAACCTTCCGCATGACGTCCAGGGTGTAGTGATCCTGGGGCTTGATGCCGAAGCTGGCGGCGTTCGGCAGGTCGCAATTGAGAACCAGCTCATTACCCCATTCCCAGCCCCAGATAGCCGGGGAAGTGCCGTACCGGCTCGCCATCTCCCGGATGTAGGTGGTCATTATCCGGTGGGTCTTGCTCTGGGGATCAAGCCAGGCGTCCAGGCTGGTTTCTCCGCTCACGTCCTTCACCCACCCGGAGAAGAACAGGCTGCAGATGAGGCCGACGTGATGCTTCTCCGCCAGGGCAACGGTCCGGCTCATGCGGTTGAAATACTCGGCCCGATCCGTCTGGTACAGCTTCATCCCTGCGCCGCCCCAGCCCGAAGCGGGGGTGCGAATAAAGGGGATCCGATGCTCACCCAGCGCTTTGAAGGCTTGTTCCGTGGTGGGGTCATCGGGATTTGCGAGGTGACCCAAAAACGCATCCACAAAATTCACGCCGATGCCGCGGAATGGCTTGCCGTTCAAAAAGAGCGCGCCGTCCTTCTCGTGGAGGCCATGTTGAGCGCCGGCCGGAGCGGGGCTGGCCGGAATCGAAGCATCCGCCAACCCGGAAAGGCCGGCTGCGGCGAGGCCGGCTGAAACGGCGCCCAGAAACGCGCGCCGGCCTGTCTTGCTACCTGCATTCCAGGACATCTCTCTGCCTCGTTTCAATGTCGGCCGCCACTTCGCATCAGAGGTTTACCGGTCCTCAGCCCACCCACTCCGGGTCTGTATCGGTCGGACAGAGACGCTCGGCAAGCTGGCCCACGTGCTGCTGGATGTGGCGGATATTCATCATCTGGTGATCCAGCTTTGGCATGTGGTACCAGGGAAACCCGCATTCGGGCGAGTCGAGGTCCAGCCGGTCCACTGCTTCATCGATCATCGTATCGCAGAGCTGCCAGTAATCCAGCATCTCCTGTTTTGTATAAGGCGGCGAGTCCCTCGGCTCGTCATGCGGAGGCCAGGGAATGCCGGAAAGAGTATTGCCGCCAAGGCGAACCTTCTCCCAGGCGCGAAACGCGTCTACGTCCGGCTGTAGATAGAAAACGGTGTAGAACAGGGCATGGTAGGCGATGCGCCAGAACGTCCGCGGATGGTCACCGGCGGTCCAGATCTCGTCCGGAGAGCGATCTATGGCTTGCGGGAGCATCGCCAGAGCGGCGTGATACTGGCTCTTGAGGGCTGCTCGTATGTCCATCTGATTGTCCTCGATCCCCGAAGATGCGCCGGCCGGCAGCGCGATGGCGCGGCCGCCGCAGGCGAATCGCGGCCGCTATCCGACACCCGAATCCCCGATCTTATCCTGGCACTCAGCATAGCCGATATGCCCGCCCACCGCTTACCGGAACGTCGCCCCACGCCTGACCGCGGCAGCCCGGCGCTGAGACGGTTTTCCGATGATTGATACAAAGAGGATAGCGGCGACCAGCGGAGCTATCTGCCGCGAGGCGCCGATGCAGCCGAAGTCGATCTGAAGTCTTGACAACTTCACAGATTGTGAAGTAACCTAGAGGGGTGCATATCGTTACCCGTCGACATCTGACCGAGGCTGTGAACCAACATTCGGCAGCCGCGGACGAGATCAAAGCATGGGCGAGCATCGTTGAGGCTGCACGATGGCACAATTTCGCGGAAGTTCGGAGTTGGTTCAAGGATGCCGATTCTGTGGATGGTTACGTGATCTTCAACATCCGACAGAACAGGTACAGGCTTGTCACCGTCATCCATTACGCGAAGACGACGGGGGAAGAGCAAACCCAGGGGCACGTCTACATCAGGTCGTTCTTGACGCACAACGAGTATGACAACCGCCGCAACTGGGATAAGAGGTTCGGAACAAAATGAGCACAGTCCTGGCCAACCCAGCGGAAATGATCGCCCATGGCGCTCCTCGCATCATCCACAATGAAGAGGAGCTTAAGGCATACACCGCGGCCCTTTTTCAACTGACGGCGTTGGATAATCCTTCGCCATCCGAAAAAGAGGCAATCGAGCTGCTGACTCTACTCGTGGAACGTTACGAGCAGAAACATTATCCGATTCCCGCCGCAGATCCGGTCACCGTCGTGCGGTTTCTCATCGAACATCAGGGACTCACACAGCGTGATCTGATTCCCCAATTCGGATCGGAGGGCGCCATTTCCATGTTCCTGGCCGGTAAGCGGAAGCTCACGGTTGGGCAGGTGAGAAAACTGGCTGATCGATTTAAGCTGCCCGCCGATGTCTTTCTGACAGCGGCGTAAACGGGCCTACGCCCCCGTCGCCCAGGCGCGATTGATGGCTTCAATCGCCTGGATCATGTAGAACCGGTCGTTGGTGGGCGAAATGAGCCACTCGGGACGCGGCGTGGGCTTGACGTCGAACTCCCAGAGCGCTGCCCAGGGTCGTGGTCTCGGGCCGGCCGGCGGTCCGAAAGCGCAACCATCGCGCTCACTCAGTGTGAGCAGTTACCATTGTGGATGACAGGAAGGCCATAAACCCGGTTCTGGAGAAAAGTATGACCGGACGATTCGCCGGAACTAAACGGAAGAATCCAAGTGCGACGCTGAACCCGCCCGAATGAGACGAGAATCGGAGAACACGATGAACCAACGACCGTTCCATCGATGCGCTCGATTAGCGCGAGCTAATCCGAAACAGGCGCCGGGTCCCACGCAAGCGGCGGAAAAACGATTGAAGCTTCCAACGGTCCGCGTCACGCCCAGCCGGCGCGGGAACTGCTCTCGATGGGATCGTCCGGCTGGTATCTCGCTTCGGGTGGCTGCATCCGGACTCATCGCCGCCTGCCCGCTCATGCTCTGGCCATTGAAGCTCGTGTCGGGAGCGGCCCGCCCGTCGGCCTCGGCTGCAGGTCCCGTGATTGTGTCGGGACAGCTCACCGTGGAGAAGACCGGAGTTCCTGTGCCGGACGCTCCGCTGCATCTGCTTCCCAACACCGGCAGGCCGCACCCGCTCCAGGCCGCGCCCGTCTCGATAGTCCGTACGCTGGAGAACGGCTCGTTTATCATCCGGGCGCCGCATCCCGGAAAGTACCTGCTGGTCATCGACGTTCCGCAGTTCTTCCGGTTCGAACGCGAGCTCAACATCCCTGCCGCCGGGTTGACGGGGCTCAACCTGCAGCTCAAGCGCCCGTCGGCGCTGGAGCTAACGATTACGGCGCCGGACGGGAAGCCGGTCTCAGGCATTCCCGCGCAGGCCTGGCTGATCGTGACGCCCCGGGAGCAGCCAACGGCGGCGCAACTAAGCTGGGTAACCGCGCCGGAACTGAATGACGGCTATCTCGCTGTCGTGCCCAACCGCGCGCTCGGAACCAACGGTCCTGGCGCTTTTGAGGTTTCGGTGCGTGTGGCCGGCGTCGGATACGGGGCTGCCACAGGAGCGGCGTGGCCCACGCAGCCGGTGGCGATTCGGCTGCAGCCGGGGGTCTCGGCCTCGGGAAGAGTGGTTGGGGCCGATGGTAAACCGGTGGCACACGCTCAGGTTTCCGTCGGCGGCGCGGCAGTCGATCTTGCGACCCGGTTTCTCCAGGGCTGGGTGGGCGCGACCACCGATGATGATGGCGCCTTCACCGTCACCGATCTGAGTCCCGGCCGTTACGAGGTCAGGACAGAATTCCGCGATGGCTACCGCTCCCGACTGGTGGACGCGGCGCCGAGCGCGGCGCCGGTT
>DASRZA010000104.1:0-13659 GCA_035686845.1 Armatimonadota bacterium | reverse complement strand
GCCTCAGCTACGCGGCGGATCGGGAGAAGCAGTCGCTCATCGCCGCATGAAGCTGCTCTTCGACCACAATCTGTCGCCGCGGCTGGGGCGCCGACTCGGTGATCTCTACCCCGATAGTTCCCATGTCTACCTCCAAGATATGGATCAATCAAACGACCAGGACGTTTGGGACTTCGCGCGTCTTCTTATTTCACCGTGATCACGAAAGATAGCGACTTCAGCGACCTAAGCGCCCTGCGTGGTTTCCCATGCGCCCGCTCCCGTGGGAGTTCCCATCTCGGTTCTGAAATACCTGATTCAGTTGCCGTGTGTCGATGCCGGCGACCTTGCTGAGATACCGACCCAGGCCAAGATTCCCGAGGTACTGGAGGGCGCCAGGGTGGAGCGCGAGTTAGAGAGCAGGAGAACGATGCGTGCTTCATGCCGTCCACGGTGGACTTTCGCCGCGGGTCTTTCCCCCTCGGACCTGCGCTGGCGCACCGAAACATCCGCCTGGCTCGTCTCCGGAGGGGCCGAAACCGGCGCCGGGGGGCAGTTGGCGGTAAAGCGCATCGGCGCCACGGACGCTACGAATCCCAACTGGTGGACCCATCCGCGCCGCTACACTGTGCCGGTACACCTGGTCCACGCGGGCCGGAACGTCCTTACCGTGCGGATCTGGGACCAGTACGGCGGTGGGGGCTTTGCATCCCCGGCAGACGAGATGACGCTCAAACCGGCCGGAAAGCCGGCGCCGGGCTTCTACGACCCCGACTATGGCGCCGACTTCATCGCCGGCGACGACCCGTTCCGGTACCAGAGATGGTAGGGGGTAGCGAAACTGCCCCCCCGGTACCGCGCGCTCCTATCGCGGCAGGAACTCGAAGGGCGGCAGCACCTCCCTGGCGATACCGTCGCGCACGGTTGGTGACGGGGCGTTCTCCGTCAACCGTCCGCTCGCCCAGAGCCTGATGGTGTGAGGGAACGGCGCGTGGAAGCGAACGATCGGGATGTCCCGGAACTGTGCGTAGTCCTGCCGCAGCCCCTTCCACCGGTCTGCCATCACTCGCTGCTGCAGCGTGCTGTTGCCCAATGGCAATACGGGCGCCACCATCCAGCCCCAGCCGAGGCGAGAAGTCGCGGACAGAGCCGATCCGGCAGGGTGCGAAGGCGAGGTCTGTTCGGCTCGCTGGAATGGAGGGGCGCCAGGGAGCGCGTCGTACGCTGCCATGCAGGCCAGGCGGTCGTCCGGTTCGGCCGACAGCATCCGCGTCAAAAGATCCCGATGCTGCTTCGCCCAGGACCTCCATGCCTCGCGGAGCTGCTTCGCGGCGTCGAGGAACGCTGCTCGATCCGCCGCGGACTCGGACGGGTAGATGGTCCAGTAGATCCCGGGGTAGGCACGCAGGAGCCGGACGCCCCTCGGCGGTCGAGCGACGCTTACTCGCCGGCGGAAGATCCTCTCGCCATGCCGCCCGATCATGTAGTTGTTGTTGTAGCCCTCATGGACCACTCGCAAGATCGTGCCTTTCGGCAGCGGGGGAAGCGCGAAGAGACTATCAGGAACATCGTCCACCCTTGCGTGAGTGACCTTCTGGGTCAACCGGAACAGCAGCGTACGGCGTTCGCTCCGGCTGTACCAGGTCTGCTCGTCGAGGGCCATGGGGATCCAGGCGGCGCCGTATCGTTCCAGCCGCGTGCAGTCGTAGGTGAGCAACAGACTGATCCCGGGAACCGCCGGATCGGAGAACTCCGCCTCTGTGCGCACGGCCACGTCGTCGTAGGCCGCGGCAAACCAGAACCGGTGAACCTCGAGAATGCCGTCCTTGTTCTCCCGAATTTCCACCTCGGTCAGGGTACCGAACCGGGCATCCCGGACATGGCCAACCACGCGGGGATGGGTCCTCCGGAGAAGCTTCACGATCCAGTCGCCCTCCGCCTGGTAGCCCGGGAGCCAGCGGGGCGGCCTGAAGGAAGAAAATGGTGGCGCCGTGAAGAGCCGGACTTCCCACGGCTGGCGCGGATTCCGGATCAGGCTGGCATTCTGTTTCCCGTTGTAGAGGTCGACGTGGGTACCGCTACCGAGGCTGCTATAGGTCCTGGCGCCGCTGAACGCCACCGAGTACCGGGTGACCCATGGCCCGCTGGGGGGCGCAATTACGTGCATTTCGGGAACCGCATGGTCGCCCGGTACCTTGATCGAGTTCCAGAAGGCGTCGGGATGGTGAGGAGAGAATGGCCGGATAACGTAATCGAAAGCAGCCGATCGGATCTGCTTGGGATGCTGCGAGAGAACGTCCATGATAGCGCGCAGCTCCGGGTCAGGCCGGGTCGCTAGCATCCAGGGCACGACCGCGAGCCCGGCCGCTGCGATCAGGAGTGAGAGGCCCAGTTTCCACGGCCGATTCGTGGGGATCGAGGAATGATTCAGCACCTTCAGCCTTCCTTTCATATAGTGATAACTCGAAGTCGCTCCCAGGGCCGCGGCCAGTCCGGGACGGGAGTCCGCGGCCAGCAGCCGGATCAGGAGGTTGACGTAGTCCGCCACGGGCGCGCCCGTGATCCGCAGCGCCTCCCGGTCACACGCAGTCTCGGAGGCCGCAGCCGCCTCCCGGCAAGCGATCCAGGCCAGCGGATGGAAAAAGAAGAGGGACTGCGCCAGGGCCAGCGCGGGAGTCCACCAGAGGTCTCGATGTTTCAGATGCGCCAACTCGTGGGCCAGCGCCATCCGGAGATCCGAAAGACTCAGCCCGGGCGGCAGGATGATGGCCGGCCGGAGAAGCCCCGTGGTCAGGGGTCCCAGCGCCGCCGCTTCCAGGATCACCGGCGCCCGGCGCAGTCCCAGCGTGCGTCCCAGACTCTTCGCCATCGACAGTACCGCCTCATCCTGAACCGGCACGGCCGACGCCCTCAGTCGAGCCATCCGCCAGCACTGCCCGGTCAGGATCAAAAACCAGAACAGGGCGCCGGCCGCCCAGGCGGCCATAAGGACCGCCGCCAGCGAGGGCAGAGACACCGGCGGCGCCTGTTGGCGCCCGGGAACCGCCGGCCGGGGCCCGATCGCCTTTACCGAGGAAGGCTCTGGCGCAGGGGCCGCCTGGTTTCGAGCGACGGGAACCCGCGCGGCGGGAAGATCGGGACTCATCGCATTCACGTTCGCCGCCGCTTCGGTGGACCTGGCCGGGGCCGCCATCGGGGGAGGAGATGGCGCGGGCAGCAATGGCAGCGGGATCGGCTGGCTCCAGCAGAGCGACGCCAGCAGCTTCAGGCAGGCCAGCCACCAGAGCCAGAATCGTACCCGGGCCGGCAGCCGGGGGAAGGCCAGGCATAAACCCCACACCGCCAGGATGTACAGGCCGCCCTGCCAGCAGGCCCGTTCGAGAGCCGCCAACCAGAGCGGAGGAATGCGTTCCAATGCGCCCACGAATGGGTTCATGGCTCCCCCTCCTTCTGCCGGGCGTCCAGCTCCCGCACCAGCGCCTTCAGCTCCTCCAGCTCACCGGGCGTCACGCTGCCTCTGCGTGATAGATACACGGTAAACGGAGAGACCGAGCCTTCCAGCGTCCTCTCCACGAAGTAGCTCACCAGCTTCTGAAGCAGCTCCGCCCGGGGAACGCTCAGAGAGTAGACGTAGGCGCCGCCGTCCTGTCGCTGCCGGTTCAGGTAACCCTTCTTCCGGAGACGCTCCATAATCGTCAGGATGGTGCTCCGGGACAGCCCATTCGCTGCGCCGTAGCTCCGGAACACCTCACCGACCGAGATAGGCGCGTGCTCCGTGATAAAGTTCAAAGCTCGGAGTTCTTCGTCTCCGATTGTCGGTCTCTTCATGCCACTGTCCTCCGCTTGACGACACGTGTCATCAACAATAATAGCCGATAACGACACGTGTCGTCAACTCATTCAGCGGAGCACGTTGGGGCGAACGCATGATTGACGGGACAGTGACCGCGGGATATACTTGGTATATCCTGAAGAGGTGTGGCGTTGGTAACAACAATCCGGAAGTCGGAAAGCAGCCATTGCCTCCGCCTTACCAAAGAACTACTCCAGGAAGCGCGAATCGAACTCGGAGACGCGGTGGAGGTGACGTTGAGGGATGGTCTGATTGTCATCGCTCCGGTCAAGCGCCGGCACGGGAGCCACAGCCTGGAGGAGCTGGTGTCGCGGATCCCGGAAGGCTACCGTGCTGAAGAGACTGCCTGGGGTGACCCCGCCGGCAGAGAAGAGTGGTAGATGAGACGGTATGTGCCCGAGAAAGGCGCCTTGATTGCGGTGACGTTCGATCCACAGTCCAGTCACGAATGAATGGGCTAACGACCAGCGCTCGATCGCGCGCGGCGCCACGCCTCGTGGAACTCTGCCACCGAACCGAAGCGCCCATCGGAGTCCTCACGGCACGCCCAACGCATGACTTCGTAAAGGGCGTCGGCTCCTTTGAATGGCGCCCGCTCCAGCGTTCCATCGGAAAGCAGCACGGCGGCCGTCGGATTGGCGCGTGACGCCGGTTATGATGCCGAGCCGGGTTGGTCTTTCACCGGCGCTACCCTGGAGCAATACAACCGTTGTCATAGCTACACTATGATTATGGACTACAAGCAGATTCTGACTCTGGAGCCTGGCAAGCGGAGCGGTAAGCCGTGTATTCGCGGGATGAGGATCACCGTGTATGACGTCCTGTCGTATCTCGCGGCCGGAATGACGCACGAGGAGATCCTGTCGGACTTCCCCTACCTCACCCAGGAGGATATTCTCGCCTGCCTCAGCTACGCGGCGGATCGGGAGAAGCAGTCGCTCATCGCCGCATGAAGCTGCTCTTCGACCACAATCTGTCGCCGCGGCTGGGGCGCCGACTCGGTGATCTCTACCCCGATAGTTCCCATGTCTACCTCCAAGCTCTGGATCAATCAAACGACCAGGACGTTTGGGACTTCGCGCGTCTTCATAATTTCACCGTGATCACGAAAGATAGCGACTTCAGCGACCTAAGCGCCCTGCGTGGTTTCCCGCCGCGAGTGATCTGGCTGCGAATCGGCAATTGTACTACCCGTCAGATTGAGGATTTGATCCGGCAGCGCCAGCAGATCATCGAACAGTTTGAGAACGACCCGGATACAGGAGTTCTTGTTCTGTTCTGACCGACGTACGGCCCGTTTCGAGGACTACCGAGATTATCGTATGCCGCTCCCGTGGGAGTTCCCATCTCGGTTCTCAAATACCTGATTCAGTTGCAGTGTGTCGATGCCGGCGACCTTGCTGAGATACCGACCCAGGCCGAGATTCCGGAGGTGCTGGAGGGCGCCAGGGTGGAGCGCGAGTTAGAGAGCAGGAGAACGATGCGTGCTTCATGCCGTCCCCGGTGGACTTTCGCCGCGGGTCTTTCCCCCTCGGACCTGCGCTGGCGCACCGAGTAATGGCCTTTCTGCGTCGAGGATCACCGGTTTTCCGAGGTGATGAAATCCACGCCCGACTTCGGATCTTTCGGCCACTTCGAACAAGGCTGCACTTCGGCCGAACGACTGAATTGAGCGGCAGAACCGCCGAGCTAACCGACGGGCTGCGTTTGGTGGCACGTTTTATTATTCAACCGAATAGTCGGCGGGAACCTGTCATAGCCGGCGCTATTGTCGAGAGAACGTGATATAATTGTGACATCATAATTCGCGGCAGATAGTGCCGCTAAATCCGCGGTCCGACCAAATGCGAGCCAGAGGTCACGTATGCCTGCTCTTGCAAGAACAATACGATCGAATCCCCGTCATAAGGTGACTGTCCGCCTTTCGCCGGATGCCTTTTCGACCGCTCAGGAAGCTGTCGAACTCGGTATTTCTCCAAATCAAAACTCCTTTATCGAGGACGCAATTCGGCTGCGGGCACGTGAGGTACGACACGCAAGGATGCGTATACAAGCCGCAGCGGCGATGAGCGATCGTGGCTTTGTTGAAGACATGAGAGCAACTATGCGGGCGTTTGAGTCTGCTGACCGGGATGGTTGGTTGACCGAACCTGATGCGGAGACGACCGACCGGTGAGTCACCAGTGGGGCATCTATCAAGCGAACCTTGATCCGACGACCGGACGAGAACAGGCAGGCGAACGCCCCGTCCTCGTCGTCTCGGCTGAGCCGTTGAACGAACGCTATGACGTCGTGATGGTGGCGCCTATCACCAGCCGCAAGAGTCATCGGCCTGCTCGACTCGGCGAAGTCCTCTTGCCCCTCGGAACCGGCGGACTGCCACGAGAGTCATTTGCCCTCTTCTATCAGGTTCGCTCTCTCGACAAATCACGCTTGGGCCGCCGATACGGTGAAATCACCGATCCCACGCTTCAAGAGCAGATACTGCGTACCATTGCGGACTGCTTTGACATAGATTGATCCGCTGGTCCCGCGCAGACCCGGCTTGCACCGGCTTTTCCGGCGCCCTGGCCAATTCCTTCCCGTCCCGCAGGATGATGAACTGGCGGACGCCGCTCTCGAAATCGGCCACAGCGTCCCAGGTGACATCCGTGACGCGGTCGCCCTCGGGCGCCGCCTGTACGCGAAAGGGAGCGGGCGGCGGAGTGGTGTCGCCGACGCCGCCAGCCACGCCTGGCTCATGTCCACCGGCTTGAGAGCCTGAGCTTTGCTCCCCTCGTCCGGCAATCGCATCGCCAGGCATGCATCGAAAAAGGGGATGGCTAGGCAGCGGCTGTCACCGCACTCGTGGCCAGTCCGCTGGTCTGGCTCGAATCCGATCGGCGCATCTTTCAGACGGTATTCCTGAAACGTGGACAGCGTGCCTTTATACGGGCCGTCCTCCTTCGCCCCGGGGTTGCACATCGTCGGGATAGTATAAGCGCCCGTGGGAATTGTGGGCTGTGGAAACTCGGGCCTGGCGCGGAACATGGCCGCGGATCCGGAACGCAGCCAGACCGCCACAACACGGTCGGGATGCGGTGCGGCCAGCACGTCGGACCAAATGCCGCCCGAATGGCCCCAAGGGACTCACTGGGATTTCGCCAGCTCGGCGACTCGATGGAGATGACGTTGAGGGACGACGTCATTGTCATCGCCCCGGTCAAGCGCGGGCGCGGGCGCCACAGCCTGGAGGAGCTGGAGTCGCGGATCTCGGAAGGCTGCCGGGCTGAAGAGACTGCATGGGTTAGCTCCGCCGGCCAGGAGCGCCATCCGGCGGATCACTGCTCCGGCATTAGCCATTCAGCGCCGGGAGGCGGGGACTGCTCGAACTCCTTGCTGATCCAACGGGCGACGGAGACCGGGGCGCCCGGATTGCGGTAGGCGTACACCACGCACCAGCGCATCGGACTTCCGGCCTGGCGTGGACTGACCGCGTGGGCTGCGTGCGTATGCATCAGGATTACGCTGCCTTCGGGAGCGGTCAGATTCTCAATCGTTAACGGGGCGCCGGTGAGAGGATGGGTTTTTCCCATGAGCCAGCCGGCGCGAAACGCCTCGTCTTTATCGACCCCACTACGCGCCTGGTCGCCGCTGCGGGCACGGATCTTCGGGTCTCGATAAAGGTGGCTGCCGGAGACCGCTTTCAATCCGCCGTCGTTGGGCGTGAATCCGTTGATATAAAAAAAGACGCGTACGAAGGCCAGATCGGGGCGATCCTCGGCGTAGTCGTGGCTGTGCCAATCGGCGCCGTTATCCCCGCCCGCCCGGTTGAGGGCGACGCAGTGGTCAAAGCGGATTTCCGGTCCGATAGCCGCCTGCACGAGCGCGATCATTTCGGGATTGGCGATGAGACTGGCGAGGTAATCATTGTGCTCGGCAGAGTACCGGCGCGGCCTGGCCTGATCCGGCCCGGCTTGCGACTCAATGTCAGCGAGAGCGGTGATAAGCGCGGCGCGCGCTTCGGGGGTGAGGCGACCTGGTAACAGGACGTGACCGTCCGTATCCAGGGCCACTCTTTCGGTTTTCGTAAGTCCGGGTTCAGTGAATAGCATGGTTTCGCTCGTGCGGTTCAAGATAGTGCGGCCAGGAGCTTCGCGGTGCGCATTTCCCACACGCGAATATGGTCGTCCGAGGAGATCTCGGGGTCCTCAGGCGCCGTTGCCAGCATCTTGCCATCCACTGAGAGCGCGAACGGCATGCTGCCCGGTCCGAACTCGTGGAGCAGTTTCCCGTTTCGGACCTGCCAGAGGCGTACCCCGCGGTCCATTCGCCCCCATGCCAGCATATCACGACCGTCAGGAAGGAACTGCGCCTGCAGAATCCACGAGCGCCCTCCGACGCGACTTAACCTCCGCCCTGTGCGCACATCCCATAGGTCAGACCCTGTACAGAGCGTACGACCGTCCGGCGAGAAGGCCAGAACCTCTACTCCCTTGCACTCCTCCACGTGAATCCGCCGGCATGTCCGCCAGGTTCTGGTGTCCCACAGCCGCAAAGTGTAGTCCCGAGCCCCGGTCGCCAGCGTTCTGCCATCGGGTGACCAGGCGACCGTCCATACCTCCTCCTGTGAGAGCCCTTTCATCGCAGCGACTGGCTTGCCAGACGGTAATCGAAGTGCAATGGCCGAGGTGTCATTGCAGGCTACCGCTAACCGCCTGCCGTCCGGCGAGAGCGCCAGTTGGTAGCAGATGCCGTGTTCAGAGCTCACGGTTCGCCCGGTGCGCGTGAAGAGATTCCATACACGCACGGAACCATCCCGGCCGGCAGACATCAGTGTGTGCCCGTCCAGGCCGAAGACGAGATCACTCACCCCATTGAGATGCCCTCGGAGTACGGCCGCCAATTGCCGGCTTCGGAGATCCCAAAGGAAGATCGGAGAGGGACGGTTGTCCTCCTCCTCGGGCCAGACCCCGGAGGCGAGATACCTGCCGTCCAATGAGAACCGCAGGACGCTGACCAAGCCGGGGTATGGCTTTGCAGAAAGCACGACGCGGCCGCTCAGCACGCTCCAGACGGTCACCGTCCCAAGCTCAGTCCCGGCAGCTATCAACCTCTCGTCGGGGGAGAAGCTAAGGGCTGTGACCTGGCCTCTGACAGGGGCCTGGGTCGGAGTTACCTGGCGGGGATGGGGAGACGGTCTCTGATGAGCCGGCAAGTGGCGAGGCGCGTGGTGTGACCGGTAAGTAAGCAAGGTGTGCAGCCGGGGCGATTCGAGCCCGCAAAGGGCCAATACCACCAGACCGGCGACAAGGCACAGTACGAACTTCGTCCGGGGCTTGCTGCCCTCGCGATAAGGCGTAATTGACTCGCGGCGAGCGCCATCTCCTCGTTTCCGCAGCGTTCGCTGGCTGTCCGATGGATAGTCTGAGCGCATACAGGCCCCTCCCAAACGCGAAAGTGGAGCAAACTGGACGGCAGTTCGGGCCGTGGTGTGTTAGTTTATAGGACGGGGCGACCACCCGGCCCTGACCCATTCGTACCCCGGCTCCATCGCTGGAGTTCTGCTGCTGTAATATTAGCACAATGGGGCAAGAGCGGCCACCAGCGGAAGCAGCGGCAGGGAGCATCGCTGCGCTTGAAGTCGGTATAGTCGTTGGCGGTGACTGTGCCGGGGTCGTACGACCGTGAGGGCCTCTGCTTTAGCGGAAAGTAGAGTACAGCACTTTTCCATTATACGTGTTAAGGGACAGAACGGCGGCAGAGATGGCAGGCGAAGATCAGCCCTTCCGTGTGAGCCAGGAGGAGAGGAGCGGGCAGCTGCGAAAAGAGTTGTGAAGACATGGGGCCGCGCGTTATGATCCGTGCAGATGAGATCGGAACGACAGATCCGGGTCCGACTTCACCTTGCAGTTGAGATACTGCAGGCTTCCGGAATGAATCACGATGCTGCCCGGATTAACGAGCAAAAAGTGTAAAGGCTCTGAAAGGAGCCCAGCGCGAATTGAACGGGGCTGTTGGTTGCCGGCGATGGCAATCATTGGCGTGTCTCGTCGTCCTCTCCCAGGGCTTGCACGGCAGGCAGAGAGTTGCCCTTGGAGTCGAATACTGAGTCCCAGTTGAGCGAATCAATCTCCCAGGCGATGACCCCCTTGCCCAGCCCTCCGGGCGCCGACTTCACGGCCCGGATAAGCGCCTGATAATACTCGACCTGGCCTTCAGGGGTGAAAGAGAACTCCGGCGTCCCCGTGGTGCCGTTAGGACTGCCGCCGTGCGGCCAGTTGGTTTCGACAATCATGAACGGCTTGTGCAGCGTCCGAGCGATGTAATCCATCGTGTCGACAAGGTGGGAGAGGCGAAATGCCGGGTATCCTGTTTTCGGATCCCAGAGGCGGCCGGGGTAATAGCTGAGCCCGATCATGTTGTAGTCGAGGTTCACGCCCATGGCATGCTCATGGGATTGGAGCGTGGCAAAGTACCACTTCACAAAGCCGGTATCCTGCCCATCAGGGAGATGCAGGATTGTCAGTGGCGGGGCGGCTGGAAGGGACCCGTCGCGCACTCCCGCCAACCCTGCAGCGAAAAGCCGCACGAACCGGTCCCACCCTCCGGGCGTGGTTTCCCAGAAGCCTCCACCCGGCTCCGGGCCGGCCCCATCGAGCCCGCTGCCGTAGAGGAAGCCACTTTTAGTTTCGTTACCAATCTGCACCAGGTCCGGCATGGCGCCATTCTCGCGCAGGTGTGAAATAACGTCGCGGGTGTAGTCGCGTACCTGGTGTACAAGCTGCGGAAACGGAAGAGTGTCCCATGCCGCCGGTTTCTTCTGGTGGGCCGGATCCGCCCAGGTATCGGAGTAGTGGATGTCCAGCAGGAACTTCAAGCCCATCGCCCTGACCCGCTTCCCCAGTAGCGTCACACTGCCAAGGCTCGAGACGCGGCTTTCGGGCTGGGGAGCCGGGTTGACCCACAACCGCACGCGTATGACGTTCCAGTGGTTTTTCCGGGCGATTGTCAGCAGGTCCTCGGCTTTCCCCCCATCGAAATACTGGATGCCCCGGGTTTCGTGGAACGGCAGCTCCGAAACATCCGCGCCTCTAAGGAAGAAGTGCCGCGGGTCTGGTGATCTGGCCGAGGCTGCATGGCCGACTGGAAACCCTGTCACAAACAGGCCCAGTAGGCAGCCTATCGAACAGCGGGCATGGAAAGAAGATATGCTCATAGGGGGTAGACTCCACCCGCGATGGGTTCGTCCTGGGATTAAGCGATGATGGCAGAGCCAGGCGAACGGACCTCTCAATGTGCGCCGGCGAGGGGTTTGCCCCCGAAATCTTTGTAGATCTGTCGCATGGCGTCGCCAGCCACAGCGCCAGGGGTATGGGCGTAGACCCGGCCGCCCAGGTTGTTGATGATGTGCGTGATCTCGCTGCCGTTTTTGCCATCGAGCCACACGGTAGTGAGGTTATGGAACCGGACGCCCGGCACGGCGGGCGCTTCGATGGCGCTATTGGCCTTGACTGCGGCATCGCGGAAGTAGCAGTACACGCCCACTCCCCAGGCCTCGTGGCTGGTAACGGTTTTTGCCACCTTGTAGGACGCGTAGCCGTCGGTCGCTCCGCTCATCCAGGACGCCTGGTCGGGCACGTCGTACGGCATCTCGGATTGGTAGAAGTAAACGCGCCCGCCGTTGCCATTCCACAGCGTTTGATACTGTTCGTGGTGTTCGTTGAACAGTCCATAGATGGTAACGTTGTCGCCATTGACGACCAGGCCGTTCCGTGTAGGGTTGCTCGTCCAGCCAACTCCCGCGCCATGGTCAGCGCGCCAGATCCAGATATTATCGACCACGACATTGTTGCTGTTGATCACGACGCCCACGTCGTTCTTGCCCGGCGCTGAGCCACCGGTCCGGACGGTGATGTCGTAAAGGAAGGTGGGATCGGCCGCGTGGTCGACCTTGCTTCCTGCAGGACCCACTTCCAGAAGAGCCGGGGACTTTGCTGCGCCCGCGTCGACGATCAGACCCGCGATCTTCACCCCGCCCACGTCGGCTACCGAGATGACGGGCTGGCCGCGCGTTGGAATGAGCGAGGGAAAGCCAAGACCGTAGACGATCGTGTTGGCCCTGGTGATGCGCAGCGGCTGGTCCAGGTGGTAGACGCCTGGTGTGAACAGCAGGTGTTTCCCCGCGGCCAGCGCCGCATTCAGGCGGGCCGCGGTCGCCGTTGCCGGCTGGGCGACGTAGAACTGCGAGAGCGGAACGGAAGCGCCGGGTGTCGGACCACTGGCCCAACTCACTCCCCTGGTGTTGGTTTCTAGCGCCGGGACGAAGACGCAGTACTCCCCGGAATGGTTGACGTAGAGATATGGCTTTTCCCGGATAACAGGCGTCCGGTCCACTACTGTGTAGGGCGGATTGGGGAATGTATTGCCCGGCGCGTTCTCACAGCCCACGAACACCATGTTCCACACGGCGTTGTTCCAACCACCCCACCTGCTGTTGCGCGACAGCCATTGCTGCTGCGAGCCGGGGACCACCTTGCCGTCCACAACCGAGTCGGCCAGGAAACCTCCGCTCGCGTAGCCGACGTTCCCCGCGGGACCCCAGTCGAACAATTGGAGTTCACCCTTCACATGCAGCCGGCGCAGAGGAGCGGCCTGAGAAACGGCGATCCGAGTGATGCCTTTAACGGTCTGGTACGGTATGTTGGATGACGGCGTCACGGCGAAGTTTTCCATCGAGCGCCAGAAGTTGTTGAGCGCGTTGCCGTTGGGGTCCCATTTGGCATTGACGTTCACTCCTCCGTTGATCACCACGTCGTCGGGGTTCTGTCCCAGCCCGGCAACCTGTGTGTAGAAACCCACATTGAAAGTGACGTTGTATGTCCCTGGTTTGAAGAGCAGCGCATACCGCTCGGAGCCGAACTGGTTCGCCTCCATCTTCTTGAAGATATCGATCGCCGTCCTCTGAACGTCGGCCGCCGGCATACCCGGGTCGAACACGAAGACATTCGGGCCCAGAATAGTGCCATTGGCATGGGACACCGGGGTCTCGCCACGTGCGGCGCTCAGAGAGCATACGCAGAGTAACGCCGCCAGTCCAGCGAAAAACAGGCGCATCTGACTTCCCATCTGCATTTTCTTTCTCCTCATTGTGGCCGGACGATGACGGCCTTACCGGTGTATGAAACAACTCGATCGGCAGACCGGGTGCTTTCCAGCCCTACCCCCTTGCCGGAACTCACCCAGACGATGCGGAACGTCCGCTTACGGAGCATCCCCGGGAAGGTTCCCCTGCGTTCGCCGATGGTCAGCGTCCCGAGCTTGTCGTTCCAGGAAATCAGAATTGTGGCGTAAGCGCCTTTCTCGTAATCATAGTTATCACCCTGATCTTCATACAGAGTGAACGTGCCGTTGGCGCCCCGGTAGACCCGCAGCTCAATCGGGTCCGCGGGCTTTTCCGAGGCGTATTGCAGGAACGGCCCCATTGGCACGATGCTCCCGGCCCGGACATAGAGTGGCATCGTCTGGATCGGCGCAGGCGCTGTGATGGTCCGGCCGCCCGGATAGGTTCGGCCCGTCCAGAAATCAGTCCAGGAGCTTCCAGACGGCAAATACACCGGACGCGAGGTCGCCCTCTGCTGTGTGACGGGACAGACGAGGAAGGCCGGGCCGAAGAGGAACTCATCCCGGCTTTCCCTGGCCGCCACGTCGTGCGGGAAGTCCATGACAAGAGCGCGCATGATGGTCCCGGCGTGGGCCGTCACCTGCCAGGCCTGCGAGTAGATGTAGGGCATCAGCCGGTAGCGCAGGCTGTCGTACCGGACCAGGATCGGTTCAATTTGTGGACC
>DASRZA010000103.1:0-3886 GCA_035686845.1 Armatimonadota bacterium | reverse complement strand
GGAAGAGCCGGTTCCAGGCGGAGGACGGCCCGGCCGAAGACGAGACCGCATGGCTGAAACTGCCCCACCGGTCGCTGGATGAGATGGGACCGGATTGGTCGCCGTGGGAGAACGAGGGCGGCTCGGCGGAGCCGCGCGACGATGATTGCGAGAGGAGTGAGCCATGTCAGACCAGCGCGTAGAAGATCGCATCAAAGAATTGATGGTGGAGCGGCTCTTTTTGAAGATCCAGCCGGAAGACATTGGCGATGATGAGCCGATTATGGAAGCGTATGGCGTCGATTCGGTGAATCTTTTCGAGCTGGTCGCCGGGTTGGAAGAGGAATACGACATTACGTTCGAGGATACCGATTTCAACCTTGAGTCGTTCCAGACGGTGGCTTCTATAGCCGAGTTGGTGCGTGAGAAACAGAAGGTCGAGGCCTGAAACAGTGTGTCCCACGCGCCGGTGCATCGGGATTGCGATAGGGATCGCACTCGTCATGTTGGCGGCGATTCTGACTGGAATTGCTCTCACCGGTCCGGCAAAAGCCGCTTCACCGAACCTCATCGATCGGGGGCAGCCCGAGGGGGCCATCGTGCTGCCCGACGCGCCCTCTCGCGCTGAGCAGTTCGCTGCGGAAGAGGCTCAGACGTATCTCAAAAAGATGACCGGCGCGACGATCCCCATTGTCAAGGGCACGGCGCCGGCCGGGAAACCGCTGGTCATTGTGGGGAAAACGGCGGATTCGGCCAGGGCCATGGACGCCCTGCGGCGCCATTCGACCAGCCAGGAAGCCTGCGCGGTGATCGGAGATGGGCGGCAGCTCTTTCTGGTGGGAAACGGCGAGACGGCGACGATTTACGCCGTATGGGACTGGCTGGAGTCCCTCGGAGTGCGCTGGATATTACCCACCGAGCGGGGAGAGTACGTCCCTCATCGCAGCACGATCACGATTCCGACTACGACGTTTTTCGACGCTCCGGCGTTTACTTACCGCGGCCCGAACGACATTATGTATCGTGCGGGGGCGCCACCGGAAGCTCACGATCTGGAACATGGCATTCCCGCCGACCGGCTCTTCTCCTACCGGATGCGGCTGAACGACAACGCCGATTTCGACCCGGCCGACGCATGGGCCGAAGTGGGGTCGGGCCATTCGTATGATTACTTTTTGCCACCGGCTCGATACTTCAAAGCTCATCCCGACTGGTATTCTGAAATCGGCGGCAATCGGAATCCTTCGCAGCTCAACTTCACGAGCACGGACGCGGCGCGCCAGTTCGCACAGAATGTTGATCAAGCCATCGCCTCGCAAATGCGTGCCGGCTACCGCGTGGACCGGCTGAACGTTTGGGTATCGCCTAATGACCGGCCGGCCGTGGATGAGAGCCCGGCGAGCCAACAATTAATCGACTCCGGCGGGTCGGCGAGTTCGATGGTGGTCCATTTTGCGAATCTTGTCGCGACCGACGTTCACGGGACCTACCCGGGCGCGCGTGTCGTCTTTTACGCGTACGATAACTATGCCCGTCCGCCGGACAAAGATAGACCCGGCCCGGATGTCTGCCCACAGCTCACCTTCTGGCCGGCGGCGAGCTCGTTCAACGCCAATCCGGCGCATCCCATGTTCAGCGCCGAAAACAGCCGGTTTGAGCAGTATTTCAAGCAGTGGGGGGCGATGTCCGATCATGTGAGCATCTACCAGTACTACGGCCATTACCTCTGGTTCACCCCCTACCCCCAGCTCACTCAGATTGCGCATGACTTTCCCATACTTGCGAAAGACTCGCGGTTTTACGGCCTCAACTCAGAGAATCATCTCAACTGGGGAACACAGGCGCCCAATTTTTATCTGCAAGCGAAAATGGCCTGGAACCCGCGGCTGGACGTTCAGAAGACGATGGACGATTTCTACAAAGCCGGTTTCGGCCCGGCGGCGCCCGCGATCAAAGCCTACTTCGAGACGCTCCAGAAGAAGATGGATTCGCTTGGCGCCGTAACCGGAACCGTGGCTGAGATTCCGACGCTGCTGACGCCGGACGTGGTTCAGCAGTGCAGCCATTGGATCGACGAAGCCGAGGCCCGGATTCCTGGGATGGATCCGGGCACAGAGTGGCGCACCCGGCTGGTCGTAAAGGCGTGGAGAGCGAGCGCGAAGACGGCCGAGGCGCTCCGGCTTTATGCCTCTTCGGCGCACCCGGTTGAGGACCGGAAGACCATCACAAGGGACCTGAATTCGGTCATCGGGTTCGCTCACACTGATACCGGCGAATGGGCTTTCGAGCAGCCGGTGGTGGATGGCGCGCTCAGAAACATTGTTCGGACGGTGGGCGCGCCGCTCGATTCTCTCCCGCCCGGCAGCTTCGATTACAGCGATTATCTGCAGTACGGCGGCGGACTCAAATTCCACGCCCGGGTCACGGGGTTGGAGTGGGGAATCTGGGGCTGCGTCGCGCCCGCGCATGGACAGGGCAGCATCGATATTCCGTTTAGAGCTGCGCCCGGGCGCCGGATCAACGCCCTCACATTGAACCTCGCCTGGGCCATAAACGATCCCGCGAAAATCGAGGCGTCGGTCACGGTTACCGACGGCGCCGGCCGAACGCTGGAGCTGGCGCCGGACATCAAAGCGGCCGGCCAAACGCTCGCGGTTCCCGCGGCGGCGCTCGGCAGCTCGGATACCATCCACATCGCGATCAAGAATCTTACCGGAAACGATCTCACGGTGCTGACCAATTTCAACGCGCACAGTTCCGTTGAGTGATCGACGGCGCTGGTTCGCTGGGGCGTGAGTTCACCGACCGCCCCGATAACGCCGGAGCATCGCGGGCCAAACCACTCTATATTGCGGGCGGCAACCGCCGTCTCACGGGCGCCGGAGCGCAGCAGCGTACGCGATCCGGCGCGGCGTAGATGTTCATACGATCCTCGCGCAGGAAACCGACGAGCGTAATATTAAGGTCGCGAGCGAGCTGGACGGCCAGCGACGACGGCGCCGAAACGGCGCAGACGACCGGCGTTCGAGACACGGCGGCCTTTTGCATGATCTCGAAGCTGGCGCGACCGCTCACCATCAGGATCCGGTCTGAGAGCGGCAGTCTCTCTTTCAGCAGCTCGTTGCCGACCACCTTATCAACCGCATTGTGGCGGCCGACGTCTTCCCGCAAAACGAGGAGTCTGCCGGTCGAATCAAATAGGCCGGCGGCGTGAAGACCGCCGGTCCGGTCGAACGCCTGCTGCGCGGAGCGCATCAGTTCCGGGAGGCTGCACAACAGATCCGGCGAAACTTTGAAGCCGGACGCCGGCAGAGGCGGCGATAGACACGCGACAGCTTCGATACGAGCTTTGCCGCAGAGGCCGCAGCTCGAGGTGGACGTAAATCGCCGCTCCCAATTTGCGGGGTCCTTATCCGAATCCCAGCCGGCCCGGAGATAGACGTTGACGATATTGCGCATGTCCGGATTCGCGGGATCCATGCAGTAAGCCATCGAGAGAATCTCATCAGACTCGCGAACGATGCCTTCGGCGAAGAGGAATCCGGCGGCGAGATCAAAGTCATCTCCGGTCGTCCGCATCGTTACGGCGAGACTCTCGCCGTTGATTCGAATCTCGAGCGGTTCCTCTTCGGCAACCGAGTCCGCCGCGGATCGGGAATGACTTCCTTCCCACCGCGTAATCATAACCTCGGTATGCATGCCATATCCTCCACCGTGGAGGCGTTGGGACCGCCGCCATCTGATTCTTAAACTGCCTTCTCGCCCTTTCAAAAGCAGGGAGAAAGGCGCACTCCGACGAACCACGGTTCTATCAACTCTACCCGAAACAAAACCGGAATAACACCATGACTTACGAGGGACGCGGATGAATCAGGGCCCCTATTCAAGAATCACAAAACTCCGCCCC
>DASRZA010000102.1:0-23771 GCA_035686845.1 Armatimonadota bacterium | reverse complement strand
CACCCTCTCACACACTCCCCCTCTCACACACTCACCCTCTCACACACTCACCCTCTCACCCACTCACCCTCTCACACACTCACCCTCTCCCACACTCACCCTCTCACACTCTCACCCTCACACAACTCACCCTCACACACTCACCCTCACCCCCCCTCCGTCCTCAGTAGGTCCATCCCCGATCCTTCGCGAGCGCCAGGATCCCCAGAATGCATTCCGGAGTCGGCCGGCCCCGGGGACCACTGAGAAGCCAGAAACAGGAGACTTTGCCTTCGGCGTCGATGAGATAGACGGAGGGCGCCGTATAGTTCTTGTAGTCGTCACGGTTCAACTCACGGCTGTTCACGCCATAAACGCCATACGCTTCACCCACGGCGCCCTCCTCATCGATGAGGATGCGCGGCCGGATCTTGAACGACTCCCAGAATGTACGATGCTCTTCACGTCCGCCATTCACGACAAACACCATCTCACAATTCATGCCATTCACGATATGCATGAAAGTGCTCCATAGGGCGAACTCGCCCCGGGTGGTGTGTCAGTATTCTCCGCGGCCAAAGTGAAGAAGAACCATCTTGCTCCGAGAGTTCGAGAGGCGCCACAACTCGCCGTTCTGGTCACGAAGCTCAATGGGCGGAGCAGCATCCCCGTTCTTCAATACAAACGTCATTTTCGTCTCCACTTTCAAGCGCTAGGAAGATTCGCGCATTTAGCTCGCACGTCGCACGCCATTGACAGTCTGCAGATCGGCTTCTATACTGAGCAGTGCTCTGACGCCTTTCCTATGCTACTCGTCTAGGGGCGCTTCTTTCCACTGCCTCGCCGACGGAACGTGATCCATCGCCGTCCCGGAGTTGTGCCGCGAGGTTGAGGGCGCCCGGCTGCCGTATTATTGCTATTTGGCGCTCTCGTACGAGCGATCCGCATTTTCGTAAGAACAATTCGCTGCCATGCCGACACGCATATCACTGACCAACTGCCTCAACCAATGCTCGGTGATCGAGCTTCGCGCAATGGCGCGGCATCAAGAGCTGCGTCTCCAGAGCCTGCTGAAAGCGGACGTTGTGAGCCAGCTTGAGCGGCGCATACTGGAAAGAAGCGAAGCGAAGACCTGCTCAGCCGATTTACCCGAAGCGGCGCAATCAGCCCTGGCAGCGATATTAGACGAGGGCGGCGCGGCGCCACTCGCGGAGATCCAGGCGCGATTTGGGGAATTGCGAAAGGCGACGCCCGGCGCCATCGACAGCAAGCAGCCGTGGAGCGACGGCCTCGCGACGCCGCTGGACCACCTTCATATTTGCGGCCTGCTTTTCCAAATCACGCCGGCGCGCGGGGCGGCGGCGCTTGCCGTCGTACCGATGGAGGTGCTAGATCGACTCCGGCCAGCGGACATCGCTCGACCCCGGATCTTCCGACCGTGCGCGCCGCCGCCGGCGCCGGCCGGACCTGCGCCCTATCTCTGCCAGGACCTTATGCTTCTGGTGAGCTCCATTCTGAACGCGCCCCCTACTCGATTTGCAGGGCCCGGCCTCGCCCGGCGGGATCTGCTCCGCCTCAACGCGCATCTTCTGGCCCCCGATGATATCAGCGATCTGCGATCGGAGCGCGCGGCGCGCCGGTGTCTCTTCCTGCGATCGCTCGCCGAGCCTCTCGGCCTTCTGACCCGTCTGGACGCACGCCTTGGCCCGGGGCCGGCGCTGCTGCAATGGCTTGCTCTCCCCGCCCGCGAACAGCGTGAGCGCGCCATTTGCGCCTTTGTGAAGCATCCCGTCCGGTACGTGATGGATGATCTGCCGGATGTTGAATTCGTCAGGCCACCGGAGGCGGAGATCACCGCCCGCGCCCGGGCCTTCCTCGTTAGCTTGCTTTCAGAAGCCGATCCGGGTGAGTGGCAGTCCATTTCATCGCTCGTCCAGGCAGCGCGTTCTCGCAACAACTCGCTGCTGCGCGCGCCGGGCGATAACAGTGAAGCGCGATGCCGACAGACCGGGCGAGCACTCACCCTTCGCGACTGGAATCTCGTCGAGGGCGCCTGGATCGAGGCGCTCGTCGCGGGGCCATTCTACTGGCTGGGACTCTTAGAGCCTGGCCGCACCCGCAAAGGTGATCTCAGCAGCTTCCGTGTCATTGGCGCCGAGATAGATCCTGCGGCAGCCTCCGCAGCAGGCGGCTCAATAGCCGGAAGGTCGGATGCCGGGACATCCCCGGGCGGCTCAAAGCAGGAGGATCCGGTACGAGTTCAAGACGACCTGGTGACACACGTAAGCGCCAGCGCTAACCTGGCCCGCTGGTTTCGTCTCGAGGGAATATCCGAGCTTTTGGAACGGGGCCCTATCAGCCGTTACCGGATTGCCCGCGAGAGGGTTCGGCAAGCTCTTCAGGCAGGCGCGAGCCTCGAACAGATCTTAGAGGATCTCGGCGCCGGCGCGCCGCCGGCTGCCGTGGCGACAATTCAAGGTTGGTCCAACCGGTTCGGTCAGGTGAGAATCTTCCATTCTGCGGTGATGACGGCTGCGGATCCAGCTCTGATGGCCGAACTGAGAACCGCGGCCGGGGTGAGCGCCTGCCTCGGCGTCAGTTTGGGCGCACGAGCGCAGGCCATTTTGCCCGGCAAAGAGGAAGAGCTGGAAGCGCAGCTCAGGGCGCGTGGAGAGATGCCGCACGTTGAGCCGCTCAACCCGCAAACGAGCGTGAATCCATCCGCCTGGAACGAGATTCACCATGCGCTCAGTCTGTGGAAGCGGTGCGCTCGCAAAGAGGGAAAAGCCGGACCCTCCGAAGACGTTTTCCGCCTGGCCGCCAGGCTTGCTGGCGCCGATTCACCGCCGGCGTTTCCCGATGTACCGTCGGGAAGGCTGACGGATACGCCCGCAGACTCGGTTCAGGCTAAAATGGGGCTGGTTGAAGACGCGATCCGGCAAAAGCAATCGATGACCTTCGACTACGACGACCCCGATGGAAAACTATCCGGGCCGCTCATCGTATCGCCGCGAAGACTCGGTCAGCAGGGGGGCGCCACGTGCCTGCAGGGTTATCGCAAAGGGGGCGCTCGCCTGGAATGGTTTCGACTCGACCGGATGGATCGCCTCCGGATGGCTCACGGCCGCGCAAGAAAGAGAGCCGAGGAATATGACAAATAGCCACCGGAGCGATCCGAACTTAGAGTTCGCGTCGGAAGTTGAGGACGCGCGCCGCCAGATGAGTGACCTTCTCACCAACCCCAAGTCCATCGCGGACTGGCGAGGCCCTGCGCCGCGGGGGCTCGATTTCATGCTCCGCAAACAGGCGGCGTTCTCGGAACTCATAGGGGAGGTCACTGACACTTTTGAGGGCTGGCGAATCCTTGACTATGGCTGCGGTGAGGGAGCCTGGCTGCGAATGTTTTTGGAGATGGACGCGAAGCCATCGGATCTGTTGGGTGTCGACATTAGCGATAAGCAGCTCGAGATCGGGCGAGGCAAGAACCCGCCTATCGACCTCCGGCAAATCGATGGCTGGCAGATCCCGTGCAACGACGAAAGTTTTGATCTGGTCACACAGTTCGTCTGCTTCTCATCCATTCCCAACCCGCAACTGCGGCACGCGGTAGCAAGAGAGATCCAGCGCGTGCTCAAGCC
Source organism: Armatimonadota bacterium (assembly GCA_035686845.1). Classification (GTDB taxonomy): domain Bacteria; phylum Armatimonadota; class DASRZA01; order DASRZA01; family DASRZA01; genus DASRZA01. Next base: position 20,154 of record DASRZA010000102.1, on the reverse strand, counting down.
CGGCGGGTACGTCTACTGGTGGGACCTCCCGCGCACCGTCGCACCCACCGAACGGGGAACGCCGCTTGAACCCGAAGGTTTCTTCAACTGGAATGTTCGTCGACGCTGGTACGCGCGGAAACCGCGCCCAAGCGAGTGCATCCGGCCGAGCAAGGCCCGACGCAGCAGGATCGTTAAGGCCGTGATAGGCAGTCTCGTCGATCTCCTCCGTTACCGGGACACCCATCTCGCAGCTCTCATCGGCCCAAAACCGGGCCCGGCGCTCCCAAAAATCCCCGGCCGCGCGCGAAACAAATCCCGCGAATATGTCGGGTCGTGATCATCGCAACTCTAAACGTGGAGATCCGCATACATCGCTGCGTGGTCGGCCGCTTCTCGAGCGATAGTGTAGCGACTTAAGATCCTCGCACGAGCCGCCTCACCCAATGAACGTCGGAGCTCGCTCGACGCCGCCAGCCCCCTCAGCGCCTCAGCCAGGGCAGCGCTCTCTTCAGGGGAGACTATCCATCCACTCTTTCCATGCTCGATCAGGTCACGTGAACCCGGCACATCCGTGCCGACGCACGCGCAGCCGCAAGCCATTGCTTCCAATAGAGCGACCGGACTTCCTTCGCCCCTTCGCTCGGTAGGTAGAACGAAGATATCCACCTCAGCGAGCAGCGCGGGCACGTTGCTGATGCTCCCGATAAAGTGCACCCGGTCCTCGAGCCCCAGTTTTGAGGTCATCTCCTGCAGCTTATCAAAGTAATTCGCGTCGAGGGGGCTTCCAGCGATGAGCACGTGCATCCCCGGTATTTTCGCCACCGCCTCAATGAGCGTCGGATGTCCCTTTACCGGAACAAGATGCGCGACGCAGGCGCAAACAATAGCGTTTTCTGGAATTCCTTCCTGTGTTCGTATCCCGAGGCTGGCGGAGCCGCCGGGGTAAAATCGATCAACGTCCACGCCACAAGGAATCAGCCGGGCCCGGTTTCGAAACCAGACGTTCCCAAAAAAACTCCGCATCATGTCGGTGTTCTGAGCCGCAATCCGGCTCGCAAATAGCGATCGCAGATACCACGCGCGCCGGCCCCAGTTCATGTTCTTTTTGGTATAAATCCATCGTCGCGCGCCCGATAGGTGAGCAATGATCGGCTCCGTGTAGTCGTCCAGATAATGGAACGAATGCCACAGATTAAAGTGATACGGTCGGAAGACCTGCGCCGCCCTCCATGCCCGCGCCGGCAGCGTGAGATACGGCTGGGCAGGCACCGTGAACGGAGCTTCGAAAAACGGGATGCCCAGCTTCTCAACAACCCGCGAGAGATCACCACCCTTTCGGGTTACGCAGACAGCCGGAGCGTATTTCTCCGGATCGAGATGCTCAACGATATTAAGCATCGCCTGGCCGGACCCGGCGGTGATAAAGTTGGGGATGGTGAACAGGATTCGGGTTGGTTCTGGCATAGCTAATCCAACGTCCGCGCAGAGAAATTCAAGTGGGTTTTCGCCCACCACTGCAAGGAGAGGAGAGTCCAGAGGCCCCACTTAGCGTCACGCCGGCCATTCAGATGATCCTCCCAGTAGCTGCGAAGCGCCGACTGCTCGAAGATTCCGGCAGGATAAAGCGGGGCGTCGAAAAGCGTCTCCTCAACCACAGTTCGGAGCGGACCCCGCAGCCATTCACCCATTGGCACGGCAAAGCCGAGCTTCCCTTCGGGAATCGCCGCACGAGGCACATAGCGGGCCAGCAGGTCCCTCAGCACGGTCTTTCGGCCGCCCCCTTTCATACACTCGAACGGATCAATTCGAAGACCGATTTCGATCACATCCCTATCCAGCAGCGGTACCCTCACCTCCAGGCTATTGCGCATTGAGGCCATGTCCATTTTTTTGAGGCCCCTCTGGAGCTGGCCGTAAAACTCCACCCTCCGGGAGTAGTTCGCGAGACCGCGGGGGTCCCTGTACCGCTCGGATCGATAGAGACCGAAGTCGGATGGCAGTGGTCCAAGGCCCGGCGTCAGGGAGCGTAAATCGTCATCGGACGTCCGGCAGTTAACGTTAAAATAATAATCCCCGGGCGATGAAGCCGTAATAACGCTGGATCGCCGGGGGCCCAGCCCGTACTTCCCTGCCCCATACAGCGCCATCCGAACCGGGCGAGGCCACCGGAAATCTCCCCCATTGCGGAGCAAGGAAAGCGGCCGCTCGTAGCCAAAGAAGATCTCATCCCCACCATCTCCACTCAGTGCGACCGTAACATCCTGCCGCGCGAAGCGGCTCACAAGCAGCGTTGGCAGCGCCGAGAAGTCAGCAAAAGGCTCGTGCTGCGCCTCGATCACGTCATTCAGAGCGCTTACGGCCTCGCCGCCACTGACCGGATGCAGCCGGAAATCGAGGTCGAGGCAGCGGGCATATTCGGCCGCGGGTTCCGACTCGTCCTGATCCCAACCGGGGTTTCCGATGGTAAACGCCTTGAGATCGGGCCCGGTCTGTTTCCGCGCCACGGCGGTCACGAGCGGTGAATCCACCCCGCCCGAGAGAAACACGCCGAGCGGCACGTCGGCGATGCGCTGCCGGCGCACCGCCCGATCGAGAGCGGACGACAGCGCATCGATCGCCGCGCTGCCCGATAGATCGACTTCCGGGTGTTCCGGCAACGTCCACCAGGCATGGCTCTCGATAGCACCCTCACGGGAGACCTTGAGATAGTGTCCCGGCTCTAACTGAAATGTATTTGCTAGAAGGCCGTACGGCGCGGGGATATGGTGCAAACGCAGATAGAGCCGGAGTACGTCCGACCGCAGCGGGCCCGGTTCGCCCCAGGGCGACTGAAGCAGCGCGTTGTACTGTGAAGCAAAAGCGACGCCGCGGCCCGAGGGGTGAAGATAATAGTAGAGTGGCTTGATCCCGGCGTGATCCCGAGCCAGAATCAGCGTATGATCGCTGAGGTTATACCAGACGAACGCAAACATCCCGTTCAGGCGCGGGATTGCGTCCACGCCCCACAGGTTCAGAGCCTCGAGCAGCGCCTCGGTATCGGTACCTGATCGGAACCGCACACCGGCTGATTCCAACGACTGGCGCAGCTCTCGAAAGTTATAGATCTCGCCGTTAAAGACGATCGCGGAGCGGCCATCGCCGGAGATCATTGGTTGATGGCCCGCGGAGCTCAAGTCCAGAATGGAGAGCCGCCGGAACCCAAAATGGGCGCGCCCATCCGGGGCTGACCAGAAACCCTCGTCATCCGGGCCACGGCGCCGCATTAGCCCCGCCATGCGTCGAAGCGCATCCATGATAACCGGGGTTTCGGCCGCGGCCGGATCCCGGATAAACACGCCGCAAATGCCACACATGCTGTCGTCGTTACTCCGAGACTGTCCCCGTCTGCCGCGATTTGAGCGCGCCGCGGTGCTGCGAGGAAAAATGAAGCCGTAGAATTGACTTACACGTCTCAGTATAACCAGAGGGCCGGTCGCGGGCGCGATCTACTTCAGTATCTTCACCTTGCGTCTATCCGGCGCCATAACCGGCCGGTTTAGCGCAAGCCTGTGCCTTGAACAATCGCAGAAACCGCGCGCCCGCGCGTCTGTCCGGCCAGAAACGGGCATCGCAGCCGAATCATCAACCTGGAAGTTCTAAATACCAAGCTCCCCGTAAAGCGCCTCGTGGTCGGCCGCTTCTCGAGCGATACTGAACTGACTTACAGCGACTGCACGGGCCGCCTCCCCCAGTGAACATCGGAGCTCGCTCGACGCCGCCAGCCCCTTGAGCGCCGCAGCCAGAGCGCCGCTCTCTTCAGGGGGGACTATCCATCCGCTCATTCCATGCTCGATCAGGTCTCGCGAACCCGGCACATCTGTGGCGATACACGCGCAGCCGCAAGCCATCGCTTCCTGCAGCGCGACCGGGCATCCTTCTCCCCGTCGCTCGGTGGGTAGAACAAAGATGTCCACTTCAGCCAGCAGTGCGGGGACATTGCTTATGTTTCCAATGAAGCGCACCCGGTCCTCGAGCCCCAGTTTTAATGTCATCCCCTGCAGCTTCTCAAAGTAGTTCGCGTCGAGGGGACTTCCAGCGATGAGCAGACGCATGTCCGGCACTTTCGCCACCGCCTCAAGGAGCGTCGGATGTCCCTTTACCGGGACAAGGTGCGCAACACAGGCGCAGACAATGGCGTTCTCGGGGATACCCTCCCTTTCCCGTATCCTGAGCCCGATAGAACTACCGGGGTGAAATCGGTCCAGATCCACACTGTGACGAACTAGCCGCACTCGATTTCGAAACCACCTGTTTCCAAAAAAGTCTCGCATCATATCCGTATTCAGCGTCACAATTCGGCTTGCAAAAAGCGAGCGCAGATACCACGCGCGCCGGCCCCAGTTCATGTTCTTCTTGGTGTAAATCCATCGTCGCGCGCCCGAAAGGCGCGCGATAATTGGCTCCGTGTAGTCGTCGAGGTAATGAAAAGAATGCCAGAGCGCAAAATGATAGGGCCGGAAAACCTGCGCCGCCCTCCATGCCCTCAATGGCAGTGTGTGATAGGGCTGGGCAGGTACGGTAAACGGGGCTTCGATAAAGGGAATGCCCAGCCTCTCAACAACCCGCGAGAGATCGCCACCCTTTCTGGATACACAGACAGCCGGAGCGTATTTCTCCGGATCGAGATGCTCAACGATATTAAGCATCGCCTGGCCGGACCCGGCGGTGATAAAGTTGGGGATGGTGAACAGGATTCGGGTTGGTTCTGGCATATCTCAGCAGATATCGCACATAAGCGTGCCACGGCTACGGAAGCTTCGGGGATTCCCTTGAGGTTGGCGCCGCGCGGTGCAACGGCATAAGAATTCTAAAGGCAGCAACAGTTTTCCTGTCCAGTATAGCAGGCCTGCTATCCCGACAGCGAAGCCGTCATTGGAGTCGCTGCGCGGCCCCATCAGACTCGCAGCCAGTCCGCGGGAATCAAGTCGACGTCAGAGAAATCCTCGGCCTTGAACCACCGCTCGGGCGCCACCACAACGCGCTCCGGGTCGGCGTTGAGCCACGCGGCCCACCAGCTAAATGTGCTGTTTGCAATAATATTGAACCGGCACATCGACATGAGCCGCATATCCTCATAGCCTGTATCGCCCGAGTTGTGGCCCACGTACGTCGTTGGAAACGGCGCCCGGAATTCAGCCGCGGCCCATTCCGGGTCATCCGAAAAAACGAAGACTTCGTCAATCGACGCTCGTCCCTGCGCCAGTTCTATCGCGCCGGCGTAATAATCCAGGCCGCACAGCCCGTGTCGTTGATTCGCGGTCGGCTCCGTCACGTAATCGCCCCTCCGGATGTGTATCGAAAGACACGCGCGCCCTGCGATTCTCTCGGCTAACTCCCGGTTGGGGCCTTCAGGCGGATTCTTGAACGTGAATTCACGCCGGATTGTATCCACCGCGTCCAGAAAGTATTTTTCACTCTGCCAGAACCCTATCAAATAGGCGTTTCGTCCGACATCCTTGAGGCCCGGCCAGTAATGGAAGTGAGGCTCTTTAATACGCTCCGGCCGCAGAAAGGCCCGTGCAAACTTACGGTGAACTCTGTCCATCGGGCGACGGGAAACCCCCTTGTAGACGTTTAGTTCCCGTTCACCCGCCGGTTCCGCTGAAATGTTGAAGCATCCCAGCTCATAGCTCCGGAAATCCTTACCCTCAAGATAGGCAGACAGGTCTAGCCTCATTGATGTTCCCCGCCGTAAGGCGAGCGCTCGGGCTGCGGCGTACTGGAACATCTGATTACCCAGGCCGCCGCAAAGTCTAACGATAATCATCCGGATATCCCCGAAGAACCCCAGCGGACCTGGCGAGATGGCGCGACATGCGACCTACCCCTCACGAACCCCGTGGACGTGGTCGCGCACGTAATCACGCGGGTCATCCCTCTGTATGACTTTAAAACCGCTTTGACGCAGGAAGTCGATAACCTCGTCTCTCGTACGATACTTGGGGTCGACATCCCCAAGAAAATCATGACAGGCAATGCAAATATGCTGAATTCGCGGGAGGATCTTCTGCATGCCGCGGATAGCGCATCGTTCGGCGCCTTCGATGTTCATCTTAAGGAAGTCGATGTGGTCGATGCCGTTGAGATCGCAGAACTCATCCAAAGTAATTGCTGGAACCTCCATGCATGGGCCGATGGCAGCGACTCCCTGGACCACGCGATTCGCGGTGTGTGCAGCGCGGTTATCTTCGATAATGACTGATCCAGCCCGGCCCATTATCGCGTATTGGTACACATCCATGTTGTTCAGTTGGTTCCAAATCCTCTGCTTCGCGAGCAGGCGGAAAGTCCAGGGATTGGCCTCGATCGCGAGAACCCGCCCATCACCTCCAACGGCTTCCGAAAAAGCTGGCGCATCGAGGCCGGAACCTGCGCCAACGTCAACAATAATATCCCCTATCTTCGGCTTGTATACGTAAAACCAGAAGTCGGTACAGTTCTCGTACAGCGCTCGGTACGCTCTGTCGATACTGACCGATCGTGGGTACGACAATTCAGCGCTCTTGGCAAGATATCTTTGCCCGATCCTGTACATCCATACTTCGTCATAGAAGATGCGAATATCTTTCCCTGTCTCGCGGCGCGCCATCCACGTAATCAACTTCCCGAGGATCGTCCGCCCGCCAAAGTGATCGAGCGTCCGAATGAGAGGGTGTCTGCCTTTACGGGGTTTGCAAACTTGCGGCCCACGCCCGCCAATTTCAGAATCATTTGTCGATGGGATCATAAAGATTCACCTCTCGTCAAGACAGTTCCCCAAAATCCGACGCCCCCGTCGCCAGTCCGGCGCGATCGCGCCACCTTCACGTTCCCCTCACCCACCTTGGTACGGAGTTGCTGATTCGTCGCGGCGGTTAGCCGATCCCGCAGCAAAATGGTGAGATTCATGGTGGGCCTACTCTTTTCTTTTGAACCAGAAGCAGCCACATGCGAAGTTCTGACGGTCGGCGAGCTCCCCACTCGCGTTGGAGATCATCCCCTCCCGCGCATGATCCGGAATCAGATCAAAGCGCTGCAATACAAGCTCCCCAAGGGCGGACTTCACCTGATTGATAGAATAGATTCGGTGGGCGTTGAAAACAACCCGCGGCCTGCCGACGGGAACGACGAATAGCAGCGATCCCCCTGGGGCGATAACTCGCTGCAGCTCCGCCATAGCCTTGAGATCGCCATCAGGATCCAGGGCGTCACCGTATCGCCCGAGGCCAACATGCTCGACGACGTGCATGCAGGAAAGCGAGCGTACGCTGCGGTCCTGGAACGGTAGAGACAACAGATCCGCTGATCGAGTGGTAAGGTTACTGAGATAGATCGCAGCCGGCCGGTAATCATAGAAGTCTACGGGCAGGAAGGCTGATACGAGAGTGCTGAAGTAGAGGTACGACGAAATATCGACGTGGCGATCCGGCATAAGTTCGGCTAAGATACGAGCGGCCCACGCGGTGTGATAGACGTAATGGGCATCGAAGCCGTGAGAGGATGTCCGGTCACTCAGCTCCGGTTGTCGATCCTGCCAGGTTACCGACAACCGCGGGTTTTTTTTTGAAAGCTCCCTGAATTGATGAAACTCGTCTCGAAAGAGACGGTAAGCCGCTCGTGCAGCGAAATATCGGCTCGCTGAGCGATAGAGAGGTCGTACCAGGCGCATTGAACGAAGGCGCCGACGCACCCGCCCTGAAAGACTCACACCATCCACCGCTTCACTTCAGTTGGCGCTTCGATCTCAGCCATGTCTAACCGGACTCGTCCCCACACCGGAGTATAGTTTCTTCGTAGGAGGGCGGCGCCGGGGGCGAACCGCGAAAAAAGCTGTCCTCTACAAAAATGCTGTTGAGAAAGGTGTCTGCATATAAATAGTAACCCCTGCACTGTAGTAATCGCGCCGTGTCATCCATTTTCACGCCGGTCAATGTACCGGTATAAATCAACGTTTCGACGCAGATCACTTTCGGTCGAAATCGCGAGAAGTCAAGTGTCCGGAGCACCTCGAACTCCAACCCTTCGATATCCATCGATAGGAAATCCACGTCCCCATTCACGCATTCCGACAGAAGTTCGTTGATCGTGCGGAGGGGGATTTGAGCCACCCCTCGAGTCGAGTGCATCCCACTCTCCGTAAGACGCGCCGCGTCCGCCTCAGAGAAGGTGTTCAGTCCTGGTGGGTTCATCAAGTAGAAGCTTGCAGTCTGCTGCTCGGTCGTGCCGACGCCTACGTTGAGACACCGATCCCGGGGGCGGCGCCGCTGAAATCGCTGGAAGAGATCCGGATCAGGTTCCACACATATCCCATGGCACCCTCTCCGGTAGAAGAGGTAGGTATTGCTTAATTCCGTAGGATGGTTAGCGCCTATATCGAGATACGTCGGGCGCTCGAGATGTCGGGCCTTGAAGATGTAATCGACAATCAGATCTTCACCGCACTGCGCATAGCTGGTGCGCGGCCGCTGCGCATTTCTACGACGAATCTGGGACCGCAGCCTGCGGTATGATCGCTGCGCTGCGGCGCCAGCGAATCCGAAGCGTCCCACTATCCGCGGCGCCCCGCGGACGCGCCGCTCAAGCTGAGTGGCGGCATCGTATTCAACGGATCGACCTGCAGTGGCGCTGAGACCTGGCGCAGCGCGACGTTCATGGGATTCAAAATCATCCCGCAATCAGAAAGCTGGAAAATCTCGCCATCGTCCGACATTTGACTGATCGGCACGATGTTAACGGCCGCGGCGTCTTCGATATAATGAAATGCCCGCCCATCCTCACTCAGCCCAACGACAACCGGGTAGCGCCCCGGCGCCAGCATCATGACATCCTCGCGGAAAACGGCGTCGTAGGTCCCCGCATCCGCTGTGACAGGCGAGCTCCAGCTCGTCCGCAAAGGGACCTCGCCCGGGCTGAATAAACCGACGGCCACCCGGAGCTCCACTATTCGCCTGCTGAGCGTAAAATGAACGCGAACCTGCCACGGTCTTCCAACAGGAATCTCCGCGGCTCCTTCGCCATCGGCTGTCTCAATGCTTATCCTGTAGGCGTATCCGGCCGCGTCCGGATCGGCAGGAGGATCGATTTCGTAGACGGACGCGACCTCCGCGGCGTTCGTCAGGTATCGATCCAGGACCGCCTCAGTCGAAGCGACCAGCTTTACTTCTCCGCTTTCGAGCAGCATGCCCCGCGTACACAGCTTCCTCACCGCCTCCAGATTATGGCTGACGAAAAGCACCGTCCGGCCAACTTTTGCGACCTCTCCCATCTTCCCGAGGCACTTCTTCTGAAACTGGCGGTCTCCTACCGAGAGCACCTCGTCGACAACGAGGATTTCCGGTTCTAAGTGCGCTGCAACCGCGAACGCCAGCCGGACGTACATGCCGGAAGAATAGCGCTTTACCGGGGTATCCAGGAACTTCTCGACCTCGGCGAAGGCTACGATCTCATCAAACTTTCTCGCCACCTCGGAGCGAGTCATGCCTAATATGGCGCCGTTAAGGTAAACGTTCTCACGCCCGGTAAGCTCAGGATGAAAGCCGGTTCCCACCTCCAATAGGCTGGCGACACGGCCGCGCATCGTGATTCTTCCTTCGGTGGGTGGGGTGATCTGAGAGAGGATCTTAAGCAGGGTGCTTTTGCCGGCGCCATTCCGGCCAATAATTCCGAAAGTCTCCCCGCGCTGCACCTCGAAGTCGACATTCCTCAAGGCCCAGAACCGCGTGGAATCGCCGCCTGGCGCACGCCTATTCCGGCTGAATCTCGACGCTACCTGGTCGCGAAGCGAGAGATACCGCTCTCGATTGGCTCCGATGACGTACCGTTTGCCGATGTTGTGGACTTCAATGATAGGCTGGGACATAGGATTTAAGCTTAACACTATAGTAACAGACGCGCCTGCGGACGCGCAACCGTGAGACGCCGGCTCGTTCGGGGATTGAACTTGTTCAGGCGAGCCTCTATACAATCCTCATGCAATGTCCGCAAAATAACGTTCCGTGCTGCGAAAGTAGTAGAGGCCGGCCACAAAGTAGAGGAGGCTCATGAGAGCGGAGATACCCAGCACAGATGGCTCAAAAACGCCGTCGCCAATGAGCGTCGCCCGGGCAGAGTTAATCACCCCGGCGATAGGGTTCAACCATACCATTAGCCCCTCGATGGCGGGGAAGCGCCGGAGGAGCTTCGCCGGGTAAATAACCGGTGTCACGTACATCAGAACGCCGATGAAGAAGGGCACGGCGTACCGGACATCCCGATATTTGAGGTTAATCGCCGCCAGGAAGAGGCCCAGTCCGAGGGCCGAGAGGACCGAAATAATGATCAATACCGGTACGAGCAAAACCCCGAAAAGGCTTGGCGCCGAGTGGTAGTAGATCATCATCCCGCCAAGAATGACGGAAGCGAACGCCATGTCAACCAGGGCGGTGGTGGCAGCGGTGGCCGGAACGATGAGCCGGGGGAAATACACCTTCTGGATAATAGGCGCATTGACCACCATGGAGTTGCTCGCATTGCCAAGAGTGGTCGAGTAAAACTGCCAGAAGAGCAGCCCGGAATAAACGAATATCGGATAGGGTACATTCGGATCGCCGCTCGTTATGTGCGCTACCCGGTTGAATATGACGGTGAAGAGCACCATGCTGATGAACGGCTGTATGATCGCCCAGAGCACGCCCAATGCGGTCTGCTTGTACCGGACGGAGATATCGCGCCAGGCCATGACCAGGAATAGATCCCGGTAACGCCACAGCTCGGGCCAGTTGACTCCGACCCACCGGCCAGGCGGGGCAATGTCGAACTCGATGGTGTGTGCATGTCCGGACAGAGTCTCGTCCGGAACGGGGACTGCCTCGATCAAATTTAATTCCTCGTCGGTCAGATCGCGGAAGATCGTCAGATTGGATGCGCCGCGTCGGCCGGCGCACGCGCTGGTCGCAAGTAGTCTCCCGAACCGGGAGATTATCATGGTACCATAGATCCAGCGGGAGCGCAAGCACGGATGGTCTCCCGAAATCTCCATCTAACATGCTAACATGGGATTAGGGGAAGGCGGTAGTTACGCCGGTATTTTTTAGGGAAATCCATGCAAGGTATCATCTCATCAGGAGGCGACGCGAGAGGCCGATGTTTGGATCGCAAGCGTCGTGGCGCCCTCCTGTGGAAATACGCCCGCCGGCTTTGCGGCGCTGTCGTCCGACGCGAGGCGTTCCGGGGCACGTGGCACGACGATCTGGCGAACTTCCTGAACCTCTTTCTGGTTCGCGAAACAGCGCGATGCCCAATCTGCGGTTATTCCGGCACATTTCTCCATCACGCGCGCCACGCGAGGGAGATATGCGTCCGCTGCGGCTCGCGGGCACGGCACCGAGTGGCCTATCTGGCCCTGGAGCGCAGGGACGCCGAGCACACGTGGCGTTCGGCCCGTTTTGTTCACTTCGCACCCGAGCCGTGCATTAGCGACGTTCTCCGTCGTTGGAGCGGCGCCTACTTGTCCGCCGACCTCGAGCCCGGAGCGGGCGACCTGGTCCTTGATCTCAGAGAGCTCGAACTCGATTCCGAGAGCGTGGACGTGATCTTCGCATCGCACGTGCTGGAGCACATCGTGGAGGATCGAAAGGCGCTGCAGGAGATCTATAGGGTACTACGCCCCGGAGGAGCCGCCGTGCTCATCGTGCCGTTTGTTTCCGAGAAGACCGTTGAGTTCGGATTCGCCGACCCTTCTCGCAACTACCACGCCCGGGACTGCGGCGCTGATTACCCGGACCGCTATCGCGACGCCGGGTTTCACGTCACGATGGTGAGTACCGATGACTTTGAGCAACCGGACAGGTACGCCTTGAGCTCCTGCACCGGCGGGCTCGAGACGAAACACTGGATCGCGTTCTGTGAGAAGTGATTCTCCCCGGGTGATGGGGCCGCGACCCGCGGCGGTATCCGTTACCCACTATGCGACTGACTCTTCCTTGTTCTCCCCGAGTAGCGTAGAATAAAGTCGGCTGAAGGCCTCCGCCTGGTCTTCCAACCGGAATCTCGCAAGCGCCCGCCGGCGGCCCGCCTCCCCCATCCGCTGCCGAAGGTCCGCGTCTTGCGCCAGCCGTTCAAGCTTGTCAGCCAGCGCGTTGGGATTTCTTCTGGGAACCGCGAAGCCGGTCTCCCCGTCTGCAATATTCTCCTGGAGACCGTGAGCGTCGGTGCAAACAACGGGCAGTTTCATCGCCTGGGCCTCTATGACAGCGTTGCAAAACCCCTCGGCAGTCGCGGAATGGAGCATCACGTCAGCCCAGAGCATCCGATCTTTCACCTCGGTCCTCGACTGCGGCCCCCACAGGTAGACGATATCATCCAATCCCATCTGGTGCCGGGCGAAGGAAATGGCCTCCAGGTGTTCGCCGGCGCCGATAACGCCATACTCGCAAACAACGCCCCGATCGCGAAGAATCCGTATCGCGGCGAGCCCGTACTCATAACCCTTTTTCCACTCAAGCCGGCCCACGCTGAGAATCCGCAGCGGACGATCTAAGGCGCCAGCGCGGTCTCCGTGCCGGCGGTCTCCAGGGTCGAAGAAGTTCAGGTCAATGGCGGGCGGAATCAAGGCGTGAAGCTTCGCAGGCGGACATCCTCGCCGCTGAGCCTCGCCCCAGAGATCGCTGCCGAGCAGATGAAGCCCGTCCGCTCGATCCCATACCTCGGAATAGTAGTTGGGATTGTCCAGACCCAGGAATGTCAGATCGTAGCCGCGGAAACTCACTAAAAGCTTGCAACCAAGCAGTTCCTTGAGGCGCATGCGATCCACTGCAATACTGCCGAATTCAAAGTGGATCAGGTCCGGTTCGAGAGCCACCAGCTCAGCGTCCATGTAGAGCCGGCGTAGGATTCCGGTACCGAATTGCTTCACACCTCGGCGCAAGTAGTCGCATACCGAGCGCGGCGCGCGAATAGCGCACCAGGCAAGGCTGAAGGGCATGAGGATGCCTGCAAGCCATCTGGGGCTCGACGGCCACATTACGTGAACCCGGCGGTGAAGGTCCGGACGGCGCATAAGTTCAGGGAATCGTCTCCATTCCCCGGGATCACTGCGTCCGCAGACCACGTGTACATCCCATCCCTGGTCCAGAAGCGCCAGGAATTTGCCCACGATAAACGTCTCGGAGAGCTTCGGAAAACTGAAGATGACAATCACTATTCGCTTCATGCTCTGATTGTCCGAGCCATCGAACGATGACTTGTCATTTGATCCCGCCGATCACGCGGAACCCAGGGGCATCTTGATCGTTCGCGTCTTCGCGGTTCCCCATTTACTGATTCCTCGCTGGGTGTACGCCCGGCCAACGTCATAACTGGAACAGGCACTGACTCAAGCACTGCCGACTCCTCGTCGGAAACCGTATACGGCGGCTGCGTTCCCCGCGCTGGGGAGCCGCCATCAATGATGCGATTCTCAAGTATAGCATTGGCCCCCGACGCCGCCCAACCCTTTTGACGCGTCGTCAGGGCAACGCGTCTAGACGGCGCGTAGAAACCGTCACAATTGTCCCGCCGCGCCGAGAGGTAAAACCACGGCCGGTCTCGAAGCTATGGTTCGGATCAGTTACCAGCCTCCGAAGAAAGGGATATCCCATGTCCAGCGAACCAGCGTCCCGGATCAGCCGACGGCGTTTCCTGCAGCAGAGCGCGATGGCGGGGATAGGCGTGGGGTTTGCCGCTTCACCCGGATTTGCGCGCCCACTCACTCCGAATGATAAGCTGAATATCGGCGCCATAGGTGTGGCCAACCGCGGTGGCGACGACCTGTCCGGAGTGAGCAGCGAGAATATCGTGGCGCTGTGCGACGTCGACGATCATTATCTCGATGCCGCGATCAGCCGCTATCCCAAGGCGGCGCGCTACAACGACTACCGGAAGATGCTTGAGCGGAATGACCTGGATGCGGTCGTTGTCGCGACGCCGGATCACAACCACGCGATGGCTTCGGTAACCGCTCTGCGGGCCGGGCTGCATCTATACTGCGAAAAGCCGCTTGCGCACACGGTCGCCGAAGCACGCATCGTGACTGACTTGGCTCGCAAGATGAAGTGTGTTACGCAGCTTGGCACGCAGATCCACGCCGGCGACAACTATCGGAGAGTGGTGGAGCTCGTACAGAGCGGCGCAATTGGCCCGATCAAAGAGGTTCACGTCTGGTGCAGCAGCTCCTATTCCGGAAACGGCCGGCCTACGGACACGCCGCCCACTCCCGCGAACCTGCATTACGATCTCTGGCTTGGCCCGGCGCAATATCGCCCTTATAATCCGGCTTACGTGCCGTTCAACTGGCGGAGCTGGTGGGCCTTTGGGGAGGGCTCGCTCGGTGACTTCGGCTGCCATTACATGGACCTGCCGTTCTGGGCGCTCAATCTCAAATATCCGCTCACGGTGAAGGCCGAGGGCCCGCCGGTGAGCGCAGAAAACACGCCCGCATGGCTCATTGTCCATTACACGTTCCCGGCGAGGGAGACGCTGCCGGCCGTTGATCTTACCTGGTATCATGGCGGTAAGCGACCGACCGGTTACGCGGAGGCCAACCAGCCCGACTGGCCGAGCGGTGTTCTCTTTGTGGGGGCGAAGGGGCGTGTGATCGCCGATTACGGCCGCCATCAACTGCTGCCCGAAAAGGACTTCGAAGGTTTTACGCCGCCGCCACAGTCCATTCCCAACTCCATCGGTCACCATCAGGAATGGATCCACGCCTGCAAAACCGGCGGCCCCACCACCTGCAACTTTGACTACTCCGGTCCGCTATCGGAAACAGTGCTCCTCGGGAACGTGAGCTACCGCGTGGGGAAAAAGCTCAATTGGGACGCCGACCACGTACGCGCTACCAACTCGCCGGAGAGTATCCCGCTAATCTGGACGCCGTACCGCTGGGGTTGGAGTTTGCAGCCGTAATGGAACCGGGCTTATGAATCTGAAGTCAACTAGTACTGCGCTCACCGCGCTGCTCTTTATCGGGTTGGGGGCCGGGCCATGCCAGGCATGCGGACCGTCCGGCCATAAGATTATCAACAGCCTCGCCATGGACGGCCTTCCTCCCGACCCGGTCCGCGCGCCGCTCGAAAAACACCGTGCCTACCTCGTCGCTCATGCCACGGACCCGGACCTCTGGCACGAAAAAGATCCCGCGCGCTTCCCGAACGAGGGGTTTCTTCACTTCATGGATATCAACCGGTATGGCAAGCCGCCGTACCTGGATCTGCCCCGGTCGCGGGCCGACGCGGAAAAGAAATATGGCGCGGAAACGGTCCGTCAAAAATGGGACGGTTCCCTGGACTGTGGAAGACTGGTATCTGCGGTGCGTGGACGACATGCGCAAAGGCGACACCACGCGGGTCCTGGTCGATGCGGTCGTCCTCGCGCATTATGGCGCCGATGCCCACGTGCTGTTTCATGCCGTGGAGAACTATGACGGGCAGTTGACCAACCAGAAGGGGGTTCACGCCCGGTTTGAAACCATGTTAATGGACTAGTTCGTCCCGGCGTAAGTCCACCGGTGTTGGTCGCTGGCCCCTGAATCCCCAATAATGGGGGCGACCATCACCGGAACCGATCCGGCAGATTTGAGCCGAGTTGTACTAGTTCGTCCATCCCGAAACGCTTAAACTCTCACCGGTTCGCTATCTTGATAACCCGGTTTCGGCGACGTTCGGCTGGCTCATACAGAGCGCGAGCGACGTTCCCGGGGTGCTGGACGCGAACCGGATCGCCCATGCGCGCTTCCCTGACTATACGTCGGACAGCTGCCAGAACGCCTTCTGGCAGGCAGCAGGATCGCTGGTTAACCAGCGTCTTTCGGAAGGCGCAGGCGACTTCGCAGGCCTCTGGTACTCCGCCTGGATCACCGCCGGCCAGCCTCCCCTTGATGCCCAGTCGGTGGAGACGGAAGACACGGGGGCAATGGCCGGATGGGGACGGTGAGACGGTGAGTGTGTGGGTGTGTGCGTATGTAAGATGATGGGATGGCAGGACCTCGAGACGCGGACATGAGCGTGGGTTTTGAACCCTCGGAGCAGGGTTTTGCGCGCAGAGCCCGGATTCAGCCGGGTCAGTGCTCGGTCTTAACCTGGATGTTGCGTTGACGCGCGGCGACCGGCTAAGATAACTATGCGATCCCGCGTTTCCGCCTGAGCGGGTGCGGCGATCTCGTTGACAGTGCGAGTTGCCCCGTACAGATCGGGCCCCCTTGCGAGGGCTCGCGGCGAGCGATGCCATTTTGATCTTGGGCGGCGGCCGCAGTGCGACGATGTTTGCAGCCTCGCCGCCCGCGCGACTGACCTCCGCTGTTAGGTCTGTATTGGAGCCGTCGCATGAAGGTCTGACGAGCAAGAACAATTGGCGGCAAGCAAAATGAGGGGGTTATGGCAAGTTGTCCTGGAAAAAAAACAGGGAAAAGTGGGACCTGCGGTAGCACCCTGTATCACTGCAAGAAATGCGGGAATGTGGGATGTGAGCAACGCGATTGCTCCAATCAGGGTTTTAGCTCTGGAAAATGCGCGAAATGCGCAACAGTTGGGCAGAAGGAGTTTTTCAGATAAGGGCTGCCGCCCAAGTTGAGCGGAGCACAAACGCGCCAGCGGTTCGCAGCCCGGCGGGTACGCTATAGCGCGGTGCGGCGGTGGGTTTTTTTGATCCGCATAACGGTGCCGCCTCAGCATCGCAGGACGGCCGGTCGTGCGGCGCTTGCCGGAGGCATCGCCGCGGTCTGATCGAAGCTGTGATATAATGACCCCCCGATAGTGTCTGGAGTCTTGTGCCGATCCCCAATACCGCCGGCTTGGCAGACGTGCGATTGCGCGCACTTGCCCCGATGCGGTAGTTCGCAGGTTTCGCAGGTCTCCGCTTCTCATTGGATTCGTGCTGCTGCCGGCGGGGCGCGGCTCCCGAGTTGCCGCCTCGCGAAAACTCCGTCACACTGCCAGTATGGGGAGGTTAGAAAATGCCCGTGACCCTTGAAAGTGTCTACGCCGACGCGATGTCCTTGCCTGACGATGCAAAGCAGGAGCTGGTCGAACGCCTTGTAACGGAGCTCCAGGCGGAAGTAGACCCTGAGTTGGAGCAGCTTCACATCGAGGACGCGAAAAGACGGCGGGATGCGATGAGGGCCGGCGCTGTCCAGTCGGTACCAGGACCGGAGGCGCTCAAGCTGGCCCGCGCAGCGATTATCAGGTGACGTACCATTTCGCTCCAGAAGCAGTAGATGAGTACATAGGCGCCACCGCCCACTACAGCCAGGTCAGGCAGGAACTCGCTCGATCTTTCGTCGAAGAGGTCGAGCGGGGTATTGCGAGCATCCTCGAATACCCGCGCGCCTACCCGTTGGTGGTCGAGGACGTCCGTCGCTATCTCATCAGGCGCTTCCCGTTCGCTCTCTTCTATACAATAGAGAGCGACAACACAATTTGGATTGTGGCCGTAGGCCAGGTTAAGCGGCAACAGGATTACTGGAAAGATCGCGTTCCCTGAATCAGGTTGGGGTTGCTCGGAACCGCTGGCGCTATTGATGCGCCTGAAGTTACCGGATGGGCGTCGGCGGGCCTTTCTCGTAGGCTCCGGCGCGCCGGCAACCTGCTCCAGGAACTCGCCGCCATAAGGATCACGATTGCGGCTGACCGAGCGATCGTGAACTCGCAGGAGCTGCGGCACAAGGTGGAGGTAGCGGACCGATTCCAAAAACTCAGCAACCTCCCGAAATTTCTGGTTGGCGTTAACCTGCTCCAGGTCAGTCTGGGTTAAGCGCTCGGGATCGAGGTCGTCCCGTTTATCCGGCCGCTGCAAAACCACCTCGCTGCGATGTCTCGCCGTCTCCCGCGCCACCAGCGGCCGCTGGCGGTTACGCTGTTTGAACCTCAGTTTGAACTCCCAAAGAGGTATGTCGTTCTCCTCGCCCACTGATGCGCGCACGACCACTTCGGGATAACGCCGGGCAGCCAGGCAGCGAATCTGGGCGACGCCGCCCCGCTTGAGGACCGCCTCCTAAAATCCACCGCCCACCGAAACGATGTCGTGCAGGAAACGAAACGCATCCAAGAGGTTAGATTTCCCTGATGCGTTCGGGCCCACAAGGAAGACGCGCTGGGCCAGCGGCACATCTACGTGCGTGAAGTTGCGCCAGTTCTCCAGGTAGAGTCGTGTTACCTGAAGGCCGCGCACTTTGCCCGTCCGCATCTGGGCCCCCCGTCTCCTCGGTCGAACTTTCGAAGCCCTATTCTACTCTAACTCCCGTTCCTCAGTCTCACCATCTCACCCTCCCATCATCTCACCGTCCCGTCGCTCGCCATCCTTCCTCCGCCTTCGCCGCTTCCCACAGCTCATCCAACTGCTGCGGGGTGAAATCGGTGAGGGGACGATGGCCGGCGAGGAATTCCATTGATTGAAACCGGCGAATGAATTTCAGCAGGGCTTCGCGGGTGGCCTCATCGGGATCGACGTCGAGCTTACGGCTTAGATTGACGGCAGCCAGGAAGAGATCGCCCACCTCATCGGCCATCGATACCCGATCTTGCGCGGCGACGGCTTGCCGGATTTCGTCCAGCTCCTCAATGATCTTGTCCAGAGGTCCGTTCCAATCGGGCCAGTCGAAGCCAACTTCGGCGGCGCTCTGGAAAACCTCGTCCGCGTGAGTGAGAACCGGTGGCGCCGGCCCATTCAATGCGTTGGCCGGGATAACGATGGAGGTAAGGTGATCGGAATCCAGCCGATCCAACGTGTAGAGAGGGATCTGACGCACGATTTCTTCGGGAGCGCCGGCCGACCGGACATGCCATATCAATGTTTGCGGTGGGAGTGATTCAAGAAGCAGAAGCTTTAGATCGGAGGCGACCAGCCGGTTATAAACCTGGTAGTAGATGGCGTGGAGACCGGGTGGAGGAGGCTGTGGAGCGGCGCCGTCCAGCAGCGCCAGACCCGCGCCCACGTCCAATCCTACCGCCGGGATCACCACGTCCAGGAAACCAGGGGATGGAACGAGATCAAGTTCCACCCCGGCTTCGGATGCGCGTTGGCGGAGCAACTCCACCGATCGTTCGCCGAAGAGCGGATGGCCGGGCACGGCAAAAACCACCGCTTCCCCGCGCCCGGCGCGTTCCATGACCCGGTCGGCGATAGCCTCGTAAATCTGCTCAAAACTCCCGGTGGCTTCGTAGAGATCATCACACGACTCGACGATGACGCCAAACGATTCGAGGTAGTGGATGGTGGGATGAATTCGAGTGCGGGCCAGAATCAAAGGCGCCGCCTGGATGACATTCCAGGCGGCGCGGCTCATTTGGTCCGGGTCTCCCGGACCTAGCCCCACGATCGTTATCGGCTTCACAGACCTCTTCGCAGCGCTGGCGACGCTGGCGCCATTACTATTTTCCACCGCCCGGGGCCGGCGCCGCTTCAGCCGCGGCTGCAGGCGTTGGCGTCGATGCGCCGGCGGGAGCGCCGGCCGGCGGGGCGCCCGCGGTCGGGGCGCCGGCGGGAGCTCCCGCGGTCGCGGCAGAACCAGCAAATTGCTGATCGAACTGCTTCTGAAGATTTGCGTTATTGATCTTCACCAGGTTCTTCGTCTTATAGGACTGCATCACGTCTTGCAGAAGCTTGCTTTGAAGACTCTGGGCAACCTGGCCGTAGGACGACAACGGCGCATTGTCCGGTATCGTATAATGATAGGTTTTCTGGGCGTACTGAGCGGCGGCCATGTAAAGCTTGGCCATATCCTCGTTCGCGGCCAGAGTCGCCGCCTTGGGCACAGCCTGCTGCACGAGTTGAAGCAGCGCATAACGCCCGGTAAACTTCACCGGGTCGGTGACATACCCGGTTTTGACGCCCGGCGCAAACATCTGGCTGATCGCCTTCTGGAGATCGGGACCGTACATCTGGTACGCCTGGGACATTTCGTCCTTGGACTCCAGAGGAGACGGCTGGGCCGCGAGGGCGCGAGCGGCCGGTGTGCCGAGGGAGTCAGCGACCTGGGTCGGGGTGCTTCCCTTTGCGAGAAGCGTCTTGCCCTTCTTCGCGCGGTCCAGATCATCAAAAACTAATAGCACAACACTCGCTTTAGCCGGCTGATCGAAGAGAGAACGGTGCGCGTCAAACCATTTTTTCACGGCGGTCGGACTCACGTCAGCATCCTTCAGAGTC
>DASRZA010000101.1:0-12956 GCA_035686845.1 Armatimonadota bacterium | reverse complement strand
AGGGTGGAGAGCTCGTCCCGTCCGGTAACCGGAAGCCGCTGGCTCAAATCTTCCGCGCCAATCTGCGCCGCGGCGCAGGTGATTCGGTCCACCGGTCGCAGCGCTCGCGTGGCGAGAAAGAGCCCGGCGCAGCAGGCGGCGATCAGCGCCAGCGGCAGCGCCGCAAACAGGATGCTCCACTGGAACGACCAGAGCCAGGCGTCATCCGCGATGTCCTGCGCTACCTGGACGGCCCCAACAATATGCCCGTTCTCAATCCATGGCGCGCTCAGCACCCGAATCGGATCCCCATCAAACTCGGTTGTAGAATAGACCTCTTGCCCGGATAGCGCTGCGCGGAGCGTAGACGCATCCCAGGGAGCTCGGGAAAGCAGTGGACCAAGAGCATGGCCCGATTGGTCGAAGTAGCGCGGGCGCTGGAGGGACATCATGAGAACGGCCTGCAGATCGGCCGATGTCACTTTCGTTCCGCGAGAGTGATACGGAAACCCGAATCCCATCGGTGCTCCGAAGCCGTTCCCGCGGGGTCCAGGACCGGGCCCCGGTGGGAACGGACCGGGTCCCGGTCCCCGGTCAGGTCCCGGTCCCGGTGGGGACCCGGGGCGGCGGAACGGCGGCGGCGGCGGTAGATGGGCGCGCTGCGCCAGATCCTGGTCTATCGCCGCCTTCATGCGACTCTGCACGATGAGGCAGAAGCCCACGCCAAAAATCGACATCACGACAGCGAGAACGGCCGCGTTCCAGAGCGAAAGCCGGACCCGAAACGATTGTAGGGAGAGCGTGGACTTCACCGAGACTCCTGATTTACCTGGAATCTTCGATTCCAAAAGAGCGGAACCCTCACGAAGTCTCGGGAGCGCGCAGCATATATCCTATCCCGTGAACCGTTTGAATCAGCTTCACCGGGTTCCCATTGTCAACCTTTTTCCGCAGCAGGGTAACATGAAAGCTCACGGTGTTCGAATAGCTTTCATCGTCCCCCCAGACTCGCTCTAAAATCACCTCACGCGATAAGGTGCGGCCTGCGCTGCGGGCGAGCGCCTCCAATAGGGAGTATTCCCGGGGAGTGAGGTGGATTTCTTCGCCACCACGCCAGACCCGGCGGGCCAGCGAATCGATCTTAAGATCAGCGATCTCGATAATCTTGCCCTTATTCACCTTCTCCCGCCGCAGTAAAGCCCGCACTCTCGCCAGCAGCTCGTTGAAGTCAAACGGCTTCGAGAGATAATCGTCAGCGCCGGTGTCAAGACCCCGGATACGATCGTCTACCGCGTCGCGCGCCGTCAGCATCAGGATGGGAACCGGGTTGCTGCGGTTCCGGAGCGACTCGCAAACACTCCAGCCATCCCTTCTCGGCAGCATGAGATCCAGAATAACAAGAGCGTAAGCGCCGCCGAGAGCGAGGCGGAGACCCGTCTCACCATCGGCGGCGATATCCACCGTGAAGTAGTTCTTCTCCAGGCCCTTCTGGATTCGCTCTGCGATGACTTCATCATCTTCAATCAGGAGTACGCGCATGCTGGCTAATGACCCCGATCATGGCCTGGACCAACGCCCCTACTGCCCGGGCTGCGTCTGAGCGGCCGGAGGCTGAGGGGCCGGGAGCTGCGCCGCGCCGATAAGCTTCAGTGTGTGCGCGTCATAGGAATAGAGAGTACCGCCTCGCAGGATATAGACGTTAGTCGTAGTCGCAGTCAGCGACTCCGGGCCGCCCCCAGGGAACATGCCAGGACCGCCAAACCGGCCCCCGCCAAACCGGCCCCCGCCAAACGGAGGTCCTCCAGGACCGCCGCCCTGCTGGAATCCGCCCCCTGGAGGCGGGCCGCCCTGCCCCTGACTCGATGCCGCTACAAATCCACCCAATGATAACGCTATAGCGCTGATTACCGCCATTCGCTTGAAAACCTGTGTACGCATGTCGCGCCTCGATTTGAAACAAAGCAACCGGAACCCGAATGCCCCGGTGTTTCTTGATCGCATGATAGCGCGTAATCATTAGGAAATCGTTAGGAAGCGCTCAGGATGGATTCCCGGCGATCAATCCTCGAATCTCGTCCTCGCATCTCTGGACCGACAGGCGAACCCGCCGGATGGTCTCCTGATCGCTGTTTGCAATCGCCTCCCGAAGCCCCGTCCAGATAGTGCGCGCCAGGTCATGCATGGCATCCTGCAAAAAGCCCACGTCGTGCTGCGCAGCCTCCGAGGGCGCTCGCTCGGCGAAAGCCGCCCAGAAGCCCGCCACCCGCTCCGCCTGCGCCTCCAGCTCACTCCGCCCCGCGTCGGTGAGTTCATAGACCCGGCGATCATTCGACTGAATCGATCGGACCTGTCCCAGATCCTCCAGATACTGCAGTGTCGGATAGACCGCACCCGGACTGGGCGCATACTGGCCGCCGCTCCGCTCTTCAAACGCCTTGATAATCTCATAACCGTGCCGGGGAGCGTCCCGAAGAATGTCAAGCAAAATTGGCCGCAGCGATCCCCGCTCCATTCGGCTCATCCCACGACCAGGTACCCTTCCACGCATCCCGCCGCCATAGCGCCCATGGCGCCCAAATCCGCCACCGCCGTGCTCGGGATGATGCCGGCGCACACAATGCCTGCCTCCTTCATGAACCATCTCTGTGTTCCAATCTCGTTGTATAACGTTATGTAAAGACTATTCTTTACAGCATTACTATACAACAATTGCGCCGCCGCTGTCAACGGGCGCCTGTTCAAATCGGCTTTGCCTCTATCCGTGATACGGAATTTCGTAATCTCCGGTGGTCATGAACGTCTTCCGGAATCTGCCGTCCACGCAGGTGTACCGGAAGTAAAGATGATCGGGATCGTAGGCCTTTCCGCCCGGCAGCGCCGGAAGTTTGCATTGAGAAAGCCGCGTCTTCCGCGCTAAAATCGTTACCTCGCCCGACCAGATCGGCTTCTTCGCGCTGCCAAACGGCGATCCATATCGCACTTCGACTTTCTGGGTTTCGCCGGGATCCAGGTATGGATTCGTCATCGCCAGCAGAAGATACCGGCCGTTTAGAATCCCTCGAATGATCGGATGGTCCCGGTTCCAGACATTGTAATAACGAATCGGCCGGATATAATCGTATTTGCCCTCAAACAGCCGGTCAAACTGCGAAATCCGGTGCATCCCCTTGATCATAAACTCAATATCGCCCAGGGTATCCGTCTGCGTTGAGCTTCCATTGGGGCCATACCCGACCGGCCCGGTAAAACCGCGGGCATCCCAGAGGTAGATCCCCTCAAGGCCCATCATGTAGGTGTAGATGACGGACGCTTCAGCCATATATGGGCTGATTGGCCGAGAGCCGAGCTTCGCCGATTCACCCCAGGTCTCCTGGTTACCGGGCCGCAGCGTGGGAATCATTCCTTTATTGGTAATCAGCGTGCCATGTTGTTTGTAGTATTTGCCGCCATTCATCCAGAAGAGCGCGTTTTCGCCCTTGTCAATGAACGCCTTTAAGAAAGTCGGGCTCACCTCCGGATCCTCGTAGCCTATCGGCGCCGGATCAACATACATCCGTTCCTTAAAGAGGTCCTTCCGCACGATGCGTCGACCATTTTTATCCAGAGCATATTTTCCCTGCGCGTCTTTCTCGTACATGGATGACTTCTGCGGAAAGATCGTCCAGTAATAGAAATCTTTATTGAAATAGTCGATCTCCTGGGAATAGAGCGACGCGTTGAAGTCGACTTTTTTACCCGTTTTGAACCAGGGGAAAAGATCGTCTAACTCCTCGACCCGGTATTTCCCGGTGGCCGGGTCAATTTTGTTATCGTCGGGACTCCGAAAGAGAGACTCACCTGGCGCGTGTGATCCGTAGTGCCACACCTTGAAAACCCGACCTCGTGAGGCCGCTGCGGCTCGCGCCCCCCGGTAATAATTGCCGATAAAATCTCCCCAGGCCTTCACGTAAGCGTCGTTCATCTTCGCGAGCGTATC
Source organism: Armatimonadota bacterium (assembly GCA_035686845.1). Classification (GTDB taxonomy): domain Bacteria; phylum Armatimonadota; class DASRZA01; order DASRZA01; family DASRZA01; genus DASRZA01. The sequence continues at coordinate 9,001 of DASRZA010000101.1, read as the reverse complement.
CGGATGCACTAAATTGGGGTCGTTAACCCGGAGAGAACGCAGCTCCGCGGGTACCAGATCGGGATGCTCCTTCAGCAGTTTGGCCCCAATCGTCGGCCACATCTGCTCCTCATCGAAGCCATAGATACCGGCGTCGAAGGGCGCGTAACCGCCTGCGCCCCATGCGCTGTAGCATGCCCAGCCAAGTTTGAAGGCGTTCTCGGGCGAAACGAACGCGGATCGATAGTCGGCGTAGCCCTTCAGATCCGCATATTTTACCGGATCATCGTGATACCACTTATTGATGAACATCACCTGCAGATCGGGCGTGTGAAACCAGGTCCGCTGGCTGATCGGCAGGTTGTCTTGCGAAGAGATAACCGTCGCCATCGAAGTAAATCCACGATTGAGCGGCCCGCCAAACCGGTTCTCATCGGTAAACCGGCGTGAATTCCAGACAGCGATGAAGCGCGGCGGCAGGCTGAAGGGTGGGAATCGCTCGAAGTTGACCACGTTATAGGCGTGCTGAGGCTCAAACGGATAGTCGTTGTCTTTGAGAACGGGGGTTTCATTGAGGCCGCCCAAGTTGACCGGACGTGAGGTGGTAATCGGGTTTCCCTTGCAGTCTCGCTTTCCGGCCATATAATGCGTATTGCGCGGCGGCGGAGCGGCATTCACGATTTGAAAGTGAATAACGCTTTTGGCGACAATCTTTCCCTGCATCGTGGCTTGCACAGAGAGGCAATACTTTCCGACTTGCGGTGGGGTAAAGTTCCACTCCGGATAAGCCCGGTAGAGGCGCTGCGCCGATCCCTCGACCGGCGCCTTTTCGGGTCCCCACGCGATCCGGTCGAAGCTATCGCTGGAGAGCGCCTCGCACTGCGCCGAATCATGGGGCGCCAGGATCCGGAACTTGAAATGAATGCCTTTTGCCGGCAAAGATTGCCACGAAATACGCATCCCATTTTTGAGCTTCAGGATCTCTTTGCGGTCCGCCGGCTGATCGCCCCACTGCCACAACTGAAAGTCGACCTTGGCGCCCACCTGAACTGCTTTCGGGAATGGCGTCGTCATCCCTACGCCCGGCACGCCACTTCCGCTCGCCGCGATCGACACCATAAGGACCGCGACAACTTCCGCCAGAACCCATTTCATACTTGTTTCCTCTGCTCGGTGATTAGAGCTCTTTAACACCGCGGGTCCGCCGTTCCCTGTATGATCTGGCTGTGGGGAACCAGGAGCGCCGCTCCCACGCCCCCTTGCCGCCATAGAACTTCAATATTAGAAAGAACCTTTATGACCTGGATTAAGACCGTGCCGTCATCTGAGGCGAGTCATGCGCTTAAAAACGCCCTCGAAGATCAGGGCAAGCTCTATCCGCCCGAGTACCGGATTCCCGTGGAATCAGCCGAACAGCATGGCGATGAAGGGGAAGGCGCCAGCATCGTCAGCTCTCACAGCCTGCTGCCTCAGACGCTTTATCACTCGTTCGCCACGTATGGGACGCTGCTCTCCTCCGATCTCCCGCTAACCCGGCGGCAGCATGAAATGATCGCGGCGACCGTATCATCACTCAATCGCTGCTTCTACTGAATCGAATCCCACGCAGAGTTTCTGCGTCGCGTGACGCTCGATGAGGAATTGTGCGCCGCCATCCGGCGCGACTATCGTTCCGCCGAGCTGGATCCCGCCGACCGGGCCATGCTCAACTACGTGGAGAAGCTCACGCTCCGCCCGGCGGAAATGCAGCGGGAAGATATAGAAACCCTCCGGAAGCATGGGTTTGATGACGTCGCAATCCTACAAATCAATCTCATCGCCTCCTGGTTCAACTTCATCAACCGGGTCGCCGATGGCCTCGGCGTAGGCCGGCCATAGTCGGACGGAGGATGGAGGACGAAGGACGGAGGATCGCGGTCACCGAAAGGATTCGGCTCCTCCATAGATCGGGCGCGCCCGCGCCCAACATCCCGTACTCCGCGCCTCGGGCCCCGAAGCCCGCGCTCGCTACCTATCGCCGGAGCGCCGCTGCCCTCGCCTCGCCTGGCGCGCCGCCGGTCCGCCTCGCCCGGTGGCGCCGCCCGCGAAGTGGGAGGACGTGCCGGGCGAGGCCGCTGTGTCGAGCAGCGCAATCTTGACGGTCGTCCCATCAGGGGAAGCCTGAATCTTCACCGCGCCTCGCGCTTGAAGGATTCGAGCCAGGTTTTCCACCGTCTCCGGACTGGCGTGACAGAGCTCGGCCAGACTGTCCCGCTCAAAGACGCCGCTGCCGCCCTCCGTTTCATTCTGATGTTTCTGCATCGAGCTGAGTAATTGATCCGCTGTCATCCGTTCCCCTATCTGAATAGTCCAATTGAACCGGGCCTCTTCGCCAGGCCAGGACGGCCTTCAAGTTCCCAATACAATGATACTACATGCCCGCGTGGCGCGCGGAAAGAAAGCTCTTCGTCCAGACCGGCGGCGGCGGAGTCCTGGCAAATTTGACCATCGCCTGCCACTCCTCATCCGTCATGCGATCCGCAGCCGGATGCTTGAACTCGTAATAGCTGAAAACCGCGCCCCGCGCCAGTTCCAGCTTTCCATCCACCGGAACGATCACCAGGATGTCATCGGCGTGCCCGACCCCCTCTTCCAGCGCCTCATCCCCGCTCGTATGAACGTCCGCCACAACAGCCATATCCCGATCTGACGCGCCTACCAGATCCCATTGCGTAGGATGCCCCGCCGTTAAGGAGAGCATCAGGCCTTCGATCCGCCAGCCAATGGTACGGATGTTGTCGTACTCTGATTCCGTGAGCCTTTCGCCGCGCAGCTCCTTCTCCGAAGTCGTTTCCAGAAAGGTCAGGAGACCGATAAATCGCTCAAAATGATCCTTCAACTCGGGCGTCAGGCAGCCTCGCGCCGCCAGGCCTGCTTGCGACTGCCGCGTGAGAGCCAGCAGCCGGCGGTAGACCGCTACGTCCGGCTCCACGTAACCATGAGCCCCCGGTATCCCTCCCACGCCTCCACTCAATGTGGATCCCTGTTTGCCATAGAGAATGGTGTCATGCCGCAGCTCAGCCCACGAACCGAGCGACGTATAAATGGAGCGATCCAGCCAGGCGTCGCTTTTCATGAACGAGGGAAAACCAGCCGGCGCCGGCCGGTTCAATGTTCGAAGGGTATCCAGCCAGCTCCAGTACAGATTCGAGCGCCAGGTGTCCGCGGGAAGCGAGGCGAAATCGGCCGTCAGCTTCTGCCGCTCGGGAATATACCCCTTCCAGCCACCTTTATTGTAAATCTGGGCATACGCGTCCAGAATGCTGCTCGCCCGGTCGCTTCCCAGAACCGCCATGACATCCAGGCCCGAGGGAAAGGAGCCTTCCGACCCCGCGAGTCGCTGCATTATGGCGCTGTCCGGGATGTAGCGCTGCCCCATGAATCGAAGCTGCGCGCCAACAGGAGCGGGATACGGAATTTCCTGCGGCACGTCGCTTGGAAATCCGCGGGCGCGGCCGAACCGGGACTGGATGCTCGCCGCGTGCGCCGCCGCCGCTGCCGCCGCGAAAGCGTTGAGTCGCGTCGACTCGCCGAACTTATCGACCGTTCCGCCAGCGCCATAGACATGTTTGCTGGCGCTCTCCCACTCCGCGGGGGTCAGATCGTCGGCGGCGCCCACGTAAAAGACCGTTGGCTCATAAATGCTGTCCCATTCCTTCTGCAATCCCGGCGCGCCCAGATCACGCGCCAGGAGCAGTCCCTGCCGGATCGTTTCATCCGAACGCAATTTTTTACCGCTGCTGTCCACGTAATGAACGGCGAATGGCGCCAGTCCGTACCACATCATGGCCCTGAAATACCGTTTCAGATCCTCGCTTCGAGTGTAATGCCCGCGCGGAACGAACTGGGAGTAATCGATGTTGTACGGGAAGATGGCCCCGACCGCGTAACCTTTGTGGGCGGTGATCAGCGCGCCCTCTCGCTCAACCATCCCCCGCGCCGCCGCGGGAATCGACTCTTTCATTCCCAGGACATCGGCCGCGACTCCAAAAAAGGCGATGTTCTTGAGCGCTGCCGCTTTCACCTGCGAATTCTTTGCCGATTTCCAGTCACTGAGGGAACCGGCTATCATCCCCTGCGTCAGCTTTTTGGCCGCCGGCAGGAGCGACTGGGCTTCCATCGTTCGCAGCGTGTAATCGTAAAAGATATGGTAGGTGTGCAGCACCAGGTCTGCCGTGACGAACGAGGGGACGTTCAGATCGTTGTTCTGCTTGTAAATGTAGAAGAGCTGAGGCGCGTCGGTCGACCGGCAGACGAAAAGCTGCTTCGCCAGCATCTGCCGCTGCGCCGCGTCTGGCGCCACGACCGTTGCGAATGACTTCAGATTGGCAACCTGGCTCAAACCCGCGTCCACCGAATAAGGCTTGAGGTTGGCGACGATTGGCGGCGACTCGTTCTCGACCGGCTGCGCGCTGGGGCGCCGGGACACCGGCAGTTTTGAGGAGTCTGGGGAGGGAACCACCGCCTTTGGCCCGACCGCGATTGGGCGAACCGCCAATGGCGCCCGGCAAAATCCACCGCGGCCGGATAGTAACAGCGCGGTCATACCCATCGCCGCGATCACAAAGTTCGAACGCCTATTGTTCATCGTTTCACCCCCAACTTCCAGATAGACTTCCTCCAGCCGCCGGAGGGCTCAGGGACCAAAATGCCGGAATACTCGTCAGCGCGGCGGGTGCAGGGTAATTCGCTTCCGGTTGATGATCAGTTCTCTCTCACCTTTACGAACTGCCATCAGCCGGGCCGATCGCCACGCGGCGGCAATGAGAGACCTTAAGGCGTCCTAAACCCCGGTCAGTTTACCCTACTTCCACTGTGGTGTACGCCTGGTCTGGTCGGTTTGGTTCCTGCTCGTACAACATCCGCAGCTTCCCTTGTCGCACCAGGGGCGAGAGATAACGGCTGTGTATTCCTTGTGGGTTGCGCCCGACAACCCGGGCCAACTGCCTCAACGTCAGGAACCGACCCTTACACACTGCCAGGATCGCTCGGCGCATCTCGTCCTGGTTCCTGACACGGCTACGCATTCTACCAGGATAGGCGACCTCCTGCAGGCGTTTGATATCACCCTCGCTCAGGTCCGGTATCCAGGGCGCCTGATGCCGAGTGACTGTGTGTGAGGAGTCCTCCGGCTTATGTGAGGAGTCTCCAGCCTTATGTGACGAGTCTCCAGCCGCCCCTTCTTTGCAGGACCTCCCGATGATATCCCGCCCGCGTGCGGTAGCCGACGTTAAGGTATTGGGTATTGGGTATTGGGTCTTAGGTCTCAGGGGCCGGGCGCATGAGACCCGCCCCCCTCCCATTCGGCTTTTCCTTCGCGCCCTTCGTGAGCCCTTCGTGTTCTTCGTGTTCGCTTTTCCTTTGAATGGGCGACAGGGTGATGGGATGGTGACGACAGTAATGAAGTGTGCAGCCCGACGCATATCAGAGAACTATGCCCCCGTGCATCCTCGTCCCGAGTTCCCGGGAAAGGCCGGCCATACGGGAGAGAATGCGATGTGCGTCGGCGCCGGTCGCCGGGCACGGCCGGTAATTCTCAATCATTACAGGAATGACCCGGGCGCCCGCGACCCCGCTCCGGTTGAGGGAGAACTCCAATATAGCGGTATCGGTGACCGGCCCCTCCCCCCGTTCCACCGAAAGGCCCTGGTCGAACACAAAGTTGCCCAGCGAGTATATGATAAGCGCCCGCCGGCCGCCCCGCGAAATCCGCTCAATTCCCTGCAGCACGTGCGGATGATCTCCCAACACCAGGTCTGCGCCGGCGTCCACTGCCGTGTGCGCCATCTCGATCTGACCGGGGGTTGGACGGGATTGGTACTCCACACCCCAGTGAAAACAGGCCACGACCACGTCGGCCTGCCTGCGCGCCCTTGCGACGCTTCTTCGGATGGTGGCGTCAGACGAGAAAGCAATCGTGGGCCGGTCGGTCCGGACCGCAGAGCCTTCCGGCACGAACTCGCAGAATCCAACAAACGCCACCCGCAAGCCGTGGACCCGGAAGATTGTCGGCGCCTCAGCCTCCGACGCGTTCGCGCCGGCGCCGCACCAGCGAATACCGGCGCCGCGAAGCGTCTGCATTGTCTCGACCAGGCCCGGCCGTCCGCAGTCCATCGTGTGGTTGTTCGCGAGTGAGGCCACGCTGATATGCCCCAACCCGAGACTTCGCACGTTGGCGGGCGGCGCCTTGAAGCAGAACCGCTTCACCACCTTGATTCCGTGAGCCGAGAGCGGACATTCAAGATTACCATATCGAAGGTCGGCCCGCCCCAAAATCGGCGCCACCTCGGCGAACGGATAGGCAATCCCTCGCTGCTGGATCTGCTGATTCACACCACGATCCAGGAGGATGTCGCCAACCGCCGCAAGCGTGACAATTCCGGAGGAAGCGACTGAGGATCCCCGCCGGTTGCCGCAGCCCGTCAGAAGCAGCATCGCCAGCACAGCCGTCGTACACCACCGGATGGCGCCGGATGGAGACCGGATGATTTCCCTGATTCCTCTCAACATCCCGAATCATAAATGTCGAGCTGATTCGGATTGAGGCGCTTTGTCCGCGCCGCGAAGAGAAAGCTCTTCGTCCAGACAGGCGCCGGCGGCGCGCTGGCTGATTTGAGCATGGCTCTCCATGCCTCATCCGTCATGCGATCGGCGGCCGGATGCTTGAACTCGTAATAGCTAAAAATCGCGCCCCGCGCCAGCTCCAGCTTTCCATCCACCGGAACGATCACTAAGATGTCATCGGCGTGCCCGACACCCTCTTCCAGCGCCACGCCGCTGTAAGTATGCACATCTGCCACGACGGCCATATCCCGGTCCGACTCGCTCACCAGATTCCAACTGGTTGGATAGCCCTTCGACAAGGAGAGCATCAGACCTTCAATCTGCCCGCCGATGTACCGGATATCGTCGTACTCCGATTCCGTGAGCTTCTCGCCGCGCAGCTCCTTCTCCGAAGTGGTGTCCAGAAAGGTTAGGAGATCGATAAATCGCTCAAAATGATCCTTCAATTCGGGCGTCAGATAGCCCCGCGCAGCCAACCCCGTTTGCGACTGCCGCGTGAGAGCCAGTAGCCGGCGGTAAACCGCCACGTCCGGCTCAACATAGCCATGAACCACCGGCTTCTCCAGCTCGCCACCTCCACATTCAGCCGTGCTTTGTTTGCCATAGAGTATGGTGTCATGCCGCAGCTCCGCCCACGAACCGAGCGACGTATAAATGGAGCGATCCAGCCAGGCGTCGCTTTTCATGAACGAAGGAAAACCAGCCGGCGCCGGCTGGTTCAACGTTCGAAGCGTGTCCAGCCAGCTCCAGTACAGATTCGAGCGCCAAGTAGCCGGCGGAACCGAGGCAAACTTGGCCGTCAGCTTCTGAAGTTCCGGGATGTATTCCTTCGAGCCACCTTTATTGTAAATCTGGGGATACTCATCCAGAATGCTGCTCGCCCGGTCGCTCCCGAGAACCGCCATGACATCCAGGCCCGATGGAAATGAAAGCACTCCAGCGAGTTGCTGCATAATAGCGCTGTCCGGGATATATCGCTGCCCCATGAATCTGAGCTGCGCGCCAACGGGAGCGGGATCCTGTATCATCTGCGGCACGTCGGCCGGCGCACTGCTGGCGCGGCCAAACCGGGCCTGGATGCTCGCCGCGTGCGCCGCCGCCGCCGCCCCGGCGAACGTGTCGAGCCGCGCCGGATCCGCGAACTTATCGATCGTGCCGCCGTCGCCATAAACACTGTCGCTGGCGCTCTCCCACTCCGCGGGGGTCATGTCGTCGGCGGCGCCCACATAAAAGACCGTTGGCTCGTAAATCCTGTCCCATTCCTTCTGCAATCCCGGCGCGCCCAGATCACGCGCCAGGAGCAGTCCCTGCCGGATCGTTTCATCCGAACGCAATTTTTTACCGCTGCTGTCCACATAATGAACGGCGAATGGCGCCAGTCCGTACCACATCATCGCCCGGAAATATCGTTTCAGATCCTCGCTTCGAGTGTAATGCCCGCGCGGAACGAACTGGGAGTAATCGATGTTGTATGGAAAGATGGCGCCCACGGCGAAACCCTGATGAGCGCTGATCAGCGCGCCCTCCCGCTCAACCATCGTCTGCGCCGCTGCGGGAATCGACTCCTTCATTCCCAGGACATCGGCCGCGACTCCAAAAAAGGCGATGTTCTTGAGCGCTGCCGCTTTCACCTGCGAATTCTTTGCCGATTTCCAGTCACTGAGGGAACTGGCTAACATCCCCTGCGTCAGCTTTTTGGCCGCCGGCAGGAGCGACTGGGCTTCCATCGTTCGCAGCGTGTAATCGTAAAAGATATGGTAGGTGTGCAGCACCAGGTCCGCAGTGACGAAAGAGGGGACATTCAGGTAGTCGTTCTGCTCGTAGATATGAAAGAGTTGGGGCGCGTCGGTGGATCGGCAGACGAAAAGCTGCTTCGCCAGCATCTGCCGCTGCGCCGCGTCTGGCGCCACGCTCTTCGCGAACGACTTCAGATTGGCAACCTGGCTCAAAGAGGCGTCCACCGAATAGGGCTTGAGGGTCGCTACAATTGGCGGCGACTGGTTCCCAGGGGGCGGCGTTTTGGGCTTCGCAGGCGCCGGCAGTTTTGCGGAGCTCGCGGAAGGCGCAGCGGGCTTAGGCAGATTGGCGATCGGCCGAATCGCTGCACGGCGCCGGCCTCCGCAGCCGGAAAGTAACAGCGCGGTCATGCCCAGCGCCGCGATCATAAAGTTCGAATGCCTGTCGCTCATCGTCTCACCCTCAACTTCCAGATAGAGTACCGCTCACCGCCGGCGGACGCAGGGTCCGGAGAGCCGGATTACGCGTCAGCGCGGCGGGCGCAGAGTAATGCGCTTCCCGTCTGCGATCAGCTCCACCTCGCCCTTACGAACCGCTACCAGCCGGGCGGATCGCCACGATCCGCGCTGCCATTCGCCCGTAAAGCCGAAGCCGTTCCACGCGTACGCCACGATGCGACGCC
>DASRZA010000100.1:0-10702 GCA_035686845.1 Armatimonadota bacterium | reverse complement strand
CTTTGAAATGGGTCTCTCCACCGCGCAGGTTTTCGACAACCAGGCCGGTTGGTTGAATGAGGACGACGCGCTAGGTGGACCCAGAGTTCTTATGAACCATGAGTTTTATGTGGGCATCAATGACACGCTCGGGGCGGACCCGACCGGGGACGCCTTCAATCCGTCGGCTATGAGTTTGTTCAAGGCGTGGGAAAACCTGCGCGGCGGCGATGAGCGGCGCGGGTCACGCAAGGCGATCGCTCGGGGCGAGCTCCTGTTCAATACGAAACAATTTCAGATCACGGGCGTTGGAGGGCTGAACGACGCTCTTAACGCTCCGGTCATCGTGGGGACCTGCACGACTTGCCACAACAGCCCAAACGTCGGGGACCACTCGGTTGCGCTGCCGATCAATATAGGCGTCAGCGACGCTTCACGCCGCACTCCCGATATGCCTCTCTATACGCTTCAAAACAACACCACGGGCGAAACAGTGCAGACGACTGACCCGGGACGCGCGTTGATCACAGGCAAGTGGCGGGATATTGGAAAGTTCAAGGGTCCGATTTTGCACGGGCTGGCAGCTCGAGCGCCATACTTTCACAACGGCTCAGCGGCCACGTTGGATGACGTGCTGAACTTCTACGACACGCGTTTCAATATTGGCTTTACCAAGCAGGAGAAGTCCGACCTGGTGGCCTTCTTGCGCTCGCTGTAATCTCGCCGAACATCGTATCCAACGGGTCGCATTCGGCTCCGCCGCTTACATAGCCGGCTCCTCCCACCGCACGGCGAGGGGAGCCGGCTCCGCTCCGGCAATTGGCGCCGGTCTGTTCTTGCTCGGCATTACCGGCGCCGTCTGGCAGGGATGCAATATGCCAACCGTTGGGTTCCAATATCCGCAGTTTCCTGGCCACCGGGGCGCTAAAATAGCCTGGGGAGTTGACAGGAATCTAATCCGGGCCTGTACAAGAGCATGTTCATCTTAACCGGAGCCAGGAATTCCCAGTTGCCTGATCTCGGGCAATGGAGTAGAATCGCGGTAAAGGTATTCCTGGACACGTCTTATGCTGTCGCCCGCGCCTCCGCTGCAGATCAGTGGCACGAGACGGCCGTGGGCATCGCTCCCGCCCATCGTAATTGCGGCGGTGGGCCGATAAACCGAACTCGGCCCTGATCGGAACCCGGAATGAGTGGACGACTCTATCGCATCGTAGACCGTGAACGGCCACATCCTATCGCCATGCCGAAGCCGTTGGACTTTACCATGGCGGACGAGGGCGCCATAGATCCTTCGGTGGCGCTGGAGTGCCCGGAGTGGAGCCTCTACTGCCTGGATGCGGATAATTACGACGGTATTTTCGTGGAGTGCCCGCCAGAGATCGATCTCACCCGATTTCCTTTTTATTACCAGGCTCAGTTCCAGCACGCTGTCCGCGTGCTGCGTGTTCCGGCTGCGGAGGTGGAACGACTGGCTGAACAGGCTCCGCTGGATCCCTCCAGCCTGATTCTGGTCTATTCGATGGGCCGATGCGGATCCACGCTGGTAAGTCGCGCTTTCGGCGAAGCGGAAGCGACATACAGTCTTTCTGAGCCGGACGCATTTACCCAGTTGCGCCACTGGCGCTCCGAGGGCAAGCTGGACGATGCCGAGATCAACCGACTGCTGAAAATCATCACACGCCTCCAGATCACGCCGGGCCGCCTGCGAGGGAACCACCACTTTGCTCTGAAGTTCCGGAGCGAAGTCACCGAGATGTTCCCCTTCTTCTATGAGGCGTTTCCTGAAGCGAAGTTGATCTACTTGTATCGCTCTGCTGCTCCATGGGCGCGGTCGTTCCTGCGCGTATGGTCGGGGTCTGATCCGATGGAACCGGTTCCCAAAGAGAACTTGGGACGACACTGGGGCGGGCTGCTCAGCGATTGGCCGGAAGTGCGGCGCGTCGATATCATGGCAGCCCGTTGGGTCGTTGCGCTGCGGCAGTGTCTCGAGATGCAGCGGCGCGGGATTCCGCTTTTCATCGTACGATACGAAGAGTTGGCGGCAGCGCCGCTCCCGATCCTGCGCCAGATGTTTGATTACTGTGGTGTCTCCCTGGCGCCCGGGGGCGATCTGGAGAAGATACTTGCCGTAGATTCGCAGGAGGGATCTTCGTTTTCAAGGGCGGCGCTGCAGGAACGCGCCCGCACTATCACACCCGAGCACCTGGAAGCGGTCCGGACTGCCATCCCGCGGATCGACCCCATCCTTTCCGCTGATTATGTGATCTCGGGCAGCGTTGGATTGTGACCGTCGAAACGACCGCTATTCCGGCTTGCCATCGTTCCGCCAGAGCAGGATCGGGTTGGCGTCGTTACACCAGCCGTGCAGCGACGTGACAATGCTGGGCAGCCGGTCCCGGCCGACTATACCGACCTTCGAGTTGAAGCCTCCGGCGGCCGGCTCGGGGTAGTGACTGAGTACCTGCTCCTTCCATGACGTCCCCTTGCCGCCGACGTTATAACATACGACCAGACGAGGGCTGGGGACGCCATCGGTCCTTCCGGGGCCACAGCCTGGCGTTGGCCCACTCTGATCCTGCTCTGCATAACAAACATCCAGGTTTCGGTCGCCATCAAAGTCGGCGAGTTGGATCGACGAGGCGTGAACCCACCCGGCGGTGCGGTCGATAACATGCTTGATCCAGGGGCCAGCCCGGCGATCAGCCGGCGCTTGATACCACACCAGCCCGTCACCGATCTGATGAGGATCATTGCTCTTGTCCGGTCCTTCACCCATGCTGGCGGCGATGATGTCGGTCCTGTGGTCGCCGTTGATGTCGCCGAAAGCGAGCGCCATGTCGTCCATGTCCCGGTTGGATCCCTCGGCGCCGCCGGGATCAGGATCAATGACGTGGATCGCCCAGTGGCCGGTTACAGGATTGCCGCCGGCGTGGCCGGGATTCTCAAACCAGGCTATCTGGTTGTGTCCGTTGGCCTGGTACACGGCAATCACGTCGTTGTAGCCATCGTGGTTGTCCAGAACATTGCCGGCGACAGTTCCCTGTCCGCCCCGACCGATGCTCACGAACTGCCAATCATCCGGCGTGGCGCCCTGGAAGTAGAGCCCCGAGGTCGTCGCGACGTCAATCTTTCCGTCGTGGTTCAGGTCAGCGGCGCAAACCTCGTGGGAGAGACGCCCGGCCCCGATCAGGTGCACGCGCCACGGTGTCGTATAGGGATCTTTGCCCTGTCCCGCCGGGTTCTCAGCCCAGATCGTCCGGCTGCCCCAACCTCCGAGCACAATGTCCTTCCAACCGTCCCCGTTGATGTCGGCCGTGACGGCGTCCTCGAAGTCGCCCGGATTGCCGGGATGGAATATGACATAGGGTTTCCAGTGCTGTGTGTACCGGTAAAGCTTGAATCCCTGCCGATCGAGGCTCCCAATATCGTTGAATCCATCCTTTGAGAACCGGTCGAACACCTTGGGCTTGTGAGAGGAGTTCTCAACGGTTGGATCGATCACGATCCGCGTGAACGATGGCAGGGACCTCTTTCGGCGGGGCGTCGCGCGCGGCGCCGCGAACCCGCCGCCTGTCAGCACAGTTCCGAGAAGAGCTATCCAGAGCCACGCTCCTCTCCCTGCCAAAGTCCTCGTCCACATCACCCGGTCTGACGCCGGACGCACCCTCATGACTCGTATCTCCCAGCGACCTGCGGAACGGATCTGGCGCGGAAACCAGAAATTAGACGCCGCGGTCGGTCTCAGGATACGGCTGCGCAAAACCCGCCGGGTCACCGGTCATGATGGCTGGCAGAAATAGCGCGCGCTGGCGATCAACCCATCCACAGGATGTTCCATGCTCAGATCCTCCAGACAGGTTGATAACGAGCATTTAGATTCAATATACTGATTCCCGTTGGCGTCCTGGCGGCGGTTTGCTTCGGGCATGGACGCAATTGGCTGCAGCTCAAGGCACGACGCAGCAAGGAGATCTAAGCAACTTGAATCGCATTCAAGACCATATCGTGGCAGTGTCCAGAGAGAGCGCGGACGAGTTCTTTCGCTATGCGCTCGCAGTGGCTGAGGACCGATTGGACTGGCAGCCCGAGCAAATCGGACAATCAGTGCTGTCGATGGCCCGAGAAATCGCGGTGACGCCCGAATGGGCGATGAGCGTCCTCACGGACAAAGCATCAACGGATGAGGAACGCAGCGCCAACGCAGCTCTGATGAAATCATGGAAGTCCATTGAACAGTGCCAGGCGGAGTTTGGCCCCCGGTTCGAGGTATGGGCCGAATATGTCGCAGCGATTCCCGATGAAGAACTCAGTGGCACGAAGTGGCTCCCTTACAACGGGGGCCGCGACCACACCATTCTGGAACTGCTGGAGTATGTACGCTGGAACTGCACTTACCACGTCGGTCAGGTGGCGTATATCCAGACGCTATATGGCGATAAGGCCCTATACTGAGCCGCTTTAGCGGTCGAGTCCTGCGCTTCACTCCGGTCAAACCCTTCCAGCAATTGCCTCCTCGAAAGATGCGGCGGTGGCGGCGCGGGTAATCTACCGGTCGAGAGCGGCGGTATCCGTGCAGGCGGCGATGCGCGCTCGTATTTCGCTGCTCACCGCAATCCCACGCGCTTCGAACACCGCCAGTATCGAGCTTGCTATACCCGCGGCTATACCTTCCGTACGCTGCGCCTCGCCCTATTCCCGCGTCCGCTGGATCTCGTCCATCACCTTCGGATACGCATCCAGATCGAGCTGGGTGAACGTCGCTCTACATCCCCGGTGCAATTGTTCCACAAGCCCGAATTATCAATGTTGACATTCTCCGTTTACCATGGTAAACTACACTCAAATCTACCACGGTAAACGGAGACAAAGAGATGGCAAAATCACCGGCTCGGCTTGGGAAAATGCAGCTCCGCATCATGCAGATTCTATGGCGCGAGGGCCAGGCGACGGCCCGGCAGATCACTGATGAGCTGAACCGGTCCGAACCGGTCTCTCACAGCACGGTCCAGACGCTGCTGCGCAAGATGGAGCTTAAAGGCGCCCTGACACATGAAGAGAACGATCGTGTTTTCCTCTTCCGTCCGCTCTATCTGCAGGAGGAGGTGGCGCAAACCGCCGCGCACGACCTGCTGACTCGGGTGTTCGATGGGTCCGTCTATGGCGTAGTTTCACACTTCCTGAAGCACGAGACGCTGTCCCCTGAAGAAAAACAGAGGTTGCGCGAGTTGATCGAGCAGTCGAATGAGGAAAAGAGGTCACGATGAAAGGCCACATTCTTTACGCGGCGATAGCATTCTGCCAGGACGCGGGCCCGTTGGCGCTCCTGATTCTGATTCGCTCCACGTTGGCGCTCGCGCTGGGGCTGCTGCTTGCCCGGGCGGTGCGCGACAGGCGGCCGGCGTGGACATCTCCCGTTCTGCGCGCCACGCTGGCCTGCTGCGCCGTTGTCGCCGCCGTTTCACTGCTGCCCGCCGGGACCGTCCGATCCATCTGGAGTCTTCCGCCCGCTGAGCCGGCGGCTTTGCAGGCTGCCGGCGATCTGTCCATCGACCAGACAGCCGCCCCGGCTGCGCTCCGGCAGACTTCCCCGGCCGCGGTCCGGCGCCCGGCGGTGAGTCAGGTTCCAATGAGAGAGCCTGAGGCCCCGGAGCGGCCGGTAATTCCGGTGGCGGCCTGGGCTTGCCTGCTCGCGGCGGCGGCCTGGGTCTCGATTTCATTGGCGCTGCTGGCAAGGCTGGTCGCCTCCCACCGCGTGCTGGCGAGGCTTCACCGGGATTCGTCTCCGGTCCCTCGAGAGGCAGGCCGCATCCTGGCGGAACTCTGCCGCGCGCTGCGGATCGCCCCGCTGGAACTGCGGCAGAGCGAGGCCGTTGGCTCCCCGTTCCTCGCGGGCCTGCGGCGGCCTACCATCTACCTGCCAGCCGACCCGGATTCCGACGATCTGCTCCTGCGGGCTGTTCTGCGGCATGAATTGGCGCATTACCGGCGGCGAGACATTCCCTGGCGCCTGGCGTGCCAGATTCTTTGGGCGGCCATCCCGTTTCAGCCGCTCCTATGGCTGCTCCGCCGGGAGATGGAAAGAAGCAGCGAGGATGCGTGCGACCGCGAGGTGGTGGAGAGCGGCTGCCCGGCCCCGGCTTACGCGACCTGCCTGCTCCGGCTTGCGGAAAAATGGCTCCCATCGGAGCCGCAGCCTCTGCTCGCCGCCGGAGTCGTTCCCATCCGTTCGAACCTGGGACAGCGCATTTACACGATCCTGAAGGCGCGGCCCGCGGCGCGCTTCTCCACCCGGGCGCGCATCACCGTTTTCGCCGGCGCGCTCGCTGTTACGGCAGCGGTGGCGCTCCTGATCTCAACGGGATCGGGCGGCGGCTGGCGTGTCCCGCATGGCTATCTCCAGCATTTCACGCTGGCGCAGCGGGAAGGCTGGAGCATCGGCCCGGTTGAGGACGCGACAAAGGCCAGGACGTGGCTGGGCCGCCCCTACCCGTGTATCTCCCCCGCTCAGGCGGCGATCATCCGGGAGTGCGTGCCGTCGTTCGCGAGCAGCCCCCGGGCCGATTGGCCGCCGGACAGCCGCCGCATCCTGCTCGATCGGCTCGTGAAGTCGCATCCTCACGCCTTCTACCCCGAATTGGAATTGGCCGACTGGTATCTTCTGCGCCGTGACACGGTCCACTATTGGCAGTGGCTCGATACCTCGCTGCGCGATGCCCCGGCGGTACTGGCCGGACGTGTGCAGGATAATGATGGCCGGCCGATCGCCGCGTACCAGGTAGACTCCATCATCAAGTTCCGCCGGCCCAAGCCCGCGCCCCTCACCGGCCGGCTGCCGGGATTTCCGTACGTTGTCCACTTCTCCATGACCGATTCCGATGGCTGCTACTACATTCCGACTTATCGCGTACCCTGCTCCGAGCCGAAATCGCTCGAAATTCTGGCGCCAGGAGGCGCCTGGGCCGAGGCGAACCAGTACGGGTTCTTCGCCCAGAATCCGCCCGTCGCCTGGCCGTTTGTGATCCCAACGAGAGTGGGCGTCCTCCCGCCCCAGGTCGCCCGGCCTCTCGTCCGACTTCATGCGACACCCGGCATTCTCTCGAGCTCCTGGCTGAAGCCGTTCCCGGTCCGGGGCGCCATGCTTCATCTCTCCTGGGATCCGTATCGGGGGGCGACCAATTATCACGTCAGTGTTCAGGAGTGGGGCATTCGACAGGGGGTCATGAGACCGCTGCGGTCCCCCGTATCCGGTCCGTTGCTAGGCTCCGGCGCCCCACGCCTCTATCTTGATCTTCCGCTTTCCGGCCTGGATCCGGTCCTGAACCGGAACCGCGTCTACATGATCAGTGTGTGGGCGGACCGGGGCAGGGGTACGGAGATGGTCTCGCTATCGCGCTCGGTCTTCATTCGGACGGAGGATGCTCTCGCCCCGGCTCCGCCCACAATGGCGGCCCTGAACAAACTCCTCGGCCCGGACTGCCGCGTCACGAGCCTGAAAAGGGAAGGCGGGCAAATCGTCGTCAGCGGAACCTGCACGGTGGCGGCCGCTGCCAGAGCATCCAGCATCCCGGCCCTCCTCGCGCGCCGCGAGATAAGGGCCTGGTTTCCTCCGGATAAGTCCCACCCCGGCTGGAATCTATTCAGAGAGCGGTTGGGGGCGCAGGAGTGAACTGTTACTCTTCGGACCGTAATATCCGTCCGGCCGCTGCAAATGTCAGGTCTCCACGATTGGCCGACTGCCGCTCTCCAGCCGATCAAGGATGGGCATGAGGTTCCGTTTCCGGCGGTGCTGCGCCCGGATGCTGCTGAGGTACTCCCTCCACTCAGGCTCTCGCTTCTGTCGGATGAGCAGGTCCCGAAGGGGACGCAGGGCGTTTCCGGCGGCCTGGTAGGCGCTGTTCCCGGTGCCTTCAAGCGCGTCTTCCGTCAGCTTTTTCCAGATGGCGATGGCCCGATCCGGGTACCTGTCACCGACGACGGCGGCCACCTGCGCGTGAGGAATTTCTGGAAAACGGATCGCGGTCCATCGGGGATGGTCGTACCATTTCAGGACCTCGTCTGGCTGCTTCTCGCGAATCGCGATATCCAGGAGCGTACGGACCATTGGAACCGGCGGCGGCTCGGACTCTTCGCGTTGAGGAAGGTTTGGGTCCGGCAGGGGCCAGAGTGGGAGCTTTCCGGGTGATTTCTTTGCACCCGCAGCATTGGTTTCTGCAGTGTCGCCGGCGGCTGTCCGGGGCCGCTGTCCGGTTTCCAGATAATGTCGAGCCCAGGCTTCGACTGCAGGCCGGACTCCGAGACTCTCGGCCTCCGCGATCATCTCGCCAAATGTATCGGCGCTCGCTTTTCGGAAGAACTCTTCAGCGACAATGGCGGCCCCGAGGTCCTTCCGATCCATATTTTCGTAGATCGTACGGAGCCGGTCCTCGATCGTTGGCGCTCCCCAAAGGGGTCGATCGCCACCGACCTGAATGCCCCGCCGGCACCACTTCTCGGCTTCCGTCCAGCGGTTCGCGGCGATGAGCCGATCGACAAGGCGCATGTAGCACCTCGTTCGCTCAGCTTCTCGCTCGCAAAGGGGAATGATCTCCTGCATCCGTCCCGCTGTCTCCAACGCCTCTATCGCGCGATCGACGAGACCATCGCGCATGGACCCGGGAATAAGATCTTCATCGGGGTCATTCAGGGCGTCCAGCAGCGCCGTAACCAGGACGTCCCGATCCTTCGGTGAGCGCTCGGTTTCCCAAAAGGCGTTCTCGCCCATGCCGGTAATCTCGTACTCGCTGCTTCCGTGAAACGTGAAAAGGCGCCGCAGCTGGTGAGCGGGCGGAAGGTCGCTCTGCGCCAGTCCTTCGAAGACAACGGCGAGGCAGTCCTCAATCTCGGCAGCAAACTCGCCTTCCTCATCGTAGGATTCTATCAGCTCGTCGCTGATGCCGAGGAGCTCCTCTCCGAGCTTGAGCAGTTCGCCGGCGCGGCCCGCCTGCAGCAGGGCTATGAGACGCGTCTTCACCGGCTCGACATCCGGAACGCCTTCGTACTGGCGTCCCCACCCGCGGCCGCGTCGACCAATGTCTGATCCCAGCGCCGCTATCTCTCGGCGCGCCGCGGTCACCATTTTTCCGACCTGGCCGGTTTCCACCTGAAACTGGCTCTGAAGCATGTCGCGTACGGCCGTGGACAGGGCAGCGGCTCCTTGCAGCAGCTCCAGCAGGCGCTCTCGGGGCCGCTCGGCCAGGTAATCCCACACCGTAGCTGGGGCCGCGGAAGGGTGAGAACTCCGGGTCGGCGCGTCATCCTGGTCTTCGTCCTGTTCATCGAACTCGTCCGCATCGTCTCCAGAATCGGGCTTATCCGGACGTCCGCCATCGGTTGCGCCCAGCAGAAGCAGGCGTTGGTCGTCGGGTCCGGCTGTGGGAATCGGGGCGAGTGACTTCAGGCGCTCCAGGTATTCCAGGATCAGCGCGATAATGTGCTTACAGATTCCGGGGTAGGGACAGTCGCAGTCTCCTCGGAGGAGGTTATCGTCGTACCAGACCATCGTGGCGTAGCGCTGACTTCCCTGCACCCGTGCAACCACTTTCCCGTCCGGCGTGCGACTTATTTCGGTTACCCGCCCGTTACGCTGGTACGTCGCTCCGCGTTCCAGCGTGCGACTGTCAATCCACTCCTGCAGGTCATCCCAGGTAAGCGTCCGGAAACGATCTTGCGCCATCTTCATGGTATCTGATTCGGACATGTGTCCAATCTCCTCACGACACGAATCCATTAAGGTTCGACCGATTGGGATCGGCCGCCCGCTGCTGCGGATTGTCACCGAACCCGATCGCAGAGCCGCAGGCGACCAAAGCTCCGATTACGGCACGTTCCTCGCGCACTCGGCGCAGACGTATTCCAACGCGCCCAACAGTTCCGGCAAGCCCTTCATGCCGTACTGATCAGTTTCATAGACGTCGCCGCTACGCTCTAACTTGTAGAAACGCCAACCCTGCCCGTTGCTGACGATGCCGAATACGTCTGTCTCATGGCCGCGCTGCCGGTTGTTCCACTGACAGGCGTACATCTCCGCCCGGCACTGCACGCGTCCTCTGTCAAAGTCATCACGCTTCGCTTCCGTCACGCACAGCAGCGGTGTCGCCAGATACGCCCGGCGCCGTGCCATCAAGTAGTCCGCCACTCCGGTTAGCGTGTCAGTATTCAAGACCGCCGCTTTCCAGATCTTCAGGTTCGGGTGTTCCGGCACGATCTCGGTGAATAGCGCGTCAATCAATAATGTCTTCGCCTGTTCCGATGTTTCCAGGTCAAAGACTTCAAGGCGGCGCATATCCTCCCTCAGGAAGTCGCTTGGCGGCCGCGGCGGAGCGTTCAACTGCCAGCGAATCAAAGTGTCTCGCCCGATCAACAGCATCGCCTCTTCCAGCGTGATGGCGGAATAGTTACGTTTTTGCTTCTGCACGCGATTCATGCTGTTCTTTCCGGCGCACGTCTGGCATCTGGAATAAGCTTATCTCTCGCTTCGCCCCGCGCTGCTTCGATCCCTGCTCGAATGCCCGGCGCGGCGGTAACCGGGTACCCGTAAAGGTGACCGGCGCGACCGGTTTGCCCATCATGATACACCCACCGACCGGAGCAAGTCCCCGTCGGTTGCGCCCTGCGGATCATGCCAACTCCGCAGGGCCCGGCGCTTAGCCTACGCCGGTTACGACTTAGTTGGCGGGACCGA
>DASRZA010000099.1:0-26080 GCA_035686845.1 Armatimonadota bacterium | reverse complement strand
GGACCATAGTGCCCCGGGGTGTCCGGCCGCAGCGAATCGCGGTGGAACGCCTTAACGATGGTGGAGAATCGATTGAAGGCGTCGTCCGGTCCGTTCACCTTCAGACGGGCAAGCACGTCGTAGTAGGAAGTGTAGAAGATGGCGCCACCGTTCTGGATGTTCTGGCCCCACCGACCCCAACCGCCCGGATCGAGGTTCACGCCCGCAAAGCCGCCCGCCCACCAGTGCGGTGTGATGCTCTCGAATGCCGCGGTATTGGCCCGGGGAGCGATCTTCCAGTGATAGATGTCTGCGCCCTGTGACGTATCGCCATCCACGATGCGCTTGCCGCTGAGCCATTTCATGACCGCGGCAGCACGTGCTTTCTCGGCCACGCCGTAAACGATCGCGTAGAGGTTAGTGGCGGTGATCCCGTAGTCGTGCTTCACCCCGGTCCGGTCAACCGTGGAGAGGTACCGGCCTTTCTCGGGGCTCCAGAACGTCTCGTCGAACCGCTTCCGAATCAGCGGCATCAGGTTGACGTAGTAGGTTCGCCGGCCCGGATCGCCTGCCAGCCCCTCGATCCTGGCCATGGCTGCGACGGACGCGTAGAACAGCGCATTGGGGTACGCCGACAGGTACCCGGTAGGATGAGCATCCCAGTAGGTGGTACCCTTGCTGCCCGGCGTGCCGTCGTAGTCCGGGTTGGGGATCTTCAGCAACCCGTTCCTGCCATCGAGTACCTTGAGTTGGTAGCGCATCTCCTTACGGAGCTTGTCGAGCAGCGTGGTTACCCCGCATCGCTTCTGGGTCTCGGCCGGCAGTGCCTGCGTGAAGAAACCCTGCTCTCCCGTCCAAAGGAAGTACTTCAGGGACGCGATAATATCGATCGCGTTGTAGTCGAAGTGCTTCTGCAGTCCCAGGTGCAGAGGGCCGCCCGCCGATGCCCAGACGTAGCCATCGGCGTCCATCGGCATGTTGACGATGGCGCCGCGCAAGCGAGCGGTGTCCCGCGGGAGATCGGCCCAACAGAGCTTCAGCACGTCCCACTCGTGCCACTCAGTGCTGGCACAGGCCAGTACCCCGCCGGGTCCATCCCACCAGCCATCGCCGTTCGGCGTGATCTCGTTGCTCGCCAGCCCGAAGATGTTCCACATATTGTTCAGGTCGGCGTCGAACGAACCGCCGAGGGAGGTGAAAAACGGCGCATCCCTAGCTTCGCGGAAGACAATTCCACGGAGCCGGAACGCGAAGCCACCCGCAACCGGGGAGAGGCGGGTCGCCGTGATCCGGACCTGGCGTGCGCAGAGCAGCCCCGTCTCCAGCAAAACCGTCTCATCCCCGGGGTTGGGGAACTCCTGGAACGTGTAAATCGGGATCGGGGTCCAGTTGTGGCCGTTATCGGTGCAGTACTCCACGGTGAAGGCAGCCGGAAAACCTTCTCCACCACGCATGGGCTTGAGGGCGATCTGGGTGACGGTCCGGGGCGCCCCCAGATCGACAAGCACCCATTCGCGGCGGTCGGGATTCGGCTGTGCCGCTGAACTCCACCCCTGGCCCTTCAGAAGTTTTCCAGGGCTTGACCCCGGAGCATCGCTCGACGCCGAGAACCCGCGCGGTCGCAGCGGCTGGCCCCAGGCCGCACTCGTCTTAACCGGAAAAGCGCACGAGTCGGACCAGCCGGAAGCCCCGTCTGGAATTCGAATGGCGCGCGCCCGGACGGTGTACTGGCCCGGCTTCAGCCACGTGTGACGCGCCCGACCAGGAACTCCGATCTTGACCGGCGACCCTACTCCCTCGGTACCGTCGCCCCAGTCGAATACATACCGCACCATCCCTTCTCCGCCGGCTGCGCTCCTCGCGTATACACCCTGGTCATCCACCGCAACCGTCGGCGGCTGGACAGCGCCCGCGCACGGACGGCAGGCGGATATGAGAAGCAGAACGAGCCAGAGGCAAGCAGTCCGAGATATCCGGCCCGATCGTTCCAACATGCCTGCGACCTCCTGCAGAACAAAGACGGTGGCGCCCACCCGCATCGGCGAGATGCGCACGTGCAGCCTATCGCGAGCGAAGGCGATCAATGCGGACGACTTCTGACTCGAGGCCTTCGACGTCATGTGTGGCGTGCTGACGAGGCGCCTATCATTTCGGCGGGTCCGGTTGGAGCCGCTGTCAAACCCGAGGAGAGGCAGGATAGATCCCGCCGGGCATTCAGAGATCATAGAGCTCCACACGGAAGCCGCGAAAGGAGAGTGGAACTTAAGCGGGCTATCAGCAAGCGGCGCGGTATTGTGTCGATAGCGCGCTCTGGTCAGCGAGTGTGCTGCTCTCGTTGCTCTAAACTACCGCGGAACGTAGGGAATGTCGCTCTTATCAACGCGAATGTGGCCAAGCCCAAGCCTGGCCAGTGCCAATTCGAGGCTGCGGACATTCGCGTCCGCGCTGGCAGCGGGTCCAAGTCTGATCCCCTGAATCGGGAGACGAGCGCCGTGGCGCATCTGCAGTTTGACGAATGGGATGATCGGATCCGGGCGAAAACATGGCGCAATGGGCCTTCCGACAGCGTCGGAGTAAACGATACGAAACTCGTTCTCTGCACGGAAGTCGTCGTGCTTAAATGCGAGGAAGAGCGCTGGCCAAATCTCCGAAAGTTGCTGCCTGACTTCATTGTACACCGCGCCCGGGACGCTGTGCAGAGGTAAGTTGAGCCGAATCGTTGAATGAACGTAGTCCAGCAGTTGATCGGCCACACTCATCTGTACGGTTTCGTTGCCTGGCTTGCCATAAACCACCCAGTACCCAATTCCATTAACTGAAGCGAGCAATCCACCAAGATCAAACCGCAGGCAAACACCGGCGCCATCATCTCCGTAACCGCGCCACTGACTCAGATCGTCATCAACAGCGGAAAAGCAACTACAATAGACCTCAAGGGCGTCGGCGTCCTTGATTGCCAGTCGCATCCTTCGCCTGATATCGTCGTTCGGGAGACGGGCAAGCTGGTGTTCTACGACCTCCTGGCCACGCCTGAATTCCCTGGCATCGTTCAGATGGATCGAAGAGGTCGCCCATAGCTCGGATATTACTGGTCTGACCGACGTCGGATCGACGATCGGGCCTCCGAGCATGCTGCGCAGGGTTTCAAAGCGCGTGTATTGGTAAACTGATCCGTCCAGGCGCCAGTCGAAAGTGGAATCGGCCGCAGTGACAAAGCCCCTCACAAGCTCGGGGATGTTCTGCCGGAACGTGTCCAGGACTCGGCGAATTGCAGCGCGCGATGGACTGATTGCGCCCCTGGTTCTAGCCACGATTGGTCGGTTCCAGTACCACTGGACCGACGCGCGTAGATTCGGGCCCGAGGATGGCCCTCAACCTCTCCCACAGCAGTCGCTGACGACGAATATCATCCAGACTGTCGAATTCCGAAGAACCCAGCACCTCGACCGAGCCATAGACCCGGCCCTCGGTCTCCTTCAAATCAGCCTCGACGCGGGCAGGATGAAATGCGTCCTGAATAGCCTGCAAAACTTGAGCAATCATACCCTTATTATAGCTTCCTTGAAGACCGTCCCGAGGAGTTATCCCGCTCTCCAGCTTCGCGCCCGGATCCCCGGTCACCCACGTCCGGATCAGGAAGACCTGCAGTGAGATCCCGGACTGCGGCGTAAAACCCCTTGCCAATTGACCGGGTCGCGGCGGGAGCGCGATCCGTGCCGCCGGATTTGAGGCGCGGCCGGAGCCCCGCAGTTGGGATTGCGGGGGCTATTGAGATTCCCCGAAGTAGAAAGTCTCTGTCGCCGCGTCCAGCCCGAACCGCATCCGCTCCAGGCAGCCCTTCCATCCGATGATGACGACCTCGCCCGGCCAGTCCTCGCAGACGAAGCAGGTGGAGTCGACGCGCAGGTGCTCGCCATCGACCGCCGGGAAAGTGATCCCGATCCGCTCCAACCGGCCGCGGTGCAGACCGAAGCGGCTGTGCAGAGGGCGCAATTGTGGGTCGGGCGCCAGGTCGTATCCCAGTCGTTGGGCGATCGAGGGCGGGATTACGCACCACTCCGCCCCGGTGTCGAGCAGTGCTGTCACGGGCAACGGGTAGTCATCCAGGTAGCACTTGACAGCAACAAGCAATCTGAAGCCGCCAGTGTAATAGTCCATCATGATCCTGGCTCGCCCGCTGAAGTGAGGGTTCAACGCCGATTCTCAAGCGTATCGAGGGCTCCTGGCGCATACTCATAAAACAGCAGCGCATCAGCAGTTTCAGGACACTTGAGGGCTGCTTCCTCCACCACCTTCAGGTCCGGGTCGGCAGCCACGAGTTGGTCACCCTTGACCGCAAGCCAGCAGCCAGGATACTCTCTCGCGTGCTCCTTCAGCCAATTGAACTCCTTTTCAACCGACCGGTTCGGCCCGGGCACGCTCTTCGCCACCGGCGGCGCCAGCACCCGCGCGTAGTGCTGCACTCGCTCCGAATCCGGCCAACGCTTCGCCATCTCCGCGATCATGGTCCGGGCATCATTGATACTGCCGTACCACAACACATCCCTGAACCGGGCCCACTCCTCCGCCAGTTCCTTATCAACAAACTCTGGTTCGGCATTCCGCGCTACCACCGGTTCTGCAGACATGACGCTTCCCCTCCCACCCGGCGCTTTTCCCCGCCTTCCCGGGCGCCATTACCGTTTATGATACCACACGTTGTGATACCATGCGGCTGAATATCGCGCTCGCGGAGCAGCCGCTGCGCGCGGGAAGGGAGGTGTCGCCACCGGCCGGCTCCACAACTGGCGTTCCAGTGTAAACCCGAAGCACACCATGATCTCAACCCAATCTTCCGCTTGGTGGATGCCCAAGGGAAGTAAACTATCACTCCTGAACTCGGGTCCTCGCCGGAAGGGTATACCTGGTGAGAACGTGGCGGCGGACTCTGGGCGTTGAATCCTACACCCCGTTGTTAGCCCGCTTCAGCAGTCCTGTGACGGCGGGCGGTACCGAGAAGCGGTGGCCGGACGGACTCTACCTGGATCAACCGGTCGAATGTGACGACCCGTATCGATTCTTCGGGTGGTAATGACGTTCCGCTGCCTCGCGATTAACGTGCCCCTTAAGGCGCGCAAAGTCAAAGTGATGGAGCAAATGGCGCGAGCCAGAGGTGTTACTCCGGTGCGAAGGATATCCATCTCCTGCTTTTTGGCCGCCGCAGCCAACAGCACGAACAGCGGGACGATAAGGCCGATCTTCGTTGGGCGAATGAGCTGTCGCTCTTTCAGGTTATCCTCATTGGAGCAGCGTAGAAATTGGAATGACCCAGAGCCTGTCGGCCACCTGGACCGCCTCGGCCCCGTTATACGCCAGCACCACCGCGATGCAGTTAGGAGTGCGATCAAGGAACGCCAGCAAACCCGCCAGATCGCTGTTGGACCACCGGCTAGCGACCTTCACCTCAATAGCTATGACAGTCCGATTGCTTTCAATAACAAAGTCCACCTCATGGCGGCCTTGTTCGTGCCAGTAAGAAAGGTTGGCGTCGGGTAGATGAGCCTCGAGAATGGCTGCCAGGTTTTGCGCCAGGTAGGTTTCGAAAAGGGAACCTCTGAGCAAGTCATCACGGCCAGGCTCAAACGTTGTGACACCGGCCATATTCGCTGCCAGCCCGCTGTCGGTGAAATAGAGCTTCGGCGACTTTACCAGGCGGGAAGTGCGGTTTTTGAGGAAAGGCGGCAGACGGTGGATCAGGAAAGACGCCTCCAGCAGATCGAGGTGACGTCCCGCAGTGGTAGCGGGAAGCCTGGCGTCACGGGCGATTGCGCTCACGGCAAGAACCTTTCCGGTGCGCAGTGCCGCGAGACCTGCGAGCGTACGGAAGGCAACCAGGTCCGTAATCTGGGACAACTGACGGACGTCGCGTTCCACATAGGTCTGCACGTAGCCGCGGAACCACTCCTCAAAACCTTCGGCCGGACCCAGGCAGGCTGGCGGCAGTCCACCTCGTAGGACCTCCAACTCGGTCACCGGCTCGGACTTAATCATCGGTAGCGCGGGAAATCTCAGGAAATCGACCAGGAATGGAGACGGGTCGAGATTACCGCGCTGCTCCCTTCGCGTCATCGGTTGCAGCGTGAAGTAGGATGCTCGGCCCGCAAGGGTCTCGGAAACCCGACTTAAGAGGGCCAAATTCGCGGAGCCTGAAAGGATGAAGCGGCCGGGCTGGCGCTCCTCGTCGACACCTCTTTTGATGGCCAGCAGGAGCTCCGGGCACCGCTGCACCTCGTCCAGCACCACGCGTCCCCGCAGCAGGGACTCGGGGTTACTTTGCGCCGCGGCCAGGGTCGCGAAGTCGTCAAGGGTACGATAAGTATGACCACTGCTAATCGACTGCTCATTCAGGAGGAGCGTGCTCTTGCCCACCTGCCGCAGCCCTGACACCACCACCACTGGCAGACGAGACAGGGCACGCACTATTCGCGGGGTTAGCTCACGTCCAAGGTATTCTGTCATGATTCTGTCATAATTCACCATAGTATAGTGTCATTTTGACACAGCGAGATGGTTAAATATGACAGAATGTGCTGCGCTGGCTCGTGGATGCCGCTTGAGTTGAATCAGCACTTCTACATCCTGCTCGACACGGCGCGATCTGGGGCGACGTGGCCCCCTCCACCATTTCACATACCCTGGCTAAAGGGGTAAGTACTCGACCCGGCGGTCCCAATCCTGGGCGTCGCTGCACTCGGCGATCAATGCAATATCGTTGATAGCCGAGGCGATCGCCAGGGACTGCGGAACCACGAACATGCCTGGCATGGGCTGCCCGGCGCTCACGCGACGCCAGGCGAAGTCGGGCATGGTGCTCTTGTCATGCGTAAGCACCACCCGACTCTGGCCAGCGGCCCATTCGAGGACAACCGGATCTGGGGTCCGGCCGGCAAGGCCCACATCCTGCGCCGTGACGAGATCCAGACCGGCTACCCTTCTCAAGACACCGGCGACGATGGCCCGGTTGAAGTCTGCATCGGCCAGAAGACGGATATCTGGCATCGACTACTCGGGATGACGCCGTGGCAGAAGCCTCTCGCGAATGCCGTTGGGGGGACTCCGTTTCTCAATCCTCTCACGCACGAGAGCAGCCTGACGTTCCCGGTCCTCCAGGTACTTCTCAACGGCCTCCCGGTTCTGCTCGTAGAAAGCAATCGCCGCCTCGACAGACTTGCGATCCAGCGCCGGGTACTGTCGAACTATCTCATCTGGGGGAGATCCCTGTAGGTATGCGCCGATGACAGTGTCGAGGCTGACGCGCGTCTCTCCAACGCGAATCACTCGCCCGTTTTCGGCGGCGTAAAGATTGTACGCTTCGAGCTTCGGTTGATCCAGAACTGTCATAATATCTCACCGTGGTCTGCGTAAAAGTCGTGCGCCTGCGCGGATCTTACGCTCACGTCGCGATTCATAGCGCAGTGTAATTGTACCAGGTTTCGCGCTGAGCGTCGCAATTTCTGTTCGATGGAGAACCTGAAGGGGACGATGCTTAGAGCAACCGGTTACTTCAATAAATCCATGGCGCAGCCATTCAGGACCTGCGGGCCAGCCGGCGCGGCCCCTTGCGTGCTTGCGTCCGGGATGGGAGCCTGGTCTGGCGCTTCGAATAACATCGGTTTCTCCTTCCGATGATAGTCACCAACGCGGGCGGGGATTGGGAATCAGGTAGCAGCGTGCAAAGAGTCGCACATCGTCCCCGCCGGCATCCCCGGCGATGGCGCACAGTCCGGCTTATGATGACGCTGTTGAATGCGGCGGTGCTGGCACAGACCAGGGGCGTCGGCGACAGGGGGTGTACCCATGCAGCCCAAGATGTTCGCGACCGTCGACGGGGAAGAGCGACCAGGCCGATTTCGGGTGGCGGCTGCAGCAGACGGAAATAGCTCGAATTCTAAGCACGGTTCGGGCAGTCTCCCAAACCGCGCGAGGCGGCCCGGATTATAAAGGATGTGGTTCCGGGGTGGGCGGGCAATTCAACAGTTGCGGCGGAAGAACTCGATATCACTCTCGGCGATGACTCTCTCCGGTCCCAGCGCGATGATTTCGGGGTCTTCTACAGACTGCCAGCCATCTGTTCGGGCTAGGGTAACCTTGCCGGATTCGATGATGCGGAAGTCGAATTGAGAAAGCAGAGCGAGGCATTTATGATGTAGTTCGGCGCTGTGCGTGGCGACAAGGATTGCCATGCTGGGGCCAAATAGATGCTGACCCGCGCCTTCGAGGACATCCCATTCAGCCCCTTCGACATCGATTTTCATGAAGGTCGGCGGAGTGCACTCGCCGGTCTGAATGAGTGACCGAATCGAACGGGTATTAACCGCGTACTTGCCTTCGCCGAGATGGGACGTTAGCGATCCCCCCCCCGAACATTTGTTTGCTATTATGGCGGCTCAGTGCAATGGGGAATACCTGGACGTTCGTGAGGCGGTTCCAGCGGATATGTTTATCGAGATACGGGATATTCAGCGGGTGAGGCTCGAAGCTGAGAACTCTGCCGACGGAGCCAACGCACCGTGCAGCGAGTAGAGTAATATATCCGCGGTGGGCGCCTATGTCCCAAAAGCAGTCACCGGGTAAAATGAACCGTTCGATGGCGGCGACGCGCGGTGGTTCGAAGGCGCCGCGGCGGTATCGCCTGCCAGTGGCGCGCGCCCATTTCATCCCCTTGTTGGGGCCGCCCGTAATCTCGGTCTTAATGCTGCTGATGATGGATCGACAGAGCGGCACTAACGACACTCGTTGTTCTCCTTTTGTGAGGTTCCCAAATGCTTGACCGCGTCGCCACCGCGCTGCTTGGGTTGATAAGTCGCGCCACTGCGAATCTGTTCTAAGACCAGGTGATGTCCGTCAGTACGACGTTCCAAAAGTGTAGGAGGTTGACGCCATCCGGGACTGGCACACCCAAGCGGGAAATGTAGCTTCCGCTGAGAACGCGAATCAGGGTGCAACCGCCGAACGCATACGTAAACTCCTGCTCCAACCGATATTGTAATCCCTGGTAGGCAAGCGAGGGTTAGTCAGGAAGGTAGAGTTCGATCCTTGCTCTTTCGGACAGCAGCAACGATCTGCTCCTTCCGTTCCGGGAATGCCTCCATAAGCTTCAGCGATTCCTCAGCCGACAGAGCGGCGTGCCGTGGGCGCTGCACTTTAACTTCCTGCACGTCCGCGGTCTTTTCGAGTTTCTTCGCCATCCGATCACATTCCCACTTAACTCCCCGCATAACCAACGCTACTATCATTATAGGCCAAATGGTTGGACGAGACCCGAGCAAACGGTATGGAGTGCCCTGCTCTCTATACGTACCGCTTGGCCGCAGTCGCAAGTCGAGCTCATTCCAAACTGCCGCCGTGGGTTTTTCGGCCGGCGACTGCCGCCGCGATTGGGCGCCGGCTGTGGGGAATACACTTTCGTAAGTCCAACAGACTTCCGCCGCCTCGCCGGTGTACCTACTCCGAGACTTGAACGCCGTTGCCCGATCGAATCCTGCGACTGAGATCGGGCTATACTGAATTGACCGCCCCTCAAGAGCGTAAGACTCGCGACCCCGGACGTCGCGCCGGCAATGGAGGTACGATTCAAAAGTGCGCGCAGACAAAAATCGCGTGGGTAATAACGCTGTGACATTCGCAATTTTCCTGGTTGCTCTTTTCACGTTTGCCGCTTTCTCCGCAAGAGCGGCGGCAACGCCGACTGCGGCCGAGGACGGAACAATTCTACAGGCATTTCCGGGCGCTTCGGGACCCGGGTATAAGCCTACTCCGGACACGACGGGCGCCGTGGGACCGCGTCATGTGGTCGATTTCGCAGACAGCTCTTTCACCGTGCATGATAAGGCGACCGGCAAGGTTCTCGTTCAATTAGGGATGGCGAATGGCGCACCGCGTGGGCCAGCTTTCGCCTCGGTCCGTCGATAGAGTCGCCGGGTCGCCGAAAGACGCCCGCCCGTGGGACAGCGGGCGGGCGCTGAAACCCGGCTCCGACTTCTTGGACGCCGCGAACGATTGGGGACGAAGGTAGGAAGAAGCCGCCTCCTATGGATGAAGTCGGACCAGCAGCGGTGGATGCGAAAGTCAAGCGTATGGTTACTATGGCGGACAACATGAAGCCGGGCGCTTCGCGGCCCGCTGTCTCGACGGTGCTCAATAATCGTTCGGCGCAAAGCGTACGAGTTTCCGCCGAAACTCGCCGGCGAATCCTGGATGCGGTGGAAAAACGTCGAACGCCTGGCCATCCCGAAGCTTGTTGACGAGATGAACAGATCTTTCGACACTTCGCATCCGAAATATCTCGCGCCGATAGCGATTATCGCGCGAGAGGCCAGGGGCCCCAATCCCTGTCGGGGAAATGGCGGCAAATCGTGATTATGTATATGGTAATGTTATGAGTCAAGCTGAGATCGTTCGAAGGAGACTGATTACCATGGCGCGGCGGCGGCAGCGACCGGGAACCGGGAGCGCGCTTCGATTCGTGCGGCAAAGGACGGTGAACGTGGAATGGCCGGATGTTCGACGCGTGATGGGGGATATCGGCTGCGCGGTGGTTGGCGCCGTCGCTACCCGACTCTATATGCCTGAAAGGACAACTTTCGACCTGGACCTGGCAATCGCGAGTGCAGACGCTAAGGCGGCGCGGCGCGCGGTCCGGTCCGCCGGTTGGACGCATGAAGGGGATTTGACCATCGGTGGGAGTTCCTGGCTCACTCTCGACGGCGTCAGCGTGGACCTGATTGAGGGTTCGGAGGAATGGTGGCCAGGCGCAATCGCAGAGGCCCAATTGAATCTCGATCTACAGGGGCTGCCAATTCTTCCATTGCGATATCTCGCATTAATGAAGTTTCGATCCGGGCGAACTCAGGATGTTGCCGACGTCACGCGAATGCTGGGCCAGGCGGATCCCGTTCAACTCGAGGCCATCCGGGCACTCTTCAAATCGGAAGAGCCCGGCGGACTCGAAGATCTGGAAAGCCTGATTGAGCTGGGACAGCTGGAGATGAGGAGATGATGCGGTATAAAGGCTCGACTCACATATGCGGCGGCAGCCCCCTGATGATCGTCCCGGCGATTCCACGACGATTGGCGCGCGGCGTGATCGCCACCGCTTCCTCAGCGTGAGCGCTGGCCTGACGAGATCGCTGGCAATGGGAATCGAACTTGTCGCTGGCTCGGTGGTCCCCCAGCGGACCGCAGCGGCGCCCGATGGGGATCTGATTGCCAGGGCGCCATCCGGCGCGGCAAAACCGCACAGCTCGCCGTGGGACATCCTTCCGCTGCGAGAGGTATACCGCGGGCCGTTCGTCGTGGGCACGGCTCCGGACCATCCCGCAATACGAGCCCGCGCTCCCGTTGACCCGCGCACAACCACCACGAACTTAAACGCCGTCGCCGAAAACAGCCTGAAGCAAAAGCCCCTGCCCCGTCTCCTGCATGCTCGTAGAAACATCGCGGTGTTTACCG
The DNA here is from genome assembly GCA_035686845.1 of Armatimonadota bacterium. Classification (GTDB taxonomy): domain Bacteria; phylum Armatimonadota; class DASRZA01; order DASRZA01; family DASRZA01; genus DASRZA01. The sequence goes on along the minus strand of DASRZA010000099.1, from coordinate 14,611 downwards.
AAGCCGACAGGCGACCGGGTCGGTTTCGGCGCTGCGGCCACGGGTCGCCAGGCTCAGCGAGGATATGCGATCCTTCGCCGGGGAAGTAACAGCTCTCACGATGCTGGACGCGAACGGGACGCCGCTGCAAGCGGACGATCACGATCGGCGCTTTTTCGAGGCGGCATGGATGCACCGGAGAAACGGCGTCTACTACTTTTCCTATTCCACGGGCGACACTCATTACCTGGTCTACGCCACCGGAAATAACCCGCTCGGGCCCTTCACGTACCTGGGGCGGATATTGGAACCGGTTATTGGCTGGACAACCCATCATTCAATCGTAGAGTTCCAGGGAAAGTGGTATCTGTTCTACCATGACGCGTCGATGTCAGGTGGCATCAGCCAACTGCGATGTGTCAGAGTCGCCGAGGTTTTCTATGACGAAGATGGAGCAATTCAGACTGTCGCGTTATAACAGGAAAGGCGGCGCCGTGCAGCACAAGAACCCGGGCCGCACGGCCCTCAAAGTCGGCCACCGCTCAGAACATCGTGTTCTCATTTGCGCTCACCTCTGGCACGCGTTGAAGCACATCCCAGTGCTCTACGATTTTTCCATCCTCCAGCCGGAAAATGTCGATGCCCGCCCAGGCGCCATCTCCGGGCCACTCCTGATGGCAGTGAAGTACGACGAAATCGGCTTCGGCAATCACCCGCATGAATTGAACATGTTTACCGGGGTACGCTGATGCCATGCGGCTGAAGTAGTCGATGAAGGCCTGCTTACCATCCCCTACTCCAGGATTATGCTGAACGTACTCGGGTCCGGCGTACTGTTCGATCGCTTCGGCCGGTTTGCACTGGTTGAACATCAAGTCGTAGAACGCCAGCACCGTTTTCTTGTTGGATGCGCTGTTATCATCCATCCTGCCACCCCTTTCACTGATTGTACGCCGGCAGCCGAGATTCAGATGGCTGGGTCCTGGATCTCGGCATCAACTTCCTGGATACGGGCGAGGGCGATATGGCCGGTTTGATGGGTACGACCAGGCGGACTGGTTGGAGTGATCCGGCGCCTCATCGCTCAGCCACGGTCACTCCGAACGGTATGGCTGCACGCGCCCGCCGGCGCGGTCGGCACCGTCCGCGTTATTGCTGGTTCCAGAGTGGCGCTGTTACATTGTAGCTTCGGCGGCCGGGCTGCGTAGGCGCCGGCCTCGGGCTTGCCACTGGATGGTTGTAATCGTTCCGGCCGGCGTCTCCGCCAATGGTGCACGGACCGCCTGCGGATGACATAGTGAAACGTGGCCCTGCTGGCCTCGTTCTGAGGGGTCCTGGGCGGGATGGGGCAGTATTCCGTGCATACCGATCTGTTCTTGACCGCTGTCGGCGCTATAATCTCGTTATGAGCTTCACGGATATCATCACCATCGAGCCGGGCAAGCGCGGCGGCCGGCCGTGCATTCGCGGCATGCGCATCGCCGTCTCTGACGTTCTCGGCTGGTTCGCCGCGGGAATGTCGCATTCGGAGATCATCGCGGACTTCCCCGAGCTGACCGAGGACGATATCCGCGCCTGCCTCGCCTTTGCCGCCGAGCGCGAGAGCCGAACACTGACGGCGGCGTGAAGCTTGTGTTCGATCAGAATCTCAGTTTCAACCTGTGCCCACGTCTTGCCGATCTCTTTCCCGATTCCTCGCAGGTGCGCCTTGTCGGGTTGGATCGAGCGGACGACCGAACTCGTCGAGAGGCTTCTCCGCGACCACCGGGACGCGATCTCGACGCTCGAATCCGCCCCCGATCAGAACGTACTTGAAATTCTCTGATCTCAGACAGTCTCGCAGCGCCTCGCTTTCTCCGCGGGCGTTTACACAACTCAAGGCGCTCGTCCGTAATGAGAGACGGGCGCTCGCGCGCGAGGATGTCCGGGAGCTGGGCTGGGACGACAAGAGTTATTCTAGCATGATCGCCGTCCGCAACCGGCAACTGCGTCAGAAGCTGGACGACGGCCACGCTGTCCACCCCGATCCACACGGTATACGGGCAAGAGAACGCGCTCCGGGCGCCCGGATCGGAGGAGGATCGCCCGCCGGAATGAGTGCGGCCCTTCCGACGACATCCGGTCAACCGGGCGGGCGAGGGTGCAATGTGATCGCGGATTACGGACGGCGCCATTGGAGCTGACATCGTGGATGCGCACTCGCCGCATCTCAGCGACGCGCTGCCCAAGCTCCGGGGGCTGGCCCGCTACGCTGAAACCCACGAGACGATCTTGCGCCGGATTGACGCGGTCGCGAAGGTTGGAGACAAGCTGCGGGTACTCGACCTGACAGACTCGAACGTGCGCCGGCCCATCGACCACCTTCAGTGCCGCCAATGAGTTACACTAACGACATGATGAACGCACGTGAAATATCACGCGGCTTGAACTGATGATCAGCCAGGATGAAGTCGTAAGAGTGCTAAGTGACGGCGACCCGGAGAGGGTCGCAAGTCTGATTCGCGCCGGGGCAGACATCCGGTACAAGCGGGAGCACGGTTACGATGCGCTGATCGATGCCGTGCATGGAAGGGATGTGGGCCGCGATCCGCGCCTTCTCGACTTGCTGAGACTATTGATTGCCAACGGTGTCGATTTGAACGGAACCAGTGCATATAAAGAATCCGGTTTGCGCGTTCTGTCGTGCATCGGCCGGTTCGATGGGGTCCGACTTCTCTTGGAGGCCGGCGCGGATAAGGCGCATCTTGAATGGACTCCCTTGATGGAAGCGGTATGCCTTGGTTCGCTGGCGGACGTTGAGGCGCGGCTGAGTGCTGGCGCGCTGCTGGAAGCGCGGGACTGGTGGTCCAGGACCGCATTTCTTCTCTCCCTGGTGGTAGGCGACATAGCAAAAGCGGAATTACTGCTCGCAAGCGGCGCAAATCCGAATGTAAGCGGACGGTGTGGTCAGCCTCCGTTGATGATGGCTGTGAATGGGCTCCATCCACACGTGCTTCATTGGCTGCTCGACCGCCAAGTGGACACGGAGCAGTCCGACGAGTTTGGCGAAACGCCATTGATGGAAGCAGCAGAACTGGATGACCTTCAGTGCGTCGAGATTCTCCTGCTCGCGGGCGCGAACGTCGATGCGGATGCGAACGGAACCGCATTGAGTCGGGCGTGCTCCAGGGAGGTTGCCCTCCGGCTGCTCGACGCCGGCTCAGATCCGCAGACAGTGTCGGCGGAGGGGAGGCGCGCGCTGCTCGGACTTTCTCCCGAGCCGGACGAAGCGCTTCTGACCGTTTCAGCGGAAGACTTCATACGTGCGCCGACAACCCGATTTGGAACCGCGAATCCCGAGCCGATGAACGAGCCGTTCTGGCAGGCGATGATACGGGCAGGGCTTACCGCTTATTGTGCTCGGACGAAGTTCAGCATGTCGTATAGCAGTTTAGAGCCAGTATGGTGTGCGCAGCGGTTCGGGCAGACACTCACGTTCCTTCCCGACGGCAGAATCGTGCAGATCGGCGGCGAACACGAGGACTATTACGATCAGGATTTCTGCATCTACAACGATGTGTTCGTGCATGGCCCCAACGGATCGGTTCAAGTATACGGCTACTCGGAAAATGTCTTCGAGCCGACGGACTTCCACACCGCTACGCTTATCGGCAATCATATCTACATCATCGGATCCCTCGGTTACGCGGAATCGAGACGGTATGACGAGACCCCGCTGTATCGGCTCGACATCCGCACCCTTCGAATGGAGAGGCTCGCGGCCAGCGGCCAACACGTGGGTCGGATATACAAGCATCGTGCGAGAGCGGCTTCCGATTCGGAAATCCGGGTCTGGGGTGGGGAGGTTCTGCTGCTACGAGACGGGAAGGAAGTGAGCCGGGAAAACGCAGATACGTTCGTTCTGGATGTCGGGAACCTTCGGTGGCATCGCGAGTGAAGCGTCGACACATTGAAATGCACCTCTATAATCGGACACACATCGGCAGAGGAAAGGCGCAGTAGAATGGCGCAAGGGACGGCCGATGCGGCGAACCCTACCCTGTACCTGAAATATGGGGATCGCTTCGATGTGGCCGATCTGCCACGGACCGCCGGCCTACTATAATTGAGGAGGAGATCATGAGAGACGACTTGGCTGCGTTGTTCGAATACAATCGTTGGGCGGATGATCGGATCATTGCGTCCATTCGCCTGCTGACGCCCGAGCAGTACACCCGGCAACCGGCGGCGGATTGCCGCTCCGTTCACGGCACACTCATCCACATGGCCGACGCAACGCTGATCTGGGTCCGTCGTCTCCAGGGAGAGACGGTGAGCGGACGCATCGACGAGGCTACCGTGCCGACACTGGGGGCCGCGGTGCAGTTCCTGGACCGCTCCCACCGGGCGGTTGCGATCCTTCAGCCCATGTTAACTCCGGAAGCGCTGGCTGGCGAGTTGAGCTACACCGATCTTCAGGGGCAGCCCAGAGCACTGCCGGCGTATGTCGTGCCGCGGCATTTGGTGAATCACTCCAGCTACCACCGCGGCCAGATCGCTGCTCGCCTGATTGACGCCGGGATCGAGCCGCCGCTCCTGGATCTGGCGTTGTGGGCGATGCGTCGCGGCTAATGGCTCCCCCTCTTCTGCCGCAAATGCATGCACAACTCGTGCGAGCGACGCCAGAGCCATTCGTTCAGGTGATCTACGATTTGCGGGGGCCGCATCGAGGGCGGGTCGCGAACCCGGGTGATAGCGCCGGCATTGTACGTCCGCATATAGCCCCAGCCGCTTCGAAGGCTCCCAGTGATGCTGTGTCACTGGCCCAGCATCTGGGGCAGCCGATTTCGATTTGTCCGTCGCGCTTCCCCGCTGGCGGGCCGAGCGACTGTCTCTGCCAGCAGGATTAACGGCGGTGCTGCGAGAATACCGACAGCGAGGGGTCGCGCTTGCCCTGCAACAGAGTGTCATCGACTGGGCCAGGGCGACAGGGTCTACGACCGCGAAGCGACCGAAACCTGTGCTGCCTGGCTGCTGGCATTCACCCTGGGCTACATGAAGCCAAGCCAGTACGCCGATGCAAGCTGGGGCATCTCCACATTCCGCCAACGAGTCATGGAGCGGTGCAGGCGCTTCGTCGCGCTCTCGCGGCGGACGGGCTTTCTACCGGCGCTGCGGACATGGGTGGAAGCGCTGGACGCCGTCCTCCGCGCCCACTGGCTTCCCGACACCGAGGAGATGCGCTTTTATGAATCTTTTCTCCAGCCGGTAAAGCCCGACCCCTTAGCCACCGAGGACCTTTTCAAAGCTGTGGAAAACGGCTCAGTGGATGATCTGTCCAGGCTCCTGGAGGCCAACCCTTCCCTGGCGAACGCCCGGGCCCAGGACGACCACGGCACCCCGGCGCTGCAGCGGGCCCTGGAAAAAAACCGGCCAGAGATGGTACGTCTGTTAGCGCAGGCAGGAGCCGATCTAACGACCCTCACGGATAAAGGTCGGACCGCCTGGGCGCCTGCCATTCAGCGCTGCGATCCGGCGACCGTTCAGTTCCTCGTAGACCAGGGGCTGGATGCCAATAAGCGGGATTTCAGCGGACAACTCCCCATCCATGTGGCCATTGACTCCCAACGCCCGGAAATGGTCGCCCTGCTTAAGGCAGCGGGAGCCCGCATCGACTTTTTGGCGGCAGTCAGGCTGTGCGATCTGGAGACTGCCACCAGCCTGTTGGCCGCAGAACCGGAGCGCGCACCTGCGGCATCCATCCGTGGTGAGACCCTGCTCCACCAGATAGCAGCGCTGGGGGACGGCGCAGTCCCATTTGCGGCGCTCTTGCTGGAACATGGGGCTGATGTAAACGGGCGATCGGGAAACAGACGGACCCCCCTCCAGATCGCCCTGGAAGGCGGCCACGAGAGAATGATTGCGCTCCTCAAGGAGCATGGGGCAGAAGACAGAAGACAGAAGACAGAAGGCAGAATAACCTCACAAATCCTCAGTCCTGGTTTGCCAAAAAAAGGCCGCCGCACTCTATCGGGGTTTATGGAACCTGAGATCATATCCGCACTTCGGAGATTTCCGGCTTCGAGTTATTACTGGGAGCAGTTTCGGTAGCGAGGCGTGCGTTGTACAGAGGACTCGAGATTCACGCTCCAGCGCCGCTCCATGACCCGGCGCGTTGGGGCGAGTGGTTTGCAGTGGATGTCCATTATTCCAGGAGCGCGGCTATCCTATCCCTGAAGGTTTCTCAGGAAAGGAGATCACATGCAGTACACCAACCTGGGCCGTACCGGTCTCAAAGTCAGCCGCCTGTGCCTGGGCACCATGAATTTCGGGCCGCAAACCAGTGAACCGGACGCGTTCAAGATCATGGACCGGGCCTTAGATCTCGGCGTCAACTTCTGGGACACGGCTAACGTTTATGGCCGGACCCGCGGCGAAGGGGTTACCGAGCAAATTCTGGGCCGCTACTTCGCACATGGCGGCGGCCGGCGAGAGAAAGTGGTGCTCGCCACCAAGGTCTACGGCGACATGGGGAAGGGCGACATAGCCGATTGGCCAAACACCTCCCGCCTCTCCGCCCTTCATATCCGCCGGGCGTGCGAGGACTCGCTGCGCCGACTTCAGACGGACCACATCGATCTTTACCAGATGCACCATGTCTGGCGAGAGTCGCCGTGGGAGGAGATCTGGCAGGCGATGGAACTGCTCGTCCAGCAGGGCAAGGTGATCTATGTCGGCTCCTCAAACTTTGCCGGATGGCATATCGCCCAGGCGAATGAAGCGGCGAAGCGGCGGAACTTCTTAGGGTTGGTCTCGGAGCAGAGTCTCTACAATCTGACCTCCCGCCATGTGGAGCGGGACTTGCTGCCCGCCTGCCAGGCGTACGGCCTGGGCGTTATTCCGTGGAGTCCGCTGGGCGGTGGGATCTTAGGCGGCGTACTCGACAAGCCCACTAAAGGGCGGCGCGCCGAACGGACCGAGCAGATCGAGCGAGATCGAGAGAAGCTGGAACGCTGGGAGGGCCTGTGCAAGGAGCGGGGCGAGGAGCCGGGGAGTGTGGCTTTGGCCTGGCTGCTCCACCAGCCGGCCGTCACCGCGCCGATCATCGGGCCCCGTACGTTGTCCCAGCTCGAAGGCGCAATGAAGGCGCTTGAGATCAAACTGGACGAGGGCGTCCTCAAAAAGCTGGACGAGATCTTCCCCGGTTACCGGCCATCACCGGAAGGGTACGCGTGGTGAGAGCGTGGCCGCGGGCAGCGACCGTCAGTTGCCCACGGCCAAATCGCGGTTTCCCGATCTCGATGGCCTCCTGCACGCCAGTTCTGCGAAGGCAGCATACGGGGGATGGAAACGGCCTGCCCGTACCCGGAAACACGGCCCCAATGGGATTTTCAGCTCCTCACGGTACCGGTCGTGTTCGACCGCGCACATCGAATTAAGTCAACACCCTCTCAACCGGGGTTCGTCTACCGGTTACGATGCCTGTGTCCCGGAGGTCATACGCTGCACGAGGACGCGCCAATTCTTGCAGGACCACTTAAGCGACGGCGGAAACGCTGCGGGGGCGTTCGCTCCGCATCTTTTGGCCAGCTCGACAGCGGCTGCCGCTGCTCTATCGTTGCCTCCCCGGGGACCCTCTCGCGTTTCGTCGGTTGCACCCGTCGTGAGGAACTCTACCCAATTCTCAAGACGGTCTTTAGCAAATATAAAGACGATGGTGTCGAATTGGCTCTTCGAGATTCCTGCTTTCTTAGCCTCCGCCCAGAAAAGCTTCTTGAGGGCGGGTCCATCCGCCATGTCGTCGTCAAGATTTGACCAAACCATAAGTGTGGTATCGGCTCCCTGCGTTAGACAGGCCTTCAGTTCTACGGGCATTCTCCGAATCAGTTCTTTTCTGCCACCTCATCCGACCAACCGGACAACATTGCTGCCCGAGGGGCGAATCCAGGATGGTTGTAGGCGCCTAAGAACCCTATTGATAAAAATGGGATCGATGCTGTGCCCTTTCTGTCCTTCATGCATACAGACAATCTGGGTACGGCTAGGCATGCGCCCATCCCCTCGCAATGGCCTCGCCCACACTCAGCCCCTCCGGAGTTCGCAATGGACCGATGCGGGTTAGTGAGGTGTGGTTGTCACGCCAGAGATATCGTCCGAACTGCTCCGCAGAGGCGTTCAGAATCTCGGCGCTGTGCGATATGACCATGGCCTGGGCGCCGCCGGTAAGTTCCATAAGAGACAAAATCCAGGGCTGGAGTTCCGGGAGGCCGATGAAGTTGTCTGGTTCGTCGACCAAGAGTGTATTCACAGCGCCTGTAGCGAGGGCTGTCCGCATCATGTGGAGGCCGATCAGCATCTTCTCGCCATCCGACAACTGGTCCATCGTCAGAGTAAGGTCGCCGGATCTGCCGCTTGAGTCGAAACGCAATTGAAGCTCTTTCGCCTGCAGTCCGGTGTTCACGAGGCGGAAGGACTTGAAGTCGCTCCAAACGTCTCGAAGGCCTTCACGGAGCAGATCGGTCCATTCCTGTTCCTGGGACAGCGAGCGGAACCAGGAAGTAAGATTCGCCAGATCTAGAGATGGCCTCGAACGTTCGTCCTTGCTTTCCGCCTCGATTCCAAGAGGATTTGGACGGAGGATCAAGATCTTGCCTAGCGCCTCCTGAAGCGTTTCAATATCGCGCCGATCATTCGCCGGTTGGATGGAGCCCAGAGCCGCCTTCCGCCAATCCAATGGGAACCCTGTCTTCAGCCCACTCGCCTTATCGAATCGAACGCCGTCAAGATCCCGCTCAAAGAGCGTCTTGTTTTCGCAAACCGCGTTTTCTTTTGTGATCCGAGGAGCCAGGGTGGGTGAGACCTGCTCAATGTGGACCTGGTAACTGAACGCGCGCCCCTGAACATCCAGGTGTAGTTCGAACTCCGTAACGTTGCTGTCGAGCCAGCTTGTATGATCATCATAGCGCACCGCTTGCTCCGTGGTAATGTCGCCCAACGCGAGGTCTCGCAGCACGCGCACCGCATCGAAGATCGAGCTCTTACCGGCGCCATTCGCGCCACAAAGAACCGTAAGGGCGTCAAACTGTCCCTCGAACGCGACGAGGCAGCGATAGTTATTCGCGTAAAGCCGGGTAATCAATTCCGGGAACCCTCCTAACCTGCGCGTCAAGTGCTGCCGAAGACATTATCTACATCATCCAGCTTAACACGTCCGAACCGGCGCCTCAAGCCGTTCCCCGTCACCCACCCGGTTGCTGCTCCGACGGGGAAAGGAGCGGTTCTTTAATTTCTACGAGGCCGCCGTGGCCACCATACGCCGCGCGCTTGCACTCATCCAGCATCCCTGGTAAGCCCGCGAGATTTTCGTCCGCGCTAAATCCTCCGGACTTGCAGCCTATCTCTGCTCGTTTTCGGCCAGCGCGGTCACAATCGCTTGACGCACTCCGGGCGGCGAGCCGGAGGGGAAACAACCCCTATCCGCCCGCCGGCGGCGGGAGAATCGAGGACCGGAGGCCCAGGAGAAAACGAGCGTCGCTGCTGTGGAACCGGGCCTCGAAGCCCCATTCACCGCCGCCCTGCACGACCTTGACGATGAAGTGGTTCCAACCCTGCTGCAGCGGGACCGCGGGCGCCACGATGGAATCCGGAGTGAGGGGATGGACGCCGCGGTCCTCTTTGAGAAGATGAGAATTCAACCAGATCTGACAGCCATCGTCGGAACCCATGAGAAGGTCCAGCCTCGGGAGGTTCGGTTCAACGAGCAGGTTGTCCAGGGGCCGCGGACTCCAGACCCAGAAGCTCAGGTAAACGGCGGCATTTTCGAGGGGGCCCTGTAATCCTGAATTCTTGAAATCGAAGGCGCCGGTGGACTTCGTCTTCAGAGCCCGCCATGCGATCCCGCCGGACTTATCGCCGATGGTTGGCCGTAGACGGTCGTTGATGCCGATCGAGTCAGTCTGGTAGAGCTCGGCCGGGCTCGCGCCGCCGAAAGCGCCGCACGCGAGCGCCTGACTCAGGCGGCCGACAACGTCAAGCGCCGCGTTCGAATCGACTGTAGGCTTCCCGAACTCAACTCCCGTATTCGCCATCATCCGGATAACCGTCTGCAAGAGATCAACGGATGGATTGGAGAGATCCAGCGTCGCCACCAGGTACCGGCCGGCGCCGGATTTCGACTCCACCAGCGCGGCGCCGGACGGCTTGGCTTCGCGCTCACTGCGCAGCGTGGCCGCCGTCTTGATTGGCTCCGGCTGCCCGTTCCAACGGCGCCAGTCGGTGGGGCAGGCAGCGAGGATGGTACGGCCGCCGGTCGCGAGCGGCCCTTCCAACCCATGCTGGATGACGGGCCCGCCGCCCGATTCGGTAAAGTAGAAACTCCCGTTGTCCATCCCGGCGATCAGCGGATCCGGCGATTGTATCAGGAGAGAAGTCGCCTGCCGGGCCGTCAGGCTAAAATGCGCTGGGAGAAGCTCGTTCAAGGCCGGCGCTGAAGCGGTCGTGGCGCCCAGAATCAGGCAGGTGGCGCCCTGCCGCACCCGATCAGCGATCCGCCGCTCCAGATCGGGCAGCCCGTTCCGGGGAGGCGCTGCGCCATCGATCACAATATAGTTGGCGGTATCCAGCGAGTGATCATCGGCGACAGTCGCCCCGAACTGCTGGAGCTCGTTGGGCAGCAGGGAGCTTTCATCCGCCAGAACCACGATGCTCTTGATAGACTGCGGCAGAGGAGCGACGTCGGGCTTATCAAGAACGACGACGTGGTCCCACTTAGAGGGGGCCGGGCCCCCCGGAGCGTAGGCGGCCTTGATAGCGTCGGCCAACGGCCAGGGTCGGTAGAGCGGCAGCCGGGGGTCGTAACCCGGATTCAGGGTGGAGCAGTACGGTCCCAGGCGCTCTGGCTGCACGCCGGGCTTCCCCTCCTGGTAGCGTGGGAAGAAGATTCCATCGGCCAGGGTGTACGGGCGCGTGGTGTCCGTGAGACCCAGTTCTAACGGCTGCAGGCCGTACCAGACCAGGTTGAAGACGCTGGCGTAGGATGCGCCCACGGCGCGCTCCCCTTTGATGAGACCGTAGGCTTCAATCGCGATTCCCTCCATCCGACCCTCCTGCGATTCGTAGGCGCGCGGACCCACGAACTTCGCGGCATACCGAGGAGTCGCATAATAGGCGCCGCCGGTCTCGCCCTCACCGTAGGGCTTGTCCGCCCGGACGATGTCTTGCGGAGCGGCGTAATGGCTGACCGAGGTCGGCATGATTCCGTCCGCGTCGTTGTCGCCGTCTGTGGAGACCCACGGGCGGGAGGGATCCAGCGTTCGCGCATCCGCCAGCCAGGTTCGCCACCCCTGCTTGAGCCGGTCCATCAACGCTGGGTGTTTGTGATCGACGAACCAGGCGACCTCGTTGCTCACGCTCCAGCCAAAGACAGACGCGTGGTTGCGATCTCGCAGGATCAAGCGCCGGACGTGATCGTTAGCTCTCGTCCAGAATTCGGGACGGTCGTAGGCGTGTCCGGCGTCGCTGCCCCAGAGCGCCGTTTCGTCGAGGACACAAACTCCCATCTCGTCCGCCACGTCCAGGTAGAAGGAAGGGTACGGCTCGGCATGCAGCCTCACCGCGTTTCCGTGTGCGTCTTTGAGCGCCTTGAACCAGGCCCAGGCGTAGCGGCGCGTCATCTGCGGGATGCCTAAGAAATGCCAGGAATCGCCTCGAAGCTCCAGACGTTTCCCATTCAAAAGCTGGTGATTCCCGTCAAAAGTGAACTGCCGCCAGCCAAAGCGAGTATACTTCCGGTCGATGGTTCTGTTCCCCTGGCTGAGCGAGACAATCAGGCCGTAGAGCACCGGCGTATCGGGTGACCAGTTACGAAGGGCGCCGTTGACCTTCCGCCGCAGGGCCGCCACGGCGGTTTGCCCGGCGGGGACGATGATCTGCTGCGAGGCGAGCGTCAGCGCCGTAGGCCCCAGACGCCAACGGGGTTCGGGCGCGTCCAGAACGGATCTCCCGGCCAGATTGATCCAGGGCCGGACCTGCCCACTCACTCTTACCGTCTCCGGCCTCCGGCTATCGTTGCGAATTGTGACCTCGTCAGTGAGCTCATCCGTGGCCACCTGCGGATTGATATAGTTGTCCGCCACGTGAACCACCGGAACAGCCTCAAGAAACACATCCTGCCAGATTCCAACGATCGCCTGACCCCACATTGAGCCGCCCGGATAGGTCCGGGCGCCGACAACGCCCCGGTTGTTGAAAAGAGACGCCTTCCTGACTCCGACCCGGAGTTCGTTGGGAGCGCCAAACCGGACCTCACGGGTGACGTCGTATTCGGAGGGGAGGAAGAGATCGAAATTCTCACCGACTTTCTGCCCGTTCACGTAGATCTCGGCGTTACCCGCGATGGCGTCGAAGCGGAGGCGCAGCCGCTTCCCTTTCCACGCGGCCGGAACGGTAAACGTGCGGCGAAGCCAACCCATCTGAGCGCCGTCCCACGACGCGGGATAGCTGGGATAGCATCGGAAATCGCCCCCATCCCCTCTGTTGAAGGCGTTCACGTTCCAGGGCGAGGGAATCTTGATCGGCGTGGGGGCCCATCCGTTCGGCGCGGGCGCGGGCAGGGCGGGAGGGTCGCCGGCGTCCGGCTTGAAGTCAGCGGGAACGGGTTCCGGTTGGAATTGCCAGCGGCCATTGAGGCAGATCGCATCCCGAAACGGCGCGTCGGGCGGAGCGACAGCGCTTTCGGATGGCGCAAAGGCACGAGAGAATTGGAAATGGCGGTGGCGTGTGTTACCCGCCGCGTGGGAGGCAGGAGGGGAGTTAACGGAACGGCGGATTGCAGCCGAGGCGGCGGCTGGCACGCTCGAAGCCTGGGCGGTCGGCAGGAGAAAGAGTAAAATGAGGCTGGATATAAATCTTAGCATGAAGGGTTTTCTGATTGTCTCCCAAGCAGGCATGATGGCGGCCGGTGGAAGGAGTTTAGTGAAGGAATTGCGGAGGCCGCAATTTCAATCCGCCAGACCTGCCGGGGCCGGGTTCAATACCAGGATAGCGGACTGGCGCACCTGGAGTCGCCCTGGAGATCCAGCTTTTCAAAGCGATCGATGTGGTATATACTGAGGCTTGAGACGGGGTGCAAACAGACCTCGATAGAACGGACGTAAGATCGAAAGCGATCGACGCAGCACGATGAGTAAAAACCGGCTTGAGGCATTTAGCGACGGGGTCCTCGCCATAATTATCACGATCATGGTGCTGGAGTTGAAAGCGCCCCGGGGCGCTGGCTTCGCCGCGCTGCGTCCCCTACTCCAGTTGTTCCTGAGCTATGTGCTGAGCTTCGTTTACCTGGGGATCTACTGGAACAACCACCACCATATGTTCCACACCACCCAACGAGTGAATGGGACGGTCCTGTGGGCGAACCTGCACCTGCTCTTCTGGCTCTCCCTCGTTCCCTTTGTGACAGCCTGGATGGGCGATAACCACTTTGCGCCGGCGCCGCTCGCACTCTACGGTGTCGTGCTGCTCATGGCTGCCCTGGCATACACTCTGCTCCAATCACGGCTGATCGCCGTTGGCGGGTCGGATTCGCTCCTGGCAGTCGCAGTTGGTAAAGATACCAAGGGAAGGGTATCTTTGCTGCTTTATGCGCTGGCGATTCCCCTCGCGTTCTTCTCCGCATATGTCGCCGGGGCGCTTTACGTGGCCGTGGCCGTGATATGGCTTGTCCCCGACCGAAGAATCGAACGTGTACTGGCTCGACCGGCTCTGAAACGCGACCGCATCTCCAGGGCGGATGGTCCACGCGCCAGAGGACCGGGGGGCCAATCCACGGGCACGCCGTAGCCGGCGTGACACGCGCCCCACGCGACTGTGACGGCCCGGATCTTCATCAGAACGCGATCGTTCACTCCCGTCCCGCCCCATATCCTCAAGGAATATAGCCCGTGCCCCACACTACGGAAACCGGAACACTGCTGCTGGCGGACTTGAAAACCATGGATGGAGGCGGCGTCGGCTGTGATATAATTGGATATCATTCTCGCGAGAGGTCAATAGCTATGAGTACCACCACATTGCTCCCCTCATCGGTTCGGACGGAACGCGTCCCGCCGCTTGAAAACGGCGACTACCTCACCCGGCAGGAATTTGAACGGCGCTACGAGGCGATGGCGCATTTGAAAAAAGCGGAACTACTAAGGGGAGTGGTCTATATGCCATCACCGCTGCGGCTGGATCAACATGGACACCCCCATTTTGAGCTGGTCGGATGGGCGTTTCTGTACGAAGCAGCGACATCGGGAATCGTTGGGGCAGATAATTCTACCATTCGACTGGGCCCGGAAGATGAGCCGCAGCCGGACGTGCTCTTGATGATTCCACGGGAGTTGGGAGGACAGGCGGCGATCGACGCCGATGGGTTCGTGGATGGCGCCCCGGAGCTCGCCATAGAGGTGGCCGCGAGCAGCGTAAGCTATGACCTGCACGTTAAGCTGGAGGTTTACCAGGAGCGCGGCGTCCGTGAGTACGTGGTGTGGCGGACGCAGGACAGGGCCATCGACTGGTTCGTCCTGCGGGGTGGCGTATATGAGCGGCTCGAGCCCCGGCCGGATGGAATCTTGCGCAGCGAGGTATTCCCCGGTCTCTGGCTAGAGCCGTCAGC
>DASRZA010000098.1:0-4812 GCA_035686845.1 Armatimonadota bacterium | reverse complement strand
CCGTCCATCTCGAAGACGAGGTTGCCGGTGGTGAATTCGGTGAGCTCGCCGCGCTCGTTCCAGAGGAGCACGTCGAAGTGTGTGTGATCGGGGTCGGCTTCGGACCGGAGCCGGTCGTAGACCTCCCGATGGGTGGTTTTGTGGTAGAGAAACCGGTCGCCGGAGTCCACCGGGCTGAGAGCGAGTCGCACGGCGCCCGGGGTGGGACCGGACGCGGTGAGGGGCGCGGCTTCCACGTGCGGTACACCGGCCTGGGAGACAAGTAGGCGGACGCGCCAGGCGCCGTTATCGTGAGCGGCCGCGGTCTCGTCGAGCGCGCACTGAACGGCTGCCCGGTCCACCGGAATGTCGAAGTAGGCGGCGGAATCACTGAGCCGGTCGAGATGCCTCTGGAGTAATCGATAGTCGCCATCTTCGAGAGCGAGGGTTTCCAACAGCTCGAACGAGGGCGATTCGTCCAACAGGATCTGGGCTTTGAGAAGCGCCTCGTCGTATTCGTCTCCTGCGGCGCTGTCCCAGGTAATACCTCCTCCGATCCCATATTCGGCGAGGCCGGCGCCAGCGTCTACGAGCACAGTCCGGATGGCGACGTTGAAGACGGCGTGATTGCCGGGCGCGATCATACCAATGGCTCCGCAGTAGACCTGCCGGGCCGACGACTCGTGCCGTGCAATCAGATCCATGGTGCTGATACGTGGCGCGCCGGTGATGGAACCGCACGGAAAGAGCGCCTGGAAGAGGTCGGGAAGCTCTGTTCCGGGTTCGGTTTCTGCGGTGATGGTGGATGTCATCTGCAACAGAGTCCGGTAGCGCTCCACGTCCCAGAGCGATGGAACCCGGACGGCGCCGGGCCGGGCGATGCGTGAGAGATCGTTCCGGAGCAGGTCGACGATGGTCGTATTTTCCGCGCGGTTCTTGGCAGAGGCCTGGAGCCATGCCGCGTGCTCGTCATCCTCATCCCGCCACCGGCCCCGGGGCGCGGTGCCCTTCATGGGTCGGGTGAGAAGATGGTCTCCGTCCCACCGGAAGAACAGCTCGGGTGATGCGGAGAGAATACGATACCGCCCGAGATTGAGGTAGGCGCTGTAGCCGCCCGGCTGCGCGGCGCAGAGCCGCTGGAAGAGGGCGACGTCGCTTCCCGAGAAATGCGCCCGCAGTCGGAACGTATAGTTCACCTGATAGGTATCGCCGCGGCCAATGGCACTGCGGATTGCTTTTACGCTGCGGTTATATTCCTGTTGGGAGATATCCGGTTCCCATGCGGAAACAATACAGGCTTCCGCGAAGCCGGGGAGCGGTTCGGCGAGCGGTTCGTTGAAAAGGCCGAGCCAGAGGAGTGGTATCTCGCAGACTCCCGGAATGAGGTACGCGGGGTCGAACGCGGGCGCGGCGTCATAGGCGATATAACCCGCGGCCCAGAGGCCGCGGTTGACGCCCTCCTGGACGGCGCGCAGCGCCGGCGCCACGTCTTCCACCCGGCGCGCCTCGAAAACCGCCTCGGGGTTCCGGAAAAGCCGCGGCGTAACCGTGCCCTCGGCGCTGGGAAAGGCGAAGTAGAGGAGTGGCAACGGAGTCGGATTTTCCATTCTGGGCGGGGCTATTATAACATAGTGGAGCGGCGGCCCTATTTTCACGAGAGGCGCCGAGGACACGGAGTCCGACAAGAGAGAGGAAAAGCGCAAAAGAGCAATTGATCTCATTGGCCTCCGCGCCCGCAGCATGCTTTAGCGGGCTTCGTTCTGCTGTAGCGTCGGAGTTTAGCCCAACGCGGGCGGCGGGCAGGTGACGACGCGGTGGGAGGGCGGGAGTCGCGGGTTCTCTCTGCGGATCCTGTGTGACGACGTGGGGCGGTCAAAGACGCTGTAGATTTGCGCCGGCAGCGGACGAAATGCCGAAAACTGGCCCTCTCGAATCGGCGTGATAGACTGAAAGTGCGGCTACTTTATTCTGACACAGTCGGCGTTCCGTGAGGGCCAAGATCACAGCGGCCACACTTGAACGCGCGCCGCAGGGTCAATAGGTTTCACAACACATGATGTCTGATTGGTTGGATTCCTACATGAGTAATGTTGGCAGTCATCGTCAGCTTACGGCTGAGGAAGAGCTGAGGCTTGGCGAGCGAATCGCCGGAGGGGATAGCGAAGCTCGTCGCGCGATGATTGAAGCGAATCTCGGATTGGTCGTCAGTGTGGCTCGGCGCTACGCTGGCTTTGGGGTGGACCTGGAGGACCTGATCCAGGAGGGGAATATCGGTCTGATAAGGGCCGTGGCGCGTTATGATTATCGTCTCGGTTTCCGGTTCAGCACCTATGCGATGGACTGGATCACGCAGGCGATTAGCCGCGCTGTGGATCATCACGGCCACCCGATACGGCTCCCAACGCAGGCTGCCTTGGAGATGCACCGGGTCAACCGGGCCGCCGCGGCGTTTCGCAAGGAGCTTGACCGGGAGCCTTCGGAGGAGGAACTGGCGGAACGTACTGAAATCTCGGTGGATAGTGTCCGACGGCTTCTCCTGGTTGGAATGGCGCCGGTTTCGATTGAGTACGCGGCAGGCGAAGATGACGAAGGAGCATCCCCGGAGTTGATGGAAATCTGTAAGATGGGGAATCCATCCATGGTCGCCGACCAGTTGGCGCTGTCCGAAAGGGTTAGCGCTCTCATGCGCGGCCTGACGCAGAGGGAGCGCGATGTTATCCGGCTGCGTTACGGCCTTGAGGCTGCCGAAGAGTTGACACTTCAGAAGGTGGCTACCCGTCTCGGCCTTTCTCGCGAAGGTGTTCGCCGAATCGAGGCCCGCGCTCTTGCAAAGATGCGCACATCCAGGTCTGCGCGCCGCAGCGCAGTCACTGGCAGTTAACCCCGCGCCACCGGCGCCGAGAACGACCGCAAAAGTACAAAGACATGGCGGTAAAGAGAGAAAGCAGTCGCGAGGTATCGCGATAGGAGGATGTTATGACGGAAGCCGCACGCGGCGGCGCGGGGTCACGTCAGATCGCGCATCCCGTTAAAGTCAGTGAGAACGGGCGGTATTTCGTTGACCGGTTGGGGAATCCGGTCTTCTGGTTGGGCACGACTCAGTGGGAGCTGTTCCGGCGATATTCTCCGGAAGATGCCCAGACCATTCTTGAGAAGACGCGGGAAAATGGATTCGCCTTCGTCCAGGTGATGCTGCTGGGTGTTGGAGACGGGACGAATCCGAACTTAGCGGGTGAGAAGCCGTGGAACAATGACGATCCGCTGAGACCCAACGAGGGCTACTTCACGAACGTGGACGCCGTGGTTCGGATGGCCCGTGAGAACGATCTGATTATCTCGATGACGCTGTACCATCAGCGGTACCGGCAGTCGATTACAGCGGAGAACGCTCGGGCATGGGCATGTTGGCTGGCGAACCGATATCGGGACGCGTCCAACATCGTCTGGTCGATGACTCCGGAGGCCCGGCCGGAGTTTACACCCGTTTTGCGCGAGCTTGCGGCGGGACTGCGGGAAGGTGATGGCGGGTCCCACTTAGTGACGTTTAAGCCGGACCCGGCGCCCTATTCCTCCAGCTTTTTGCACAATGAGCCGTGGCTGGACTTCAATTCAATGCAGACCTGGGCGAGCGTAGAATTGATCTATCCGATGGTAACGAAGGATTATGGTCTTATTCCCGTCAAGCCTGTTCTGATGGCGGAGGGCGCTTACGAGGCGGGATCGGAATATGGATTTGAAGTCACGCCGCTCTGGGTGCGGCGGCAGGCTTACTATTCGTACTTAGCGGGCGCTCATCACACCTACGGACATAATGATAGCTGGCGCGTACTGCCGACGTGGAAGCAGGCTCTTGACGCGCCGGGCGCCGCCCAGATGGGGATTCTGAAGGGAATCTTCCTGGCGCGGCATGAATGGTGGCGGCTGGTTCCGGACCAGAGTATCCTTCTCGGCGGCGGGAACACCGAGGGAAGAGTCTTGACTCTGGCGGCTCGCCACGACGACGGCGAATGGATCATGGTTTATCTCGCCGACCCAGGCTCTGTCTCGATTGACATGACGAAGATGATGGCCGGAGGCGCCGCAGCCTGGATTGATCCGCGAACGGGAGAAACGGCGCCCATCGGCCCGTTCCGGAACACCGGAGCGCTGTCATACACGTCGCCGGCGGGATGGGAAGACGCGCTCCTGGTTTTGGAGGCGGCTGATTGAAGGCGCACCACCGGGGCAGAGCCGTCTGCGTCCGAGCGGGACCTCCTCACCCGGCCCATCGTGTCAATGGTGACGGGAGAGTGCCAGTCGCGTACGCCCGCGATAAGCAAATCGGTCCGACCCGCTTTCCAAAAAGGACCGATTACAGGCAGAGAGGAAACAGCCTGCCCATGGCGACAAGAAAAACACTAAGCCTCGGGCCCATCAGCTGAAACGCACGCTCATGTTCTTTCCATACGCTCGGCTGCCACTCTCCCGCAAATAGGTAAACCCGATCTGTGCCCGCGGAGCTCGAGTCCATGGATGCCGGCTTTAAACCTCCTATAGAGCGGAGCTCTCATCGCGACGATGGTACCCCGTGGCGGGTGGGGCACGTTGAGTTCTTTCAGTTCTCCACTTCACGAGAATCGGGTTGCGACTACCGGAAGCCCCCGCAATGCCGTCAACAGACCGATGTGAACGATCATCCCACTATCAGCAGGCGCGACGCACGGTAGAATAAACGGCGCGTTCATAAGGCTGCCCTCGCCTACTGCAGATCGGCTTTAACCAGGTCCCGCAAGAAAGAAAGTGGGGCGTGACGGGTAAAGAAGAGCCGAGCTCGGTCCTTTGCATCTTCATGCA
>DASRZA010000097.1:0-11923 GCA_035686845.1 Armatimonadota bacterium | reverse complement strand
TCTTCCGAGAGCATGGATCGACTCTTCCGCGGTGGTGGCTTTGTCGTTAACTAGCGGCCAGAGCATCACGAGCATGGACCCCAGCCAATAGTGAGTGTCAGCCCAGTCAGGAGCAAGTCGGGCGGCCCTCCGGAGGCCGTTCACGGAGAGATGCTTGTTCTTTACCATATTGGCGGCCAGCTCCGCGGCCAGACTTTTTTGCGGAGACGCGCTGCGCTTGATCTTCGCCATATCGGCGACAGACGGGGCGCAGGGGTAAAAAAACATTGGCAGCGCCGTCTCCAACAGCACTTCTGGCGAGTTTGGTCGGGCCTTGATGGCCTTGGCGCGATAATACCGCGCCTCCATCTGTTGGCTCCGGAGCTGCTGAAGCAGGGGCTGAACATCCCTCGTCGTGTAGTTCGGGGCCAGTTCGCCGGCTGCCATCCACTGGCTGAAGGCGTAGGCCGACTCGACGAGCGGATCACCGATTCGCTTCTTCCGCCATTCTCGATAGGCCATCGCCGCAGCGGGTCCTAAGTTTTCGTGCTGAGATCGCATGATGATGAAGTAGGTGTCACGCGGTTTTTTCAGGTATTTCTCAATCTCCACGCGCATCTGAGATTCTGTGGTGAACAGCCAGACGTCGTTTTTCTCGCTGACCGCCTGAGCGGCGGGACTTCCGGAAGCCTTCGCTCCGGCTCCGTTGTGCGCGTTGGGAGCGGCGGCGCCCGCGAACGCGGCGAGTGCCCCGAAACATGCGATGACTGCTAGGATGCTGTTTTTCATGAAATGGCTCCCTCCCTAAGTGCGCCGGCCGCCGCAAACACGGCCGGCGGGTTTCTAATTGTAGCTACTTCGCCGGATCACGCCCTCGCACTGCCTGGCGCCCACTCATTCGCCCGTGTCGGGCTGTGGCGTTTCGGGGGTGGTGTCAGGGTTTACTGGGACAGGTGTGGAGGTCGGAATAGGCCCGATCCAGTCCACCGAGCCGCCACTTGCCTGATCTTCTACATCAATGTGCGGCCTAACTGTTCCATCTGCGTTGTGCAGGATATGCTCTCCGCCCGAGTCGAAATGCCGCCAGTGGAACGTGTGACGCAAGTAAACATCCACAAAGATCGGATAAGCGTAGAATCCGTACGAGACGTCAAAGGGGCAGGGAATAGCTATCGAATAGCTATTACTCTCTGAATGCTGGTAACTCGCGCCAACGCTCAATCCGAAGGGCTTGGCCCATTTGGAGAGGTCGACGTCCCCCCCTACTGAGAACCCGTTGGAGGTGGACGAGCACGCGGTAATGGGTACGCTACCCGCGCTGTAGGTCTCTCCTTCTGTCGTGGGCCAGATATAAGCCAGCTCGCCTGGGCCCCCGCTGCCCCAGAGCGGGCCGGTGGCGATAACGTTGGATTGCGTGTCGGTCAGGCCTTCTACCTCGTCGTGGAATGTGAGGTAATAGGTAGCCTGGAGGTCGATGTTATAATTCTGATCTACCGAGGCCATGTGGTCTGCGTCATAGGTGATAGTCTTTGTGACGGGAGCGTCCGGGGTTCCGCTCCAGTACTGTGGATCGATCCCGTCTTCGTTCGAAACTAAATTGCCAAACGGTATCGACCAGAGACCTGTGGTCTGTGTGTCCTGACTCTCGTTGGGATTCCAGGTCCAGGACGTGGTGGGCAGATCCCAATCTCCCGCAAAGACCGGGTGGAACGTCTGCCAGTTGGTTTCGACGATAGTACCGTCCGGCGTGTCGACATTATACGAGTACGTAGTGTCACCGTGAAGGTTTCCATCTGAGTCCTCCGTCTCATCGTGCGCTCCGTCGCGGATGAGATCCAGGGCGAGGTTAGGGAGGGAGGCCGTGAAGTAGACCCCGCCGTAGCAATTAGCCGCGTTGTCCGATGACTCATTGTCAGCGATAACGGTAAGATCGGCTTGCACCTCAAACGTCCCGGATGAGCAGTCAACCCTCTCGTAATGCGTGCCGTCCGAATACCAGTTCGTTGGGGGGTCCGGAGGATTCTCATAGGAATCCTGCTGCACCGCGGCGTCACCCCATCCGTCGACGGCCGATCCGGTCGCCCCCGCGGCCCAGGCGTCTGAGTCGATCTCGACGACCGTAGTCTTCGGCGGGCTGTCGTTGGGGATATTAGGGTCGGGACTCCACGTGAAAATCGCTGTTGCGGTACCATCCATGGTAACGTTCGCATCCTCGAGCCAGCCCGCGTTTCCCTCCACATTGTCGGGAGGTGGGTTAGCAGCGCTCCAGTCAGCGGTCTGGGTAGCGGTGGTCCCATCAGGCAGGACAAGCGTCGAGCTTGTTGAGCCGGCGTAAGTGTAGACGGGGGCGCTCCATGTGCCGGCAGCGGCCGGCGCAGCGGAGACGGCGGCTAAAATCGCGGCAAGAACGTACGGCCGACAAAACGTACGGCCGACAAAACGTACGGTCGGCAGAGTGACCTTATAGCCATGGAGAAATCTCCCTGACGCGCCGCCTCGCGGCGCGAGAACTTACATCGTTAGACGTGTGGTTCTTACTCTTTTGATTCCCCTGGCTTTCCCCGCAAGATTGCGGGAAATTTACCGGACTGACGTTTCGATTAACCCCTTTCTTTGGGTCCCGCCCCTTTTCTTGGGGCTGTATCTCGCTTTCAACGTCAAGCAGCAGATCTCCTTCAAGGAACGAATGGGTTTCGCGGCCTTCGGCGTCGACATGAACACGGGGGCGGGCTGCAGTTCGGGAGCAGGGGAGCGCACGATTTCACGAGTCATGGGCAAAGTCCTTTCACGCGAGCAAGGCGGCAAATCCGCTGGCGGAAACGATCCGGGTGGCTTTGTGACGGCCGAGCCCAAGCAGGCCGTTTTTGTCACCCGTCACGAGGTAGTCGGCCTTGCCCGCTTCGCACATGGCCAGCAGAAAATCGTCCATGGGATCGGGCGAGCGCTCCACGGGCGGGAGCGCCCCCACGTCCTCGGCGGACCTTTTGATCTGGTTGACCAGCCGGCCGGCCTTGTGTGGCGCGATGCGTTCGGCCACACGCGGTTTCTGCAGCGTGGATCGCAGCTCATCGAGGTGCTCCGAGCAGGTCAGGAGCGTAAACTTCCCGTCCAGCCAAATTCTGATGATGGCGGCTGGCTTGCCGGCCGGAGCGAGAAGTGCGGACACGATGATGTTGGTATCGAGGACCACGCGCATCAGGCGTTGCCGGTCTTCCCTTTGGCGCGGCGTTCGGCGCGGACCTCGCTGACGGCTTCATCGACGATGCGCTGGACCTCATTCGGGTCGGCGTCGGCGTTGCGCGCCCAGATGTCCTGGATAGTCCGCTGGAGCACGCGCCAGCGGACGGCATCCTCGATGAACTTCGAGAGATCGCCCTTTTTCATGCCCTGCGAGCCCAGTAAGGTGCGCAGTGCGAGATCGGTTTCCTTCGAAACCTTGATGTTCCAGCGAACAGCTTGTTCTTCTTCCATTTCAGCACCTATACACTCATGTAGATAAACTCCTATACACCTATTATAGGTCCAATAGGGCTGGAAGGAAAGGGGGGTTCCTGCACGGCGTGGGGATCGGGCTCTCCTTCTTTGAGCCAATAGAAAGCTCTTTTGCCGTCACCAAAACCCTTCAAATCGGGGTGTCCGTCGTGGCCTTCGTAACCTTATAGCCATGGAAGAATCTCCCTGACGCGCCGCGACGCGGCGGGAGAACTTACATCGTTAAACGTGTGGCTCTTGATTCTTTAGATTCCCCTGGCTTACCCCGCGAGATTGCGGGAGATCTACCGGACTAGCGTTTGGTTTGACCCCCTTCTTTAAGCCCTGCCCCTTTTTATGGAGCTATGTCCCGCTTTCAACGTCAAGCAGCGGATCTCCTTAAAGGAATCAAAGAGGGCGCGGGCGCGGACGGAGGAAGCAGGATGGGCGCGGGGCGCGGGAGTGTGGAGTGTGCGGACGCATAGTAGCGCAGGCCTCCGCGCCTGTGCAGCGCGAAGCGCGGGGGAAGCGGAAACGCTGAAATTACAGGGGACTCTTCACTTTTCGGATCTGAAGCTCGGCCGTCCCAGCGGGACTTAACGGCCGGCTATTATGTTGGCTTGACTCATCCTTCGTCCTCCGTCCTCCGTCCGTCTCAGCAGGAAACCCCTCGCCCCGCGCTTAAAGAGTACACCGGGCAATCATGCGTGTAGTTCTTGAAATTGAGGGTGGAAGTGGTGACGAGTCGGGTTAGCGTATATATGGTTTTGTTGGCGTTTCTGGCGATAGCGGCGAAGATGGCGGGCGCTGCGCCCACTCCGGTCACGGCGCCGCCGCCGCCGGTCGTCGCGATTCCCGGCGGTGTGACTCATCTCGATGATATCGGACTTTATTCGGTGAGTTACCATTATCTTGATGGCCGATCGGGCACGATGCCGGTGGGCTGGACCGGTCACTTTGAAGACCAGACGGGAATCTCCATCACCCCGTTTGGAACGCAGGCCGGCAAGTCCGCTTTCCTGATTCATCCGATCTGGAGGAACGGTACCGGAGATACCGACCAGGAGTTCCGGCTGGCTCTGCCCCGGGCCAAAAAGATCACTCTCCACTTTTCAATTGCCATGCAGGAGGGCCAGACCGGGCCAGGCAAATCGGATGGCGCAACATTCCGACTGTTCCTGAATGGACGCAAACTCCTGGACAAAAACAAGACCGATTCGGCCTGGGCGCCCTATTCTTTCGACCTCACGCCCGAATCCGGTCACACCGTGGCTCTCCGGTTCGAGACGGATCCGGGACCGAAGCATGATTCTAGCTTCGATTTCGCGCTCTGGGGCAATCGTGAGATTAGCGATATCGGCGCCCCACTAACGGCGCCGTCTCCTATCACTAAACACTCCTACCCTCTCACAGGGCGAACGAGCGCCTGGGGCGGGGCCTCGCCAACGTTTGCGCCCGGAGATACGATCCTCACCCCGATTGGCCGCCGGCCTCACGGCATCCTGGACCAATGGGCGTTCTGGCCCACGAAACCGCAGCCGAAAGGGAAGCCGGCCGCTCACGAGAATCCGATCGGTATCGGCGCCGGCGCTTATCTGGATCTCGTCGAGCCCGGTGGCAAGATCGTACGATCGGATTCGCCCGAAGTCCACGCGAGCGTGGTCCAAACTCAGTCGCCGCATGGCGTCCACCGGGCGGTGACCTACTCCCTGAGCGGCCGGACCATCCGGGTTGCCGCCGACCTCTATTATGCGAGAGGAAGCACGGCGCGGGTGGATATCCGGTCCGACGATCCCTATATCGCCGCTGTCCACTTTGGCGATATTGGCCCGGTCGCTTTTCGGCGGCAGATCGTCATTCCTTATCTCGGCCAGATTTCATACTTGCCCGATCTTGGTCTCTTCGCCAAGACTATCGTGGACTACACTCTTTCACACGCGGGCGCGCTGGATGGAACCACAGCCCGGTACGGCGCCCTCACCGATGGCCGGCGGAGGCCGGTGCGAGAGACGGCTTACTACGCTCTCTCTCCCGATCTCCACGCGGTGCTCCCCACGGCCCCCAACCCCGCGTCACCCTACCGGGCGCCGCTGGGTAAGCATATTATCCTCGACGTCTGGGGCGGCAGCTTCACCGACAACGCGGCGTGGCTCAAAGAGCTGTCGACCTACGGCCTCACGGAATTGGATACCATCGTCCACGATTGGCAAAACGGCGGGTATGACAATAAGCTTCCGAACGTGCTTCCCGCCAATCCGAAGCTCGGCGGCGACGCAGGAATGAAGGTTTGGGCGCACACGGCGGTCGGGCTGGGCGAAATCTTCGGCCTGCACGAAAACTACGTCGATTTCTATCCCAACGCGGCGGTCTACACTACCAAAGACGTGGCGCACGACTCGCAGAACCATCTCATCCCGGCATGGAAGAACCTCATCCAATCCTATGCGGTCGCGCCCACGGCCATCCTGAAATATGCCCGGATGTTTACTCCGGAAGTACAGCGGCGGTTTGGCGAGAATGGGGGATATCTCGACGTCCACTCAGCCGTGCCTCCCTGGTTTCACGTGGACTTCCGTGCCGATGTCCCTGGCGCCGGCGAATTTCGAACCGTCTTTAATGCGCACCGCGATCTCTGGAAGCTGTTCCGAAAGGTCCACGGTGGGCCGGTGCTGGGCGAGGGGAATAACCACTGGTATTGGAGCGGCTTATTGGACGGTGTTGAAGCGCAGTTCGGGCAGGGCGTACCATCCAATGGCGGGCAGACGGCCCCGCTCATGGTAGATTTTGATCTGCTCAAGATTCACCCACTGCAATTGAACCACGGGATGGGATACCTGGAACGGTGGCTCGCCGCCGGGTATTCGGGCGATTGGGGTTCCCGGATTCCCGCGATGAAGACGCTTGACCAGTACCGGATGCAGGAGATTGCGTACGGCCATGCCGGCTTCGTGGCGGCGCCGCTGGCGCCCAATCTGCCATTTATCTGGCAGGAACAGAACCTGGTGATCCCGGTGACTGACCGATATGCGACGGCGCAGCCGGTCTCGATACAGTACGAGCTGAATGGCCGGATGCTGGATACGAACGCGGCCGCGGCCGCCGGCAGCGCATTCGACCGGGTGCGAATTCAATATGACGATGGGCTGGTGATCCTGGCGAACAGCCGGGATGCGGACTGGCATGTTGGCGGAGGGAAATATGTGCTGCCGCAGTATGGGTGGATGGCGTCGGGTGATGGATTAACGGCGTATACGGCGGAGCGCGATGGCGTGGTTGTGGATTACGCGCGCACTCCGGCCAGTCTCTTTGTGAATGCCCGGACCACCGTGGTGACACCAGAACGCCAGCTCGACGTAACCCCTTCGGTGGCCCGGTTCGAACAAGCGGGACCGCGCCAGTTCCGGATTACGTACGCCTGGAGAGTCGGCGATCCTATCCCGAAAGGCGAGGCTATCTTTATCCACGTCACAGGCGCCGGCGCCGCGCAGCCGGAGGGGATTATATTCCAGCCGCCATCGGGGATCGCTGCGGCGCCGGACCGGTGGCCGGTGGGCAAAACGACTGTCGGCGATCCCGTTGACGTGACACTGCCTGCAGGAATGCCCGATGGGTCCTATGAAATCAAAACCGGGCTCTACGCGCCGGACGCGGGCGGCGGCCGCCTCGCGCTGGGCGGCAAGAATGATGGCGACAGCCGGATCATTCTTGGCACACTGATCGTTTCGGACAACGGCAGCACTCTCCGGTTTCAGCCGACACCGGCCCAGCCCGATCTCGCGGCCGCGAACCGTGCGCGGATTCTTGCGCACACGAACCCGAACCACAAGCTCGTTGATTTTGGAGTCGCAGCCACCGATGGAAGTTTCCTGCTCCAGCGCGAGCGCGCAGGATCGTGGACCCTCACCCCGTTCCCGCGGAATACGCGATTTACGATCGCCCTCAACCCTCCCGCAATCGATGGGGCGTTCAAATCGCTTCACGTCGAGGCGCTCAATGTCAATAATCGGCCGGTTGGCCCGGTCGCCATTCACCCGGCGCCGAAACGGGGCAGAGGGTGGGTTGAATTCCAGGCGAATACCATCCCCGGCGCGGTTCGTTATCGACTCGAGCGGCCCGGGACCGGAGCAACAGATAGAAGCCGGCGGCGAAGTGGCAAGGGCATGAAAAGCATGAGGAAAGCCGCGAAATGATTCGGGGCCCGCAGGGAATCACGACACTGACGTTCCTGGCGATTCTGGTCGCGGTGCTTCCGGTGAACGGACTGCGCCGGGACAGGGCGTGGATTCGCGGCGATATCGCAGAATATGTTGAAGATTTTTCGCTGGCGGCTAATCGTGCGGGACGAGAGGACTGGCCCGATCCGTACGAACAATCGCCGGGTACCGCGGTGATCATAGAGTTCGAGCCAAACCGGGCGGCGATCACGCTAGCCACCGATCCACAATTCGGCATGGGGCGCCTCATCACGGCGGCTCGTGATATAGCGCGCAAATCCGGATGCCCGGCAGCAGATATTCGTACCGGCCAAGACGATGATTATATCGCCGCGCAGATTGATATGAGCCCGGCGATCCACCACGGCTGGCTTGCTCGAGAATGGGAGTTGCCATTGAGCCAGACCGCGGAGGCGCTTCGCGGCGCAAAGCTGCCAAAGCCGGACATTCTTGCCATAGATCCGGGCGGCGCCCTGGATTCCGGGACCGGTCGGGCTCGAGTCCCGGAGGAACGCGTTATTCGTTTCACGGATGCTCGGAAGATAAGTCCCGGCGAGGCGCTCCATTTTCACGCTCGAGGTACTGGACTCGATCTGGCGGTATTCTTATACTGCGGCCTGTCCCTGATCGCGGCAATTCTCTTCCCCTGGTGGCTGATCCGGTTCGTACAGCGCGATCCGTTTGAGAACGGGCCTGAGACGGACCCGGCGGAGGGACAACGGCGATACGACCGTGGTCCGCCGTACTGGATTCAGGCCCTCAGCGATCCGGCGCTTGTGTTCATCCCGCTGTGCGTCGCCTGGGCGTTGGAGTACTGTTCATCCACCGCTGTCAACACGCTTCAAAGCGTGCTGCCGCTCAGTCAGAAGCGACTCGCGATCATTTATATTTCGGCGGCCGCCCTCTCGGCGTTAGCCCTGCTCATTCAGGCGAGGTTCAGCGCGACGCATCTCGACAGCGACCAGCGCAGCGCGGGTTTGATCCAGCCAAGTCTGATGAAACGAGCCGCTCCACTGGCGCTGCTCCTGCCCGCCATCGCGTTCTGGATTCCAATCCTGTTGGAACGGGCTAGCCGGTCACCATCGCCCACAGCGGCGCTGGAGTTGTTAGCCTGGGGATATCTCAGTGTCTTCTCCCTCGGCCGGTTCATCAATGTCTGGCAGCGGAGCCTGCGCAAAGAGATTCATGACGGACCGTGGTACGAGATGGCTCAGGAACTGGCGGCAGCGGCAGGAATGACTCTCAATAAGGTGCTCATGCTGAACATACCGGAGGCGAACGGAATCGCCTTGAAAAAGGGTGTTATCGGCATTTCCGAACGTCTGGTGACTTATCTCGAGCCGGGTGAGGTGCGAGCGGTGCTCGCTCACGAGGTGGCGCATGTTCTACGTCGAGACGCGAACAAATACCTGTGGATGATCCGCGCCCTTTACATTCTTATGATCGCTTCGGGCGCCGGGATCGCGGTGGGCTTTCATATCGGATTCGAACCGGCTATTCTAATCACGCTAGCGGCTCTCGGCCTGTTGTCACCGCTGATCGCGATGGCAACCGCCTCCGTGAAACGCAAATGGGAGTTCGCTGCGGACCGTCAGGCGGCGGAATGGGTGGCAGATCCCGAATTGATGGCAGGCGCGCTGATTCGGATCTATACGTTGAACCGCAGGCCTACCCGACTTCGCTCTGCGGATGAGCTCTTCTCGCCACATCCCTCGCTGGTGTACCGGGTCTCGCGGCTTCGCGAAATGGCCCGGCTTCGGAACCCACCGTCTTCGGCAGCGATCCCAGAAGGAGCCAGCGGATTGTGAAACGAGAAACGGAACGGGAGAAGGCTGTTAGCACTATCCGGTTGGTCGCCGTTGGGGGTGTGGTTTTTTCCGCGGCATTTACCGTTTATATGGATTCAATTGGCGCGCTTGCCCATTGGCTGCCGACACTGCTGGCTATGTTATTGGCGTGCGCACGACTCTGGGCGCTGCGGCGCTGGGCCGTCCTGGCGCTCATACTATTTGGCGTCTGGCAGATCACTTTCGAAGCCAGTTCACTCTGGCAGCTTCAGGTGGGTTGGATTGCATGGACCACGGCGGTGATCTGGCTGTTTGCGCGTTACCGGGCTGAACTTCAGCCTGGCTTCTAACTCGGCTGAATCCGTCTCTCAACCTGTCGCAGCGCGCCATTATTCGAGAAATCCTGCCATCTGCTATGATGATTAGGGACGAAGCATTCTGCGAATGCTTCGTCCCTTGGAACAGCGCGGCGCGAAATGGGGACACCGCACGCGCCGAGCACGCAGGATCCCCATCGCTACAGGATGATACCGGAGGAAAAAGATGGCCAAACAGTACGCGGCGCCGCCGCCCATGACGATTGACACGGCTAAGAGCTATGTGGCGACGTTCGAGACCTCCCGGGGATCGATTGTCTGTGATCTCTTCCCCAAAGACGCGCCGAATACGGTGAATAACTTTGTGTTTCTGGCGCGAGATGGGTTCTATGATGGCACGAAGTTCCACCGGGTCATTGAGAATTTCATGGTCCAGGGGGGCGATCCGACGGCGAGCGGCAGTGGCGGACCCGGTTACAAATTCAATGATGAGGTTCGTAACAATCCGCGCCGGCACCAGGTCGGCTCCCTCTCGATGGCCAACGCCGGTCCCAATACCAATGGCAGCCAGTTTTTCATCACCCACGTGGTCACCAACTGGCTGGATGGCAAGCACACGGTCTTCGGCCAGGTTCGCAGCGGTCAGAACGTGGTGAACGCTATCAAGCAGGGCGACACGTTGACGAAAGTCTCGATCCAGGAATCTTCGATTCCACAGGAAGAGTGAGTGTTAACGATCCCTGGCGCGGCCCGATTGCTGGGCCGCCCACTTCTTATCCCGACTCTGGCGCTGGTGTTCATACAGCCGGCTGCGGCAGCCGCCCCAACGCGACGCGCCCGCGAACGTCCACCGATAGCCGTCCTTGTGCTGGCGCCCGATCTGGGATTCCCGCAGTTCGCACTCACTCAGACGCCGGCGCTGACGAAACTGGCGCACGCCGGCGCGGTCGGGATGATGAACACCCGCACGGTCCACGCCGAATCACTGGATGAAGCATGTCTCACCATCGGGGCCGGCAGTCGCGCCAACGTGAGCTTTCCAGGCGAAATCGGACAGTCGTTTGACCGAGACGAGACGTTCGATGGCGCCTCCGCTGCCGACGTATACAGGCGGCGCACCGCGCTGAATCCACAGCGATACCAGATCCTGGCGCTCAACTACGCTCAGATCAAAGCGGATTCCAGCGTCGAGGATTATGATCTGGAGCCGGGCCTTCTGGGAGATACGCTGCGAGACGCGCACGTGCGCAGCGCAGCGCTCGGAAACGCCGATTTGCCGGGCGCAGCGCCGGCCGCGCCGTTCATGTACCATCGCGAGGTCGCCGGCGTCGTCATGGATCATCTGGGGCGGGTTTTCGCGGGCGCTGTTTCCGAACGTCTGCTGACGCGGGATCCCGGCAGCCCATTTTCAGTCCGACTCAACGTGCCGCAGACCGTTAAAGAGTTCCGGTCGCTCACGCGGCGATGCCGCTTTATCGCCATAGAGGATGGGGATCTTCTCGGCATTCAGGAGACCGAGGCCAGTTTCACCGGGCCGGCGTTCCGGGCGCAGCAAGCGCGCGCGCTGCGGCGGCTCGACACACTCGTGGGCGATATCGCCGTGACAATGGATTGCCGACGCGATCTCCTGATTGTCTGCTCGCCTGTTACCCAGGGACCGGCGGCCGCTTCGTCAACTCTGGCCCCGATCATCGCCGTCGGTCCGGAGATGCAGGGCGGCTGGCTCTCTTCCAATGCGACCCGCCGAGTCGGGCTCGTCACGATCACAGACCTGGCGCCCACGATTCTCCAGTTCTTCGGCGCGCCTCAGCCTACCGCTATGCTCGGCAGCCCGATGCGGGCCGTTCCCGCCGATCGTCACTGGGGCGCCGGACCGCTCTGGAATCTGGGCGCATCCGGTGACCCGATCCAATCGGTCACGCATCTTGCGGCGAGCGTAAGCCGGCTCGACGCGCAGCGGATTGCCGTGGAGCGCTGGTTTATCTACCTCTGCCAGTGGCTGCTGTTAATCGCCGCGATCGCTTACGTGTGGAGAACGGTGAACCGGCTGCGCCTCGCCGAATGGGGTTTCCTGTTCCCGCTCGCGCTGCCGCTGGCTCTGCTGATACAGCCGTTTTTACCCCACCCGGTGAACGCGATCTCAGCGCTTGAAGCG
>DASRZA010000096.1:0-4744 GCA_035686845.1 Armatimonadota bacterium | reverse complement strand
CCGGCCCTGGAAGATATTCGGGGAAGGGAGCCACACAGCGACGGGCGGGGCTTTTTCAGGCGGCAGCACTCGAGCGCTGGACGCGCGGGACGTGCGCTTCACCCGCAGCAAGGCAGGGGACGTCGTCTATGCCATCGTCCTCGGCTGGCCCGACGGAGACTTCATACTTCAGAATCTTGGTACGGCGGCGCCAACTAAGCCCGGCAAAGTGCAGCACGTCGAGATGCTGGGTTCCAACGACAAACTCACCTGGAACCAGGCCGCCGAATCTCTTACCGTAAAGAAACCCGCCATCAAACCGCGCGATTTTGCCTGCGCTCTGAAGGTGACTCTGGCCTGAGATCAGCGCCGTCTCCCCGAGCACGACCGGCTTGCCCGGCGAAGTCACCCGGCTTCCGGGATAGGACGGCGAGGGGCCGGGATCGGGAGCTGGCGGCGGTAGAGAGAGTTGGCCCGGCCGTAGTGGAACGGCTGGCTCATGATGAATTCGATATTATCCCGGGCGATCTCCAGGCGCCGCTCGGGACTGCCTGACAGCTCCGCGTACGGCCGACCGGTTCCCGCCATCGCCTCCAGAAACCGGTTGTGCATCCATTCCCGGATCGCCTCTCCATCCCGGATACCATCCTGGAAAAACGGTGTCCGGACGTCGGTCAGGAAGTAGAGCCAGATGTGACTCCAACGCGCCTGCCGCTCGACTGCCGGGCTGCGCCGGCCGGTGTAGCGTTCGTGCCAGATGGCGGTGGCGAAGCTGTCGGTATCGCAGACCAGCACCCGGTTGGCCCGCCGGGCAGCAGCGTCCTCTCTGGCCTGCTGCTCCCGGGCAATGGCCACAAAGTCGCGGGTATGCCACCGAATCTCCTCCATACTCCGGTAACGGGAGAGCTTCAGGTAGGTATAGTCCCTGCCATACTCCGGAACCCACTCGGTGTTTAGCGCTTCCGCAAGCTCTTCTGAGAGCGTGGTCTTGCCGGTGGATTCAGCTCCGACGACCGCCACTCTGATGGTGAAGTAGGCCCGAACACACGGCTCGAGGTACTCCCAACAAGCGAACGGATTGGCCCGCACCTGGGTGCCCGAGACCGGGACAAATCTCCGATCCAGGTCCACGCAGACGTGCTCGCAGCCGAGCAGACGTGCCCAGGTCTCGCCGTACCCTTCCGAGGTGCAGGCCACGTCCGGGATAAAACCCAGAGTCTGCCGTGTAACCTCGGCCCACGCCTGGCTGTCGTTATCCGGCAGGCTGTCGTACGGTACTACGTGGATTTGCGCTTCCGGGTGGACTTCCCGCAGCCATGCCTCGCGCAGATCACCCGGAATTACGTCCGTCTGACGTGTGCAGAGCAGCACGTGTACCGTCCGGGCGTGTTTTCCCGCAGTCTCAATGAGATGATGGTGCCCCCTGTGGGGCGGCAGGAACTTCCCGACGACAACACCAGTACGGCGCATAGATCGACAGTCCAGAATCGTAAGTGGCTCAAGTTGCTCAGATTACAGTCGACTTCCGGGCCGAGAAGTCTCAGATGGGGCTTTCTACACCCCGAGCCAGATCGAGATTGCCTGCTTCGGACGTTTGGGTGGCGCCGGCTGTTGACGCGCGCAGCGTGGCTTTCCACTGAGCCACGCCGAAGAAGCACATGATCAGAAAGAGTACGTACAACTGGGCGCTGAGATAAAGTTTCTGGGATAGAAAGAGGCCGATATAGATGACATCGGCGACGATCCAGAAATACCAGTTCTCGAGGTGCTTCCGCATCAGGAAGTACTGCCCAGCGAGGCTCAGCAGCGTGGTCAATGCATCCCAGAAGGTAGCGTTCCCACCCACGCGGTCGAGCAGCATCATGGTAGGGTAGCTGAGGGTCAGCACCGCGACCGCCAGAGCGAGAGTGAGCCGCAATGAAGCACGGGAGATGGGGAGGGCCGTCTTCCCCTCAGTTCCGTGCAGCCACCAGTACCAGCCCAGGAACCCGGTAACGATGTAAACGATCTGGAGCACGGCGTTGGCGAAGAGCTTCTGCTGGAGGAAGAGCACGATCCAGAGGACCACATTGACGATCCCGACCGGCCAGTTCAGGATATGCTCTTTCACCGCCAACCAGACGGCGGCCGCGCCGGTCACGAAGATCGCGACCTCCAGCGGCGTGGTGAGCAGGTGAAAGCCGATGCCGCAGACTCCCAGAATCAGCACCAGGCAGTAAAGCAGCGCGAGCACCATGAAGAGCCGCTCAAGGACGGCACGACGGGACTGGGAAACCATGTAAACATTATAACAGACCGGCGAATCCGGGTCCTGGCGCCCACGGTGACGCGCCCCTGCTTAGCCATCCGCTGCGGCGCAAGGGCGAAGCTCCTGCTGAGCGGGGACATCCCTTTCCGGCGTCACTCCACCGACACAGTCAGCCGGGTACCCCCCTTCTCGAGCTTCGCGGGAACGGTCTTCGTCCGGCCGTTGGTAGTGACCGTGACCTCGTAATCCCCGAGGAAACCGCGTGTGTGGTAAACGCCGCTGCGGTCGGTCTTCCCGTCAGCGTTGGTCCACCAGGCCTTCTGCACGAGGTCGAGCCAGGCCTGACCGTTGGGCTTGATGGTCCAATCCCGCCGCCAGAGGGCGGCCTGCGGGATCCAGTGCCGGCCCTCCCAGAAGCCCCACATCATGATACCGTTCGCCGCAGGGTGCGAAAAGAGGGCGGTCATGAAGTCGCGGGTATAGTCGGCCTGGGCGTCCTCGTCGTCCGTATTCACGTCGAACTCGGTCGCCTCAATCGGCAGGTCGAGTTTGGCGAAACGGTCCAGCCCTGAGATAAGGTGTTCCGGTGGAATGAGCCCACCCCCGATATGGCACTGAAAGCCGATGCCTCCGAGCGGCGCTCCTCCGTCTTTCAAAAACCGTAGCGTCTTCTCAAAGGCGTTCAGATGCGCGTCGTTCGTCGCGGCGCCGTCCAGCGGTGGGTAGTCGTTCAGGAAGAGCCGCGGACCCGGATCCGCCTCGTGGGCCCATTTATACCAGTCGATCATCACGTCGTTGCCGAGGACGTCCATGATATCGTGGTTGGCGAACGGCTCGTTGACGACGTCCCACTCCACAAGCTGACCTCGCATCGCCGTCACTTCATTCAAGATGTGGTCGTGGACGCGTTTGGCGAGGGCGGCCTTGTCGCCGCTGAGCGCCCGGAGGTCCCGGGGCGAATTGCGCCACGACGGCCAGACCAGGTTGTGGCCGCGCACCTCAATCCCCTGCTCGCGCAGCCATGCGACGCCCCGCTTCGCCCGATTGGGGTTTCCCTCCCACTGGGGCCACTTCAGGTCATTTTCCATCACCACCCGGTTGAAGAGTCGAATGATCATCTGCCGGTACTTGTCGTTGTCCGGCCCCTCACCCAGCAGCATATCCGCGGCAACCGCCGATCCGAACGCGAAGGCGTGCTTCTTCATTCGTACGGCAACTTTAGCGTTTCGAGCTGGCCTGCCGCGCGGGTCACGGACTGAAATCGCGAGATCCGCCTTGCGGATCTGATCAATGCGCGCTTCGGCCGCTTTCCGCCAGGCCGCGTTTGCCTCGCGGCCCAGGTAGGTGATCCGCGTGTGCGGCAGGTCTCGGAGCTGGACCCGGTCCTGGTAGTTCACGAACGAGATTACGCCGATCTCGATCACCTGCGGGGCGTAACCGAGCAAGAAGGAGACGCGACATTCATCCGGGGTTCCATCGTCGTTCGCCCGGAAAGCGATGTCGACGCGGCGCCACTTCCCGCGAGGCGCCGGAACATCCCTCATGGTGAACATGGCAAAGCGCGGGTTCGTGCGCACGAAGGCAAACCGGGTATGCGCCTCGCCGGTTTCCGGCTGCCCACCCTCAATTGCGCGCACATAAAAGGTGGCGAGCAGCACGTCGCCCCGTTTCACCGGCGCAATCGGGGTCGCCGAAGCCTGAACCGCGAACTCGGTCGCAGGCCTCGTTTTGGTGCGAAGTCGAAGCGCCCGCGTGAAGGGCTGCCCGGTCACCGTCACGATGTCCATTTCGGCGTCTTCCTTCGCGCCGGTGAGAGTGAACGCGTCCAACGGATCCGGCGGGAGCATCGGGACGCCTCCCGCCGGCGCAGACTTCACCACCTGGGCATACAGCGGCTCCAGCGCCGGCAAGCACAAGACTCCCAAAAAACAGCGTCTGGTAAGTTTAGTCACAGAAAGAGCCTTTCCTGGTCCGAGGCTTCGTTCATCCGTTGGCGAAGATGTCCGCATGATGCTATGATAGCCTGTGATAACCCGCGTAATCAAACCCGGCCCCTGCAGCTACTGATGGCTCGCGAGCTCATGGAGCGGATCGGGCGAAGACAGGCATCCTGCGTCCAAACGCGCCTCATCACGGCTCTGTGACAACGATCAGGCGCGGAATTCCCTGGAAATTACGAGCGTTGTGCGTGACAAGCGGCAGGTCCAGGCGGAGAGCAGTCGCGGCATGCCACGCGTCGGTGGCCGGCACAACATAGCCCGCTCGCCGGGCATCGGCCGTGAGCTTACCGTAGAGCCGGCACGTCTCACGATCCGGGTAGAACACCTCGTATCCCTGCAGGAAGCGTTCAAATTCCCCTCTGCGAGCAGTACCCCAATTGCTTCGCTCCGGCCAGTGGTAGAGTTCGGCGAGTGTCTGTGTGGAGATGATCGTGATCCGGCCATCCAGGTGAGGACGATAGCGTTCCGCGCGGGAGTCGCGCTTGTAAAGGTATGAAAGAACATCCGTGTCCACGAC